>JBBQJJ010000614.1:0-4121 GCA_038325805.1 Haliangiales bacterium
ATTGTTCTGGCGGTACTCGTTGAGCAGCGGCCCGAACACCAACCACAGCGACAGACCGCAGGCGGCGACCACCGACGCGATCGCGATGGTGTGCACCGCACCGCGCGACAGCTTGCGACCGATGGTCAGGTTGATCAACGCGCCGATCAACGGCAGCAAGGGGATCCAGGCGAGGATGGGGAGTCCGGCGAATTTGACGTTGAAGTCCATTGTCCTGCCCTAGTGCCTGAGCGTGGTGAGTCGATCGACATCGACGTTGCGCCGGCCGCGGAACACGGCCACCACGATCGCGAGACCGACGGCAGCTTCTGCTGCAGCCACCGCGATCACGATCAGAGCGAAGGTGTGCCCCGACACGTCACTCCACATCCGAGCGAAGGTCAGGATCGTCATGTTCGCGGCGTTGAGCATCAACTCGACGCTCATCAGGATGATCAGCGCATTGCGGCGTACCAACACGCCGATCGTTCCGATCAAGAACAGGATCGCTGCGAGCACCAAGAAGTGCCCGTAGCTGATGTCGAACAGGATGCCACTCACGCGGCACCTCCTTCTTGATCCGCGTCTTCCTTGAGCGGCCGCGCGATCGCGATGGCACCGACCACGGCAACCAGCAGCAGGATCGAGATCGCCTCGAACGGGAACAGACCCGGTCCGAACAGGTCCATACCGACGGACTTCACCGAGCCCCAGTCGACCTTGTCACCGACCTGCGCACCGATGTTCGGCAGCTGGTACTGCGGCGGCGCATCGAGCGCACCCTTCGGCGGCTGGACGTTGACGAGCAGCATGATGAGACGGAACACGAGGTACGTGATGGCGAGCCCGCCGATCGCTTGCCCCGCGCGTCCCGACGGCGCGACCGGTTCGTCCTCCGGTCGGTTCAAGATCATGATGACGAACACGAACAGCACCATGATCGCGCCGGCGTAGACCAGCATCTGCACCACGGAGAGGAAGTGCGCGTACAGCATCATGTACACGGCGCTGATCCCGAGGAAGCAGCCGACCATGCCCATCACGGCGGCGATCAGGTTGCGGCGGGTGACCACGAACAACGCACCACCGATCGTGGCAGCGGCGAAGCCCCAGAACAGCAGCGCCATGCCGGGCTGCTTGCTCGACGGCTTGTTCTCGAGCACGTCGCCGTGGCCGTACGGCTTGCCGGTGTCGCGCTCCTTGAGCTGGACCTGCGCCCCACCCTTGCCGGTTGGCTGCGCCTCCGCCGAGGTCAGGAACCCAGCCGCGCACCACAAGGTGATCGCGGTGAGCAGTATGAAGATCCACTTCATCATTTGCTTAGGCCGCCCTCTTGGAGCCTTTGGGGGATTTAATCGCCGCTTCGAAGTCGGAGCGGTACTTGGTGAGGAAGCCGAGCATCGGCCACGCGGCTGCATCGCCGAGCGCGCAGATCGTGTTGCCGGCGATGCCGTGCGCGATCGACGCGAGCAGGTCGATATCGTCGGGCTTGCCCTGCCCGTGCGCGACGCGGCGCGAGACCTTCTCGAGCCAACCGGTGCCCTCACGGCACGGCGTGCACTGACCGCACGACTCGTGGGCGAAGAACTTCATGATCCGCCACACCGCCATCGGGATGTCGGTGGTGTCGTCCATCACGACGATGCCGCCGGAGCCCGCCATCGTGCGGAGCGGCTTTCCACCGCCGAGATCGAACTGCTGCCCGGGCCGCACCATCACGGGCTTGATGCGCTCGTCGGTCTGCAGCGCATCGAACTCGCAGGGCACGTCGAGCTCGTCGGCATCGAGCGGAGGCATCGACACGCCGCCCGGAATCACCGCTTTGACGTTGCGGCCCTTCCAGACGCCGCCGCAGACGTCGTTGATGATCTGGTTGAACGTGATGCCCATCGGCAGCTCGAACACGCCGGGCTTCTCGACGTGGCCCGACACGCACAGCATGCGCGTACCACCCGAGCGGCCGACGCCCAGGTCGTTGAACCACGCGCCGCCCTTCTCGATGATCGCGGGGATGTTCATCAGCGTCTCGACGTTGTTGACGATCGTCGGGTTGCCGTACAGCCCCTTCACCGCGGGGAACGGCGGCTTGAGCCGAGGTTGACCGCGCTCACCCTCGAGAGAGTTGAGCAGCGCGGTCTCCTCGCCGCAGATGTACGCGCCGGCGCCGCGGTGCACGGTGAGGTGACACTCGATGTTGGTCCCGAGGATGTTCTTCCCGAGATAGCCGCGCTGATACGCCTCTTCGACGGCCTTCGCGAGCACCGTGTACTCGCGCATCATCTCGCCGCGGATGTAGATGTAGTTGTGGACGGCGCGCAGCGCGTGCGCCGACACGATCATGCCCTCGATGAGCAGGTGCGGATCCCAGTAGATCAGCTCGCGGTCCTTGCACGTGCCCGGCTCGCTCTCGTCGGCGTTGCAGACGAGGTGAACCTTCGCGCTGCCCGCGGGGACGAAGCCCCACTTCACGCCGGTCGAGAAGCCTGCACCGCCGCGACCGCGGAGGTTCGAGGCTTTGACTTCCGCGATGATGTCCTCGGGACGCATCGCGAGGGCCTTGCGCAGCGACGCATACCCGCCGCTCGCCTCGTAGCCGGGGAGCGACTTCGCGTTCTCGTTGCCGTGCCTGGCGTAGACGACCTTCGTTCCAATCGGTGCCGGCATTACACGACCTCCCCTTCGGGCCTGGGATTGCGGCGCAGCTCTTCGATGATCTGCGGGACCTGATCCGGCGTGATGTCGAGGATGTACTTGGTACCGGCGATGGCGCACGGCGCGTTCGCACACGCGGCGATGCACTCTTCCTCGACGAGGTGGAACTGGCCGTCCGGCGTGACCTCGTTCTTCTTGATCCCGAGGGTCTTCTCGAAGGCGTCGAGCACCTCGTAGCCGCGACGCAACATGCACGAGATGTTCGTGCACATGCGGATGGTCGTCTTCCCGCCGGGCTCGCGACGGTACATCGTGTAGAAGGTCGCGACGCCGTAGACGTGCGCGTACGGCAGGTCGAGGGTTCGCGCGACGAGCTTGAGGGCATCATCGGAGAGATGCCCGTGCTCCTTCTGTGCGAGGTGCAGCGCGGCCATCACGGCCGACTGCTTACTGCCCGACACGGCGTAGCGTTCACACAGCGCCGCAATTTTCTTCTGAGCGTCGGCGGAGAATTCGAGTGACATCGAGTGGTTGCCTTGGCTAGCCAGTCGCCCCAGACCCGGCGCAGGCGGGCGAAAAATAGGGCTCCACAAGCGGTTACGTCAATCGAACCGGGCAGCTATCGAGCGTCAGGGATCGGGGGCAAAGGAGCGTGGGGACGTGGTAATTCGTCGCACGATGTCGTCGTCCCCGATCGAAGAGCTCTCTCTGTCTCGCATCGAGCGTCTCGCGCTGCGGTTTGCCAAGACCAGCAACGAGAGCTCACGCGGTAAGTGGCTGCAGACGCAGTTTCTTCGCGGCATCTCGTACGCGTGGGTGCGCGCTTGCCTCGCCAACCGGATGCTGGTCGAGGGGCTCGAGGACGCGAAGGCCCTCAAGCCAGAGGGCGGCGTCATGCTGGTCTCGAACCACCGCAGCTTCTTCGACCAGTACGCGATGCTGCTCGGCGTCTACATGGGCCCGGTGCACTGGGCGAAGCGGCTGTTCTTCCCCGTCCGCTCGAACTTCTTCTACGACCAGCCGCTCGGCATCGTGGTCAACGCGGCGATCGCCGGCGGCGCCATGTATCCGCCGATCTTCCGCCAGGCCGAGCGGCGAGCGCTCAACGACGAGGCGCTCGACAAGATGGTCGAGCTGCTCCAGCGCCAGGGCAACGTGCTCGGCATGCACCCCGAGGGAACGCGTGGCAAGGGACCCGATCCCTACAAGTTCCTTCCGGCGCAACCCGGCGTCGGCAAGCTCGCATTGGTCGGCAAGCCCACGGTGATCCCCGCGTTCATCCACGGCCTCGGCAACAATGTCGTCCAGGATGTCGCGCAGAATTTCGGCAAGCTCGCGAAGCGCGACAACGCGGTGATCACCGTGTTCGGCAAGCCCGTCGACTACGCCGATCTGCTCGCCGAGAAGCCGCGTCCGACGCTCTACAAGAAGGCGGCGGACCGCTTCATGGCCGAGGTCGGCAAGCTCGCGGTGATCGAGAAAGATCTCCG
>JBBQJJ010000615.1:0-4118 GCA_038325805.1 Haliangiales bacterium
GCCGCCTTCGCGCGACAGCGACAGCGTGATGGTGGCGAACGCGACGCGATCGAGGAGCCAGCGCTGCTCGCCTTTGATGCGCTCGATCTGACCGCGGACGCGGGTCATCTCGGTCTCGATCTCGATCAGCTCCTTCATCGGTGCGTCCTTCTCGGCGATCTTCTGGAGGCGGGTCATCGTGACCTCGAGGTTCTTGAGCGCGAGCTCCTGATCGAACAGCTGCTTGCCGACGTCCGTGGCGAGCACGCGTCGCGATTCGACGAGCCCCTTGGACGCCAGCCAGCTCTGAAACCCTGCGGCCTCGAGCGGTGGAACGCGGAGCTCCATCGCGGCGCTGCTCGCCTTGTTGTGCGGCCCGATCACGTTCTCGGAGATCACGCGCCCACCCGCGGCTTCGACCTTCGCGCGAATCTCCGCGGTGGCCCTCGCCGGATCGTCGACACGCATGTCGATCCACGCCTCGACCACCAGCTTCTCGGGATCTGTCTTCGGCGCGGCGAGCGGTTGTGCCGTGGGTGGCGAGGCTGGCGTCTGACCACTGAACAAGCTACCGACGGCACCTGCGAGCGCTCCGGGGGCGGACGCGAGGACACGACGCTGCACCGACACCGAGCCGCTCAACGCGACCGACTCGCTCTGCGTGCGACTGCTCGAGGGGTCGTCGTACGATGGCCGATTCGCGAGCGCCGATTGCGGCGGGCTGTCGTAGGTCCGGTAGCTGCGTGCTGCACACCCGTACAGCGAGACGAGGACGAGAACGCCGAGCATGCGGATCCGTGCGAAGCCAAGGCGAGGTTGCACCGCGCCCCAAACGCGCGAGCTCGTCGAACGGTCTTGGTCGTGCCTGACTTCGCGAAACAGCGTGCTACGCGCCGACCTCGTGTGCGGCGAGCTGGTCGGTCAGCTGTACTTGAACGCGATCGCTTCTTCGGCGAGCTCGTCGAACGACATCGCCTGCGTGCGTGCGAGCTCGTCCTGCGTGAACAGGATCCGCGCGGCGCGATCGTCGGCACCGAGGAGACGCAGCAGCACGCCGCCGAACAGCTTGCCGATCACCGGGTGGTTGTAGAGATCCTGGAACCGCAGCATCATCTGCGAGAACGGCGAGCGCGCGACGGTGGGCTTGCGCAGCACGAGCTGGATCCGCTTGAACGCCTCGGTGATCCGGCGCCCTGACGGGTCCGTGCGATCCATCGGCGCCAGGAACACCTGCTGGAGGAACGGCCGCACGAACCACATCATCACCGCGATGTTGCCGAGCATCTTGGCGAACCGGCGCTTCGAGACTCGGGGGCGCTTGGCCAGCATCGCCTGGTAGTCGTCGGAGCAGTAGTACTCCGTCATGTGAAAATCGATCGCGATGTGTCGCGATTCGTCGCGGTTGATCAGGTGCATCGCGCGGTGGCTCATCTCGTCGGCGACGTAATCGTCGAGGGAGCGCAGCAGCGCGACATCGAGGATCAGCTCACCCGACGTGATGTATGCATTCGCGATCTCGGGTGAGGTGTCGCGGACGAGCCGAAGGAAGTGCGGCCGGAACGCGGTGAGCGCCGAGCTCTCCTTGTAGT
This sequence comes from Haliangiales bacterium, assembly GCA_038325805.1. Classification (GTDB taxonomy): domain Bacteria; phylum Myxococcota_A; class Polyangia; order Haliangiales; family Haliangiaceae; genus JABFXX01. The sequence goes on from JBBQJJ010000615.1 coordinate 1,569, forward strand.
CGCGATAGTGGTTGACGTTGTAGTGCTGTGCGAGTCGTGTCGCGACGGCAGAGTGCCGCTTCTCGTCGGCGACGAAGGTGGAGAAGATCTTCTGGAGCGTCGGGTCGTCGGTCTTCTCGCGCTGCGTTTCGAACAGCGCACCAGCGAGCAGCTCGATGCCGGCCATGTCGATGAACGCCTGGACGACGGCCTCTTCCTTGTCGCGCGGCAGAGCCGGCGGCGGAACCGACCAATCGAGGTCGTCGATCGACCACTGATCGCGGCGGCATTTGTCGAGCATGCGCCCCAAATCCATGGGTTGATGTTGGCATACTGCGACGGTGTACCCCAGGGGCATTGGCTCGCCTTGCCGCTCGCTGGCACACCCCAAGGGCATGGATTCGCCTTGCGGCTCGCTGGCACGTGTGTGGTTCCTCGTCGTTGCGCTCGTCGTCGGGGCGTGTGCTGGAGATGCGGATGCACCGGGTCAGACCTACGCGGGAATCAAGCAACGCGGCGAGATCACGTGGGGAGCGGACCGCGCCGGCGGCGAACCGTTCGTGTTCGAGGACCCCGAGGATCCGTCGAAGCTGACCGGCTTCGAGGTCGAGATCATGGATGCGGTCGCGCGGCGCCTCGGCGTCAAGCATCGGATGGTGCAGTACACGTGGTCGCAGCTCGTGCCATCCCTCGAGCGCGGTGACTTCGACATCGTGATGAACGGACTCGAGGCGACGGGGGCGCGCCGCGATCGAATCCTGTTATCCGAGCCCTACTTCATCTACGCCGAGACGCTGACGATCCGGAAAGGCGATCCGTATCTGTCCATCTTCGATCTCGTGGGTAGGCGCGTCGGCTCGCTCAACGAAACCTACGCGTGGGACATCATCAAGATGCTCCCGATGGACGGCGCGCCGTACGAGGGCAACGAGGAGCCGTACATCGATCTCGAGCTCGGCCGCGTCGACGGCGTGCTGCTCGACAACATCATCGCGGATCGCTACGGCTGCACGCGCGCGGCGGTGAAATGTCTGCCGTATGACGTCGCGCGCGGGTCGTACGCGATCGGCATTCGTAAGGATGATCGCGAGCTCAAGGCCGCGATCGATCAAGTGCTCGGCGCGATGAAGCGGGACGGCGAGCTCGAGAACATCCTCCGCAAGTGGAAGCTGTGGGATCACCGGCAGACCGAGGAAGTCGGGCTCAGCGTCGCGCCGCCGCCGCGTGAGTTCGACGGCGAGATGGTCAGCCAGTTCCTCGACGCTGCGCTGCTGACACTCGAGCTGTCGGTGTTCGCGTTCGTCATCGCCGTGCCCCTCGGCCTGCTGCTCGCGATCATGCGCGTCTACGGTGGGCCTGCGCCGAGCGTGGCCGCGCGGATCTACATCGAGCTATTTCGCGGCACCCCGGTGCTGTTGCAGCTGTTCGTCCTCTACTACGGACTCGGCGAGGCGCTGCACCTCGGACCGATCCAGGCGGGCGTCCTCGGGCTCGGACTCAACTACGCCGCGTACGAAGCGGAGGTCTACCGAGGTGCGCTGCTCGCCATTCCTCGAGGACAGAGCGAAGCCTCGCGCGCGTTGGGCATGAGTCCATGGCAGACGCTGCGCTTCATCATGGTGCCGCAGGCGTTGCGGCTCGCGCTGCCGCCGATGACCAATGACTTTGTCTCGCTACTCAAGGATTCGTCGCTGGTGTCGACGGTCGCAGCGATCGAGCTGACCAAGCGCATGCAGATGGCGGCGCTCGAGATGCGCAGCTACCTGATCCCGGGGATCGCGTGCGCGGTGCTCTACATCATCCTGAGCTTTCCGTTGTCGGAGCTCGCGCGCCGGTTGGAGAGGAGGTTGTCGCGTGATCAGCGTCCGCACACTCTCTAAGCGTCACGGCGAGCGGCGCGTGCTGCAGGACGTCACCGCCGAGGTCGCGAAAGGCGAGACCATCGCGATCGTCGGCCCATCGGGGGGTGGCAAGTCCACGCTGCTGCGCTGCCTGAACTATCTCGAGAAGTTCGACGAGGGTCACGTCGAGATCGCCGGGGCGAAGCTCGTCCCCGGGATGCGCGGTAGCGAGCCGGCGCTGCGTGCACTGCGCAGTCGAGTCGGCATGGTGTTCCAGCAGTTCAACCTGTTCCCGCACCTCTCGGCGATCCAGAACATCATGCTCGCGCCCGTCCAGGTCAAACGAGTGGCGTCAGCAGACGCGGAGAAGGCGGGGCTCGCGTTGCTCGAGCGAGTGGGGTTGGGAGACCGAGGCGGTTCGTATCCACACGAGCTCTCCGGTGGGCAGCAGCAGCGGGTGGCGATCGCGCGTGCCCTCGCGATGACGCCCGAGGTGCTGCTGTTCGACGAGCCCACCTCCGCGCTCGATCCCGAGATGCGCGACGAGGTGATGGCGGTGATCAAGGATCTCCGCGAGGGAGGGATGACGATGCTGGTGGTCACCCACGAGATGCAGTTCGCGCACGACATCGCGACGCGCGTCTGGGTGATCGACAAGGGCACGATCGCCGAGGACGGCACACCGGCGCAGGTGATCGACGAGCCGAAGACCGCGGTGTCTCGCGAGTTC
>JBBQJJ010000616.1:0-4116 GCA_038325805.1 Haliangiales bacterium
GCGCTGCCAACAAGTTCGAAGGCGAGGGCAATCCGAATCGCGATCTGTCCGCGCCGCACGTGCTGGCCTTCCGACCTGCCGAGGGCAGCTCGCCCACGGTGGTGATCGAAGACCGCGGTGTCGATCGTGCAGGTCCTGACCTCTCGCTCAAGGTGGGAGCCGAGCTCCGGGCGCGTGCGCTGGTGGCCGGCTTGCGCGCCGACGCAGAGCTCGCGCGCACGGGACAATCCCTGCGGGCTCGCAGCCAGGCGGCGGATGCGGCGCTGGCTGCCGCGCTCGAGGTGGTCGCGTCGTTCACCGGCGTGCCGGATGTCGATGCGCTGATCGAGGGCATGATCGCCGATGGCACGCTCGCCTCGCTCGGCGAGAGTCTGCGCGCTCGGGTGCGCTACGTCGACGCGCTGATCTCCGAGCCGGCCCTCGCGGATACCGAGATCGCGTCGGTCGGCGCGGCGCTGCGCGCGCAAACGCAGTTCGCGGATGCGATGTACGCACACGCACCCGCCGACGCTGTCGCTGTCGACGGCTCGCTGCAGTCGGCGCTCGAGGCAGATTGCGCCGTGTTCACGATCGGTGCGGAGCTCCGCGCGCGCTCGCTGCGCATGGATGCCGAGCTGGTCGAGGACGAGGCGCTGGTGGCGGAGCTCGCGGCGATGTTCCTCGCCGAGAGCGCGCCGGTGTCGGACGAGGCGCCGGGCGCCGCGTTCGCGTTCGAAGACCGCAGTCAGGATCCTGCCGCCGCCGCGATCGCTGCGCGCAACGCCGGTGACGATGTGGTGCTCGAGGAAGGTGTCCTCGGTCGGATGGCCGATCTGGTCGGCTTCGCCGAGGGCTTCGAAGCGGTCGGCATGCGGCTGCTCGGGCGCACGCTGGTCGTCGATCACCTCGAGCGCGCGATCGAGCTGCACCAGCGCGGGCTCGCCGAGCGGCTGGTCACCCTCGAGGGCGATATCGTCGACGATGACGGCATCGTCTCGGGGGGCTCACGCGAGGCACAGGGTGCCGGCGTGCTCGCTCAGAAGCGCGAGATTCGCGAGCTCCACGAGCTGGTCGGGACGCTCGAGCATCAGCTGTCCGATGCAACGCAGCGCCTGCACTCGGCGAAGACCGAGCTCGCGCAGGTCACCAAGGCGATCGAGGGGCTGCGCAAGCAGGTCCACGAGGGCGAGGTCGCGATCGTCGGTCACGAGAAGGATGATGCCCGTGTGCGTGGCGAGCTCGATCGCCTGCGCGTTCGGCTCGACATGCTGTCGCGCGAGCACATCGAGCTCGAGGAGCGGCTCGCCGGCATCACGTCCGACGAAGCCTCGCATCGCGAGCGGCTCGCGCTCGCCGAAGAGCAGCAGCGTGTCGCCGAGACCACGCAGCTCGATCTGATCGCGCTGCTCGGCGGTCATCGCGAGCGGCTCGAGGAGCTCGCGCAAGCGCTCACCGAGGTCCGCGTTCGTGCAGCCCAGGCCGAGGCGCAGCGCGCCGCGGTCGAGACGGCCACGCTCCGCCTCGCGCAGACCGACGCCGAGCTCGCAGCTCGGGTCGAGCGGCTGCGCATCGAGTGCGATGACTCCGCGAACCGCGCCACCGCGCTGCGCGAGAGCTGCGCACAGCTCGCCGCCGAGCTCGCGCTCACCCGCGAGCAGCAGGCGATCGAGTCGCGCACCCTCGAGGAAGGGCGCATCGCCTACACGACGCGGCTCGAGTCCCTCACCGAGATCGAGCTCGCGGTTCGCGAGCTGCGGGTGAAGTCCGATGCCCTGCAGAACGAGCTCACCTCGCTCGAGCTTCGGTTCGGTCAGATCGGGATGACCCGCAAGGTTGTCGAGGATCAGCTCTCCGAGCGGTACCAGCTCGAGATGGCGGACGTGCTGCCGGACTTCCACCAGCGCGGCCTCGTCAGCGATGCCGAGGACAATCGGCTCACCGAGCTCCGCGAGCTGATCGAGCGGATGGGCACCGACATCAACCTCACCGCGATCGACGAGTTTGCCGATGTCTCGAAGCGGTTCGAGTTCTTGTCGGCGCAGCAGATCGATCTCGAGCGCGCCGTCGACCAGCTCGCGAAGGCGATCGACAAGATCAACAAGACCAGCCGCAAGCTGTTCAAGGACACCTTCACCAGCGTCAACGCCACCTTCAAGGAAGTGTTCCCGCGGCTGTTCCGCGGCGGCCACGCCAACCTCTCGCTGTCGAGCGAAGAGGGCGACATCCTCGAGGCCGGCGTCGAGATCTTCGCCCAGCCTCCGGGCAAGAAGAACGTCACCGTCGATCAGCTGTCCGGCGGCGAAAAAGCACTCACGGCCGTCGCGCTGGTGTTCTCGATCTTCCTGATCAAGCCGTCGCCGTTCTGCATCTTGGACGAGGTCGACGCGCCGCTCGATGAAGCGAACGTCGATCGCTACAACGAGATCGTTCGCGAGATGACCGATCGGTCGCAGTTCATCGTGATCACGCACAACAAGCGCACCATGGAGGCTGCCGACAATTTGTACGGCGTCACCATGCAGGAGCCTGGCGTGTCGAAGCTCGTGAACGTCAACCTGTCGAAGGTCGGTGGCGGCGTCGTCGACCGCTCCGCGACCAAGCACATCACGAACGTGGCGAGCGTCAGCTAACACCGGGTGCATCCGTACCGGAGTAGCCCGGGCACCTGGGGCGCCGTAGATCTCAGGGCTTCGTGCGTGGATCGACAAGCGTGGTCAGAGGGTCGCCAAATCGCCAAACGCAACCCGCCATGTTCGCCCAGGGATCTTCCAATCGGAGGTCCGACGACCTGCACCTCGTTCGACGAGAACGCCAAGCTCGTCGGCGCGACGCCGAGCGAGAGCGATCCAGGACGACTTCGGTCGGCGCCTCGGCGTCGACCGAACTTGCTAGATCGAGCGATCGTGATGCAGGTCTGGTCCAATCGATTTTCGGTGACCATGGCGGTTGCGTTTGGCGGTGTTGGCGACTCTCTGACCCAATCACGCCTGCGCTTCGCGACGCGCTGACGCTGGCTCCACTCGGACCACTACCGAGGACGACCGTCACGGCCACTGCGCCGGACCCGGGGTCACCTTCTGTGCGATCACACTCGGGCGTTCGTGATGTGCTCGAACGCGTTGCCTTGGGTCCCGCGTGCTGATCACACTCATCGTCATTGTCGTGGTTTCGGGTGCGCTGTTGCTCGGTGCAGCGTGGGGCCTGTGGGGATCGCTGTCGGAGCGTTGGGAGGGTTTGCTGATCGCGGTCGCGGGTGGCGCTCTGATCGAGTCCCTGCTGTTGGAGCTGATCGAACCATCGGTCCGGGACAGCTCGCTAGTGCTCTCGCTCGGCGCAGTCGTGGTCGGTGCGACCGTGTTCACGTTGCTGGACTACTGGGTCGACGAGAAGCGAGGGGCATCTGGTGGGATGGGATTGCTGATCGCGATCTCGCTGGACGGTGTCCCCGAGAACCTCGCTCTCGGTGTGGCGTTGATCGGCGCGTCACCGCTCGAGGTGGCAGCGTTGGCGGGCTCGATCTTCCTGTCGAACCTCCCCGAGGCAGCCGGCGGCGCGAGGGAGATGGTCAACTCCTCGCGATCGAAGGGGCGGATCTTCGCGATCTGGGGCGCGACCGCGCTGGTCCTGAGTGCTGCGGCGCTCGGCGGCAACCTCCTGCTCCAGGGCGTTTCGGCTGATGTCCTCGCGGGCACGCGCTGTTTCGCGGCAGGGGCCGTCGTCGCCAGCCTGGCGACCGAGGTGTTCCCCAAGGCGTACCGCGAAGGCAGGCACTCAGCGGGATCGCGACCGCGTTCGGGCTGATCCTCGCGTACCTGCTGGGACAGCTCGGTGGAGGATGATCGAATGATCGCGGTGCCTTGGGTGATGACGAGGTTCGGAACGTTACCGAACGGAATCGGACATTTCGATGACCATCACATATGACAGCCGGCCTCGAGCCTTCATGATCGATAAATGTCGTCGAAGATCGCCGACCTCAGAGACGAGGCACTTGCTGCGCGCGCACGGAACAAGCCGCAGGTAGCGGTCGTGGCCTACCTCGAGCTCGAGCAACTCGACCCCGAGGATCCTGCCTGGCCGAAAGCGGCAGCCGATTGCTACGAGCGGATGGGCGACGTGGACGCGCAGGTCGCCGCC
>JBBQJJ010000617.1:0-4110 GCA_038325805.1 Haliangiales bacterium
CAAGGGGCCGAGTGGGACACGCCGGCCGAGCGCGCCGTCGACACGCAGCTCCGGCTTCATGCACGGTTCGACGGAGATCGGTTGCTCGGCGCCGCCCAGGTCGGTGGTCTCAGCTTCAAGATCCGCGATCGCGAGGCCTACCAGCGCGGCATCAACTTCGACGATCTCGCGGCGCTCGTGATCGATGACCCGACTCAGCTACGCGTGATCGCGAAGCTCTACGGCGCGCTGCTCGCCCGCGCGCACGCGCAAGCCCTGACCGCGGATCGAATCCTCGGCGCCAACGTGATCGCTCCGTTGCTAGCCGGTCGTGAGAGTGCCTTCGCCGACGAGATCGCAGCGCTCGCCGCGGGCGATGCCGCGCAGGTGATCGCCGACCATGCGCTGATGAAAGACCAGGACCTGGCCACGCTGCTCGATCTCGGAAGGCCGCAATGACCCACATCTCGATCGCACTCCTCCTCGGTCTGACGAACCTCGCGTGGGCCGAACAGCCGGGGGAGCCCGCGGAGAGCCCCGGTGCCGAACCCGCACCGCCCGTCGCCGCGGTACCTACACCCACCCCGACGCCGGTCGCGTCGTCGGTCGAGACCACTGCCGTCGCGCCCGAGCGGGCGATGTTGTGGGCGCCCTGGTTCATGTCGCGCCTGTACGTCGAGCTCGAGCTGACCTCGCAAGCGCGGATGACTCGTCGAGAGGGTGAAGATCTCTCCGAGTTGCGCCTCGATCGCGGCGAATTCGGCGGCCGCCTTCAGCTCGGCAAGCAAGCCGCGGCGGAGCTCCGGTTCGAAGCCATCCGCTCTGCGCTCGAAGGTGGCTCGCTCGGCATCGACGGCGACTCGACGGTGTTTCGCCTTCGCACGGCCCAGCTGTTCGGCAAGCACGACCTCGGCGCCTTCCGCATCGAGGGCGCGCTCGGCTTCGTCCCCGACGTCTGGTTGCGCAGCGTCGAGGACAACTACACGATCAAGCCACTGTCACGAACCGGCAGCGAGCGCCTGCTCGGGTGGCAGCCCACGGATCTCGCGGGTGTCGTGCGCGTCTCTGCCGGACCTGTTCGCGGCACGCTCTCGATCGGCAACGGCGAAGGTCCGCAGTTCCCCGAGCGCAACACCGGCAAGACCACGACCGGCGTGCTCGAGGTCGCGCCGATCACGACGTCGCAGCTCCGCGTCGTGCTCGCCGGGGTGGTGCGCGATGGTTCGGTCGGAGTCGCCTCGATTCGCGATCGCCGCTATGGTGGTGGTGCCACCGTCGTGTCGCCGCACGTGCGTGGTGGCGTCGAGCTCGTGTTCGCGCAGGGGATCGGCGATCAAGCTGCTGCCGAGGGGCTGATGATCGGTGGCTGGGCCGACGCGCAGATCGTCGATCGCGTCTACCTCGCCGCGCGTGGTTCCTCGCTCGGTCTCTCCGACGGCGGCGGGCGGATCTCGACCTTCGGTGGCGGCATCGCGTACGAGCCGTGGCTCGAGCCAACCACCGCACCGCAGCGTGGTCCCACGAGCGCCGATCCGGGTCGCCAGCGCGGTCGTTTGCGCGTGTGGCTTGCCGTCGATCGCGTGACGACGTCCGGTGCCGCGATGCCCCTGCCCGGCGCCGATGCCGGAGACGCCACGCAGGTCATGTTGATCGCTTCAGCCATCGCCCCGTTCATCCTGGAGTAGTCATGCGCGCACGTGCTCTCGTCATCGCCCTCGCCGCCTGTAGCAATGCTTCTCCCCCGCTCACCGATGGCCCGCTACCACCGGTCGACACCGCATCACCCGATCCGGACGGGATGCCCAGCGATGGCCCCGTCGCGCTGCGCATCCTCGTGGTCAACGAGGTCGCCGCCGGCGACACGCCGGACTGGATCGAGGTCGTCAACGCAACGACGTCGCCGGTCGAGCTCTCCGACTTTGTCTATGTCGACAGCGAGGGTGACTTCACGAAGGCCAAGGCGTTTCCCGCGATGACGCTCGCGCCGGGCGCGTACTACGCGCAGGACGTCGACGACGTGACCTCCGGTTTCAAGCTCGGCAGTGACGAGGCGATCTTCGTCTATCGCGCATCGGATCAGGCGCTGTCCGACAGCGTCGACTGGGACGAGGGCGCCGCGCCCGCGACCATGAGCTTCGCGCGCTCCCCGACGGTGTTCGGTACCTTCGTGACCGGTGCGCAGAGCAAGGGCGCGGCGAACCCGTAGCCCTCGAGCCTGTCGAACTCGCATGCGATCGCAAGATCGGTCGACCTCTGAACGGGATCTCACGCCTCCGTCGCGTGGAGCAATCGTCACATGCAGGCGATCCGGAGGTCGCAGCCGGCCGCGATAACAGTTGCATGCCACCCGGACATCTTCGCTACTACGGCTCGTACCGGTACGACTCGCGCGAGGCGCTCGAGCGTGCGGTCACCGCGGCGTGGAACTCGTTCTATGACGAGGACGTCCATCCGTCGCTCGCGTCGATGGGGCGTCTGGTCAAGCAAGGCGATCGCCTGCATGTCGACCTCACCCTGTCGACGGCTGCCGACTCGCGGTTCGCCGCGGCGGGGATGCTCGACGTGCTCGCAAGAAATGCCGTCGAGGGCGTGGTCGAGGCGCGCCATGGCAGCGATCACGTCGACTTCTACTGCAGTGGAGAAGACGACTGAAGCGGTTCGCGCTCCTCGCGTTGGCTGCGGTCACCTGCGGCCCACCACCGGTGTGAACGCCGGCGTCGGCACAGCCGCGTCTCGTGGTGCTGCTCGTCCTCGATCAGTGGCCCGAGTGGGCGTTCGAGGTCAAGCGTCCGCACCTCGACGCCGGCGGCTTTCAGCGGCTGCTCTCCGAGGGGGAGTGGCTCGTCGGCGAGCATCCGTCGATCGCGACGCTGACGGCGCCGGGTCACACGCTCCTCGGCAGCGGCGCGGCGACCTACCAGAGCGGCGTGCTCGCGAACGAGTGGTACCACCGCGAGCTCGACAAGCGCCTCGCATCGGTCGCCGCACCCGACGGCACACGCACCTCGCAGTGGTCACGCGTTCCCGGCCTCGGCGACTCGGTGACACGCGCGGGTGGCAGGGCCGTCGCCGTCGCGCTCAAGGACAGGTCCGCGATCCTCTCGCTCGGTCATGCCGGGATGCCGATCTGGTACGACAAGAAGGCGATCGCGTGGACCTCGCATCAGGTGCCCACGTGGCTCGCCACCCACAATGCCGAGCATCCGATCTCCGCTCGTATCCACGAGGTCTGGAAGCCGCTCGATCCCGAGCTCCTCGCAAGGCGAAGTGGGATCGCCGACGCAAGTCCCGGCGAGCTCGGCGAGAAGAAGTTCGGCGGCGTGTTCCCGCACGATCCCGATGCCACCGGCGATGCTGCCGACGCGGTGTTCGCGACGCCGACCGGCAACGAGATCGCGTTCGATGTCGCGCTCGCGGCGATCGCCGGTGAACATCTCGGCACGCGCGCGACACCCGATCTCAACGTGATCAGCCTGTCGGCCCACGACTACGTCGGGCATGGCTGGGGCCACGAGTCGTGGGAGATGTGGGACGCCGAGCTGCGGCTCGATCGCGAGTTGAAGAGCTTCCTCACCGCGCTCGATCAGCGCGTCGGTGCCGGCACCTGGTCGATGGTCGTCACCAGCGATCACGGCGCGAGCCCGGTGCCCGAGCGGATCGGGCGCGGCGGGAGGCTGTTCTACGAGACCGTGCACGAGGTCGCGCAACACGCCGCGACCTCGGTCCTCGGCGACGGCACATGGATCGCCGACGCGAAGTACCCGAACGTGTACCTCACCACGGCAGTCCCCACGAGCTCCCGCGATCAGGTGACCGCGGCGATCCAGCGCGAGCTGCGCACCCTGCCCGGCATCGCATGGGTCGAGCCGAAGACCGCGCTCGCCGGCAACTGCGAGGGGCGCACCGGGGACGCCCACGCGATCTGTGTCGGGCTCGACGTCGAGCGCTCGGGAGATCTGATCTGGATGCCCGCGGAGCACTGGATCACGCATGATCTCGACGAGCCGGTCGCCACCGGGCACGGCTCGATCTACGCTTACGATCGCCGTGTACCGTTGATCCTGCTCGCGCCAGGTCGCACCCCACATCCACCATCGACGAAACCCGGTGAGCTGCGGTCGATGATCGAGG
>JBBQJJ010000618.1:0-4103 GCA_038325805.1 Haliangiales bacterium
GTGCCCGGAAGGAGCGCAACGCGCTGGTTCCGACCGACGAGGGAGACCTCCTGTGGAGTCGGATCATTCGCGGCATTGGAACAGCCACGCCGTGGAAACCCGACGGAGCACCGGCACCCAGTTCGCGCGTCGCCAGGCGACAGAGTGCACCGTGGACGCCCCGCAAGAAGAAGTGGGTCGCGGCGGTGGCTGCGCTGTACGGCTTTCTCGTCGCCGGGCTCGTCGTGGGTACGGTGCGCGATGGGGTCGCGCCGCTCGCAATGCTCGCCGTCGCGCTCGTGGTGATCGCGATCGCGCCACTCTTACTCGCATGGGGTCTCTGGATCCTGTCGAGCCCGGAGGCGCTGCGCGAGCCAACCACGTACGACGGCAAGAAGCAGAGTGGGCCGATCGCCACGAAGGGGCTTGCGCTCACGACGATCGGGCTCCTGATCTATGTCTTTCCGGCGCTGCTGGCAGGGTTCGCGATGTTCGGGCCTCGCACCTCGACAACGACGTTGCCGATCGCGCAGCCGAGCGCGCCGACGCGTGTCGACGCGCCATCCAAGCCCGAGCCCGCGAGCCTCGCCGCGGCGGTCTCGACTCGCGACGCCTGGACCGTCGCGAGGTCTGCGATCGCACATCGCCTCGTCCTCGATCAGGTGAAGCTCGCGACGTCCGAGACCTCGATTCCGCTCGCGCTCCGAGATGGTGCACGCGAGCACGGCAAGCGCACGTGTGCCACGGGCTCGATCGAGGACATCGAGCGCAAGGATCTCGACCACCACGATGTCTATGCCGGGACGCTGACCACCACGGAGGGCGATGGCATCAGGTTCGTTGCGGTCGGCAGTAGCGGCGTGCTGGTGCGGCGCAGCGCTGCCACGCTGTGCGGCATCGTGGTGGCGACGGCCGAGCGCGAGGTCGTGATGGTGGGCATGTTCGATCTTCCCGAGAACGCGCGGCCCACCGTCGAGCGCTAGGCGGCCGGCGCTCGGGTAGAGTTCGGCATGGCGAGCCGGATCTGTCCGCTGTGCGAGGCGTGCTGTGGACTCGACATCACCGTCGAGGGCGACCGCATCACGCGGATCCGCGGCGATGACGACGACGTGCTGAGCCACGGGTTCATCTGTCCCAAGGGCGCCGCGCTCGACGAGCTGCACGACGATCCGGATCGCCTGCGTGCGCCGCTGGTCAAGCGCGACGGCACGTTCGTCGAGGTCAGCTGGGACGAGGCGTTCGCGGAGATCGAGCGCCGGTTGCCGCCGATCATCGCGGCGCACGGCGCCAACAGCGTCGCGACGTATGCGGGGAATCCCACCGCGCACAAGGCGGGGCTGCTGCTGTACGGCACGCGGCTGACGCGGGCGATCGGGACCGCGAATGCGTTCTCGGCATCGACGCTCGATCAGATGCCCAAGCAGCTCGCGTCGGGCTGGATGTACGGTCACTGGCTGTCGGTCGCGGTGCCGGATCTCGCGCGCACGGAGCTGCTCGTGGTGCTCGGTGCGAACCCGGTCGCGTCGAACGGCAGCATGTGGACGGTCCCCGAGTTTCGCGGCAAGGCGAAGGCGATGCAGGCGCGCGGCGGCAAGCTCGTGGTCATCGATCCGCGGCGCACGGAGACGGCGGCGCTGGCGGACGAGCATCACTTCCTTCGCCCAGGGAGCGACGCGTTTCTGCTGCTCGGCATCGTCCACACGCTGTTCGCCGAGAACCTCGTCAACCTCGGCCGCATCGCGCCGCATGTCGTGGGAGTGGAGGAGGTGAGGGCGGTGGTGCGGGAGGTGTCGCCGGAGGTCGTGGCGGATCGCTGTGGGATGTCCGCGGCGAGGATCCGCGAGCTCGCGCGCATGCTCGCCACCACGCCACGTGCCGCGCTGTACGGCCGCATCGGCACGTGCACGCAGGCCTACGGCACGCTCGCGTCGTGGTTGATCGACGTGATCAATGCGCTGACCGGGCATCTCGACGACGTCGGCGGCGTGATGTTTCCCAAGGCGGCCGCGTTTGCCGCGAACACGGCAGCCGGCAAGGCAAAAGGGATCGCGACTGGACGGCGCCGCAGTCGCGTGTCGGGTGCGCCCGAGGTGTTTGGCGAGCTCCCGATCACCTGTCTCGCCGAGGAGATCGAGACGGCCGGGGAGGGCCAGGTGCGCGCCCTGATCACGATCGCGGGCAATCCGGTGCTCTCGGCGCCGAACGGGCCGCGGCTCGCCACCGCGCTCGGCGCGCTCGAGCTGATGATCAGCTTCGAGATCTACCTCAACGAGACGTCGTGCCACGCGCACGTGATCCTGCCGGGCTACTCGTCACTCGCCGATCCGCACTTCGACGTGGCCTTTCCTCAGCTCGCGTGGCGAAACACCGCGCGCTACAGCGAGCCGCTCGTCGCTGCGCCTGCCGGGCATCCCGCCGAGTGGGAGCTGCTCCTGCGCTTGATCGGGATCGTGCGTGGTCGCGGTGCAGGCGTGGATGTCGCAGCGCTCGATGACGAGCTCGCCGCCGAGGATGTGCGCCGCGTCGCGGGTCCGATGACGGACGCGATCCTGAGCGCCGTGGCACCGCGACGCGGGCCGGATCGGCTGTTCGATCTCGCCCTGCGCGCGGGGCCGTATGGGCTGACGCTCGACGCCGTGCGCGCCGCGCCGCATGGCCTCGATCTCGGCGAGCTCGCGCCGCGCATCCCGGAGATCCTGCGCACCCCGTCCGGCAAGGTCGAGCTCGCACCACCGGCGTTGATCGCCGATGTGGCGCGAGCACTGACGGACCTCGCGACCCCCACGCCGCCACTCGTGATCATCGGACGCCGTCATCTGCGCTCGAACAACAGCTGGATGCACAACCTGCCCACGCTCGCGAAGGGCCACTTTCGCGGCACGGCCCTGGTGCACCCGACCGACGCGGCGCGGCTGTCGCTCGTGGCAGGTGGCCGTGCGCGGATCTCGCGCGAGGGTCGCTCGATCGACGTCGAGGTCGAGCTCACCGACGACATGATGCCGGGCGTGGTCTCACTGCCACACGGGTGGGGACACGATCAGCCGGGCACGCAACTCTCGGTTGCTCGCGAGCGGCCGGGCGCGAATCTCAACGCGATCCTCGGGGACGACCTGCGTGATCCGCTCAGTGGTAATGCGGTGCTCGGCGGTGTGGCGATCGAGATGCAGCCGATCGTGCGCGATCCCTAGCTCGATCCAGCGTCGGCTTGTGCTTGTCTGTTCGTGGGCACGCTACAACCGCTCGCGCGATGTCTCGTCGAGACAACCTCGATCGGTGCCCCGAGTGCCGCATGCACACGACCCTGTGCATCTGCAGCTTGCTGCCGGCGCTCGCGACGCGCACGCGACTCGCACTGCTCGTCCATCATCGCGAGGTCACCAAGCCGACCAACACGGGGCAGCTCGCGGCGCGCTGCGTGGCACGCAGCACCGTGACCGTGATCGGCGCTCGCGATCAACCGACCGTGCTGCCGGTCGTCGAGCCACACGAGCAAGCCTTGCTGCTGTATCCCGCCGACGACGCCGTCTCGATCGCCGAGTACGCGACCAGCGAGAAGCCGGTCGTGTTGTTCGTGCCGGATGGATCGTGGCGTCAGGCGCACAAGATGCGGCGTCGCCAGCCTGGGCTCGCAACGCTGCCGTGCGTGACGCTGCCGGATCAGGTCCCCACCGACTATCGCTTGCGCAGCGAGCCCCTCGAGGGTGGCCTCGCGACGCTCGAAGCGATCGCGCGGGCACTGCGCATCCTCGAGGGAGATGCCGGCGTCGAGACGGCGCTGCTCGCCGTCTTCAAGATAATTGTCGACCGAACGCTAGGGCTGCGCGGTCAGCTCGGGGATGCACAGGTCACCGGCGGACTACCGGAGGCAGCGCGCCTCGCGAATCCGCGCGGCACACCGGGGCGCCACCGCTCGTCGGAGTGATCCCCCCGGTGGCTTCGCGCGTCGCCCGGCACGTCGAACTCCGACGGAGCGAACAGCGGTCGGATCTCGATCGCGACTTCGCAGTCGTGCGAACGATCGCGCCGAGTTGGCTACTGCGCGAGGAGGACGGAGAGGCCCACCGCGTTGTTATTCACGGCAACGAGGTCGGGTTTGCCGTCCCCGTTGAGGTCGGCGACGGCGA
>JBBQJJ010000619.1:0-4043 GCA_038325805.1 Haliangiales bacterium
TCGGCGACCTCGCCGCGCTTTGCCGCGTTCGAGTTGATCGCGCGCGACACCATCACGCGATCGATCGAGAAGCCCTTGTAGATCTGCCGGATGTACGGAGTGTCGCTGTTCGACAGCATCACCTTGCAGCCGCGCGCGACCAGCTTGCGCGCCGTGTCCGCGAGCTCCTTCTGTTGCTCGGGACCGAACGTCGAGTTCGTGTAGCTGGTGAAGTTCGACGTCATGGTCACCGGATCGTACGGCGGGTCGAAGTAGATGAAGTCGCCGCGCTTCGCATCCTCGACGGCGGTGCGGTAATCGCAGTTCCGCAGGGTCGTCCGCGCGAGCACGCTATGTGCGGCACGCAGGGTCTCGGGCACGCAGATCGGCGGATCGGTGTAGCGACCGATCGGGACGTTGAACGCACCCGCCCGGTTGACGCGCCACAGGCCGTTGAAGCACGTCTTGTTGAGGTAGATGAACGTCGCCGCGCGATCGGCGGGCGCCCAGTGGATCTCGCGATCGTTCCATCGCTCACGCACCGCGTAGTAGTGCGACTCGGAGTGGTGCTCGCGGTGATACTCGAGCCGCTTGATCACCGACGACACGTCGCGACCGAGCACCGTGTAGAGGTTGATCAGATCGGAGTTGTAGTCGGCGAGCACGCCGCGTTCGGGGGAGACCCGGAAGAACAGCGCCGCGCCGCCGGCGAACGGTTCGTAGTAGCGGTTGAACTTCTCCGGCATCCGAGACAACAGCTCGGACAAGAGCTTGGTCTTGCCGCCAACCCATTTGATGACCGGCGCCGCTGCGGGATCGGCACGAGGAGACAGCGGAGCGACTTGGCGTCGCCCCGACATACGAAGAGCCATGAAAATGATCGTCGAGGGAGACGATCATTGCTCGCGAGTTTTTGCCTACACGGCCGTGCAGTTCGATAACCGCATACAGACCGGGCGCGTACAGACGACCGTCGCGACGCGATATTCACGACCGCGTGTTCGACCCGTGGCCTCGGTCATGCCCGCGTTCCTGCCAGCCAATTTCTCGAAACACCCGTGTTAGCGTCCACCGCATGCGAAGAGCGATCTTGCTGGGCCTGTTATTCCTTGTCGCGACCGTTGGTGTCGTCGCGGCTCAACCGTATCGACCGACGCCGTCACGTCCTGTCTGGGATTCGTCGGGATGGACCATGCTCGGCGAGCAGTGGGTCGATGGCAGCCGTCGCGGCGATCGCGATCACATCAACGTCGGAAGGTACGAGGGTCGGTTCAGCAAGCTGACCGTCGTCGTCACGGACTCGGATCTCGAGATGCTCGAGTTCACCGTCAACTTCCCGCGCGGTCAGGCGTGGTCGCCCGCGGGCGTCAACCACTACTTCCGCGAGAACAGCCGCACGCGCGTCATCGACCTGCCCGGTGATGACCGCGTGATCGAGAGCATCGATCTCCGGTACCGCAACCTTGCCGGTGGCGGCCGCGCGAAGGTTCAGGTCTGGGGCTTCAAGACCGTGAACACTCCGCCCCCACCGCCGCCGCAGTTCTCCTGGGACAACCGCGGCTGGACGCTACTCGGCGAGCAGGTCGTCGACTACGGCCGTCGCGCGGATCGCGATCGCATCAACGTCGGGCGTTACGAGGGTCGGTTCAGCAAGCTGAACCTCGTCGTCCTCTACAGCGACCTCGAGCTGCTCAACTTCAGCGTCAACTTCCCCCGTGGCAACTACGCACCAGCGGTCAACCACTACTTCCGCGAGAACTCGCGGACTCGCGTGATCGACCTGCCGGGCGATGATCGCGTGATCAACAGCATCGACCTGCGCTATCGCAACCTCCCCGGTGGCGGTCGCGCGCGCGTCCAGGTGTGGGGCTTCAAGGCCGCTCCGCACGTCGCATTCTCGTGGGACAACCGCGGTTGGACGATGCTCGGCGAGCAGGTCGTCGACTACGGTCGTCGCGCCGATCGCGATCGCATCAACGTCGGTCGATACGAGGGTCGGTTCAGCAAGCTGAACGTCGTCGTCCTCGACAGCGACCTCGAGATGCTCAGCTTCCAGGTCAACTTCCCGCGCGGCACCGCGTACGCCCCCGCCGTCAACCACTACTTCCGCGAGAACCAGCGGACGCGTGTGATCGACCTCCCGGGCGACGATCGCGTGATCTCGAGCATCGACATGCGCTATCGCAACCTCCCCGGTGGCGGCCGTGCACGCGTCCAGGTCTGGGGCTTCAAGGCCGAGCCCCCGCCGGCGTTCTCGTGGGACAACCGTGGCTGGACGATGCTCGGCGAGCAGGTCGTCGACTACGGCCGTCGCGTCGATCGCGATCGCATCACCGTCGGTCGCTACGAGGGCCGGTTCAGCAAGCTGAACGTCGTGGTGCTCGACAGCGACCTCGAACTGCTCAGCTTCCAGGTCAACTTCCCCCGTGGCAACGCGTACGCACCAACCGTCAACCACTACTTTCGCGAGAACCAGCGCACGCGCGCGATCGACCTCCCGGGCGACGACCGCGTGATCTCCAGCATCGACATGCGCTATCGCAACCTCCCGGGTGGCGGCCGTGCACGCGTCCAGGTGTGGGGCTTCAAGTCCGCTCCCCCCGCGGCGTTCACATGGGACAACCGTGGGTGGACGATGCTCGGCGAGCAGGTCGTCGACTACGGCCGTCGCGCCGATCGCGATCGCATCAACGTCGGGCGGTACGAGGGCCGGTTCAGCAAGCTGACGATCGTCGTCCTCGACAGCGACCTCGAGCTGCTCGACTTCACGGTCAACTTCCCGCGTGGCACCCCCTACAAGCCGGCGGTCAGCCAGTACTTCCGCGAGAACCAGCGGACGCGTGTGATCGATCTCCCGGGCGACAACCGCGTGATCAACAGTATCGACCTTCGCTACAAGAACCTCCCCGGCGGAGGCCGCGCGCGGGTCCAGGTCTGGGGCTTCAAGACCACCCGCTGACTCGAACAAGACGCTTCCGAGCGCAGCCCCGCACGCGGTATCGTCTACCGGTGCGGGGTTTTTCATTGGGCGCGATCGCGCTCGTCGCTGCGTGTAGTGGCGATGGCGTGTACATCGAGGTTCGCGTCCCTCCGGGGATGACCGTCGACCAGGTCGACCTCTACCTCGCGACAGGCGGCTGTAGGCCCGAACAGGCCGGCTTCGATTGCGAAGGCATCGTGCCGCCGAACGCCGACGTCAACAGGCCGCGCGATCGCGTCGAGGGCGAGGTCTACTTCGTCGACGACAACCGGCCGTTCGTGTCGACGCCCGACGCCGATGGGTCCGCGTGGTTCCACCTCGATCCGAGCGCGCAGCTCGAGATCAAGACGGCGATCGCAGTCGGCCAGGATCCCGTGATCGGCGAGACCGGTGTCGCGATCTTCCAGCAGATCGATCTCGACGTCACGCAACACGTGCGGATCGATCTCGAGCCGGTCTCCTCGCAACAGGTTCGCGGGATGGAGCAGCCGGCCGTCGAGGTGTGGGGCCCGACCTCGGGCGACTACCGCTGCGTCGCCGCCGAGATCCACAACCGAGTCGTCTACATCGTGCCGAAACCTGATCCCGATTGCGATCAGGTGGCGGTGGCGGGCGGCGAGGAGTGCCTCCCCGGCGTGTACAAGGGCCAGCAGTCGGTGTCCTCCGAGCTCCAAGATCAAGCGTGCGCGACCACCGATGCGAACGGAGTATGCGTCCTCGGCAGCGAGGGCTGCGACGAAACGAACATCTCGGACCCAGGCGGCCACTGCACGACCAGCCCCGCGGTGACGTATTGCGTGCCCGATCGGACGTGTGCGTGCAGCGACCTCGGGCCTGCGTGCTTCAAGCAACTGTTCGAGGATGACGGGATGGGGATCACGAGCGTGGTGTGCACCGTGGAGGTCGAGCCCGACCCGATGACGAGCGGCAAACGGAGCTGCGTCGCCAAGCCGGTGACGGGGGTCGGGATCGCGAGCGGCACCTGTCGCGATGCCGAGGTCGCGATTCTCGACGATGGCCTCGCTGGGTTCGGACCGACGGCCAACGCGGTCGGCTTCACGCTCGCGGCGGTGGTTGAAGACAA
>JBBQJJ010000620.1:0-4031 GCA_038325805.1 Haliangiales bacterium
GACGCGCCCGATCAGCTCGCCGACAAGTGGGCCGATCTGGCGGCCTCCGGCTCGACCGATCACTTCGATATTCCCCGTGCGCGAGCCGGCGGACTGACCGCTCCGGTCTTCTCGATCTACGTCTCGGCGTCGTACGCGGACAAGGGAGCGGCCGCGCGAGCACTCCACTTGATCGACATTACAAACCGCGCGGTCGATGCGAACCCGGGGGTTCTGACGCTCGCAGCGTCGGTCGCAGAGATTCGGGCCGCCAAGTCCGCCGGCAAGATCGCCGTGCTGATGGGGATCGAGGGCGGGCACGCGATCGAGGATTCGCTCGCGGTGCTGCGCCAGATGTATCGCGCCGGCGTGCGCTACATGACGCTGACGCACACCAACACGAACCACTGGGCCGACTCGTCGGGGCCGTTCTACGAGCCCGACTTCGATCCGAAGAAATCGAACGTCCACGGCGGGTTGTCGAAGTTCGGCGTCGAGGTGGTCAAGGAGATGAACCGGCTGGGGATGATCGTCGATATCTCGCACGTCTCCGACGACACGGTCGACGATGTGCTCGCCGCATCGCGTGCGCCGGTGATGGCCTCGCACTCGTCGTGTCGCGCGATCGCGAACATGCCGCGCAACCTGACCGACGATCAGATCAAGCGGATCGCGGCGAAGGGCGGCGTCGTGAACATCAACTTCGGCTCGGTGTTCCTCGACGGCAAGGGCTATCAGCAGCTGCGCGAGAAGCTGAACAAGATGAAGCTCGAGTGGGCGGCGATCAAGACCAAGTTCAAGGGCGATCCGCAGAAGGCATCCGAGGCGCGCCGCGCGATGTTCAAGGCGCTCAACACCGCGCCGTTCCGTGCGCCGTGGACCGCCGTCGTCGATCACATCGAGCACGTGATCAAGATCGGCGGCGAGGATGCCGTCGGGCTCGGCACCGACTACGACGGGATCGGGGATCCGCCAGTCGGCCTCGATGATGTCTCGCTGTTACCGAAGCTCACCGAGGAGCTGCTGCGCCGCGGGCACTCCGAAGCGCGGATCAAGAAGATCCTCGGCGAGAACTTCCTCGCCTTGTTCGCTCGCGTCGAAGCGACGAAGGCGACCCTCGCCAAGGAGCCGCCTTCGACGATGCTCTACAAGAAGTAGTTACAGCGTCGGACGCGCCGAGAGCCCGTTCGGATCGGTCAGGCCGACGTCGACGAAGCCCGACTGCATGGCGACATCCATCGCGGCGATCAGCTGGTTGTACGGGATCGGGGTTCCCGCGGTGCTGTTCGCGGCGACCTCGATGTTGGTCGAGCCCATGAAGAACGGCGACTTCTTCTGCGCTTGCAGGCGCTCGCGAACCTTGTCCCAGTCGTAGCCCGCTGCGGTCTTCGGGATCTGCTCGAACTCGTTGACACGCGACACGCCGATCCACACCGAGTCGCTATCGACGAGCACGGAGAGTTTCGGCTTGTCGCAATCGACGTCGTCACACGGCGGTGCTTCGCGCGCCTTGCCCTGCGGCTTGACGTCGAGCTGCGAGATGTTGACCCACACCGCAGTCACCAGCAAAAATGCGGTGAGGCAGCTCATCAGATCGATGAACGGCACGATGTTGAGCTCGACGTTGACGCTGCCTTTTCCGTCGGTACCTAGTGATGCTCCCATGCGAACGAGACACGGGGCGCTCCGAGGAGTTTCAGCCGTTTCGCCGTAGCAAAAGGCGACGGCGCGTTTCGCTACGCGAGCAGTTATCGAGACTTCAGCGCGCTCTCGAGATCACCCAGCTTCGCGCGCCTCGCGATGCAGCGATCGATCGAGGCGAGCGGCTTCGCGAGCTTGTCGGCCGGCACCTTGTCGGTGAACGCGGCGACGACCCCGGCGCGCGAGGACGCATCGCACAGCGAGCCGGCGGCGGTCACCAGGTCGTCGAGCTCGCTCAGCTCGACCGAGGCGATCAGTTTCGGGAGCCGAGCTTCGAGCGCCTTCCAGGTCTGCGCCCGTGCGGTCGGTCGCTTGAGCAGGATCGAGATCGCCGGCAGGACGTGCTCGGGCCGGAAGGTGCTGGTCACCGCGAGCTCGATCACCGCCGGCGCGTGCTCGGGTGACAGTCCGCCGAGATCGTCGAGGATGCTCGCTCGCTTCGCGTCCGGTGCGGCCTTCGCACGCGCGACCACCTTGTCGAACCACGGCTTGCCCGGCCCACGTGGAGGCAACAGCTGCCAGACGTGCTGCGCGAGCGCGGCCTCGACGCCAGTCATCGTCCCTTTGACACGTTTCCAACCTGCGAACCTCGGCGTCAGCCATGCCGTCCAGGCCGCGCGTTCGTGGTCGAAGACCAGCGGACGGATCGCCTGCGCGATCGTCGCCGCCCCGAGCACGTTCGTCGCATCCTTGGTCCTCGCGAGCCGATCGAGCTCGCCGAGCGCGGTCGCGAGTGGCACATCGCCGCGCACCAACCCCGCCGCGAGATCGTCGGCATACGTCAACCGCTCGCTTGGCGTGGCGGGCGCCTTCGCCGCGAGTGAAGGATCCGCGATCCGGTAGTAGCCATCACCGCCGGCGTTGCCGATCACCCACACGGGACAGCGCTGCAGGTAGATCGTGCCCTTGCTCGCGCTCGCAGCCGCACACGAACGACCCTCGGGCGTTCGCACGCACACGGGCACGGTGCCGGTGGTCGCGCGGACCTCGATCGAAGGCCGGTTCGCGCACTCGACCTTCAGCGAGACGACCGGCGCGCCACCGAGATCGAGGTACGTGGTCATCGCGGCGGCGACGTCCGCGGAGATCGCCGACAGCGCCGTCACGACATCCTTCGACGTCACGCTACCGCCCTCGTGCTTCGCGACGTACGCGCGGATCGCGCCTCGGAACGCATCGTTGCCGGCGAACTCCTCGATCATGTCGAGCAGCGCCCCGCCCTTGTCGTACGCGATCGCGTCGAACCGATCCTCGACGTCGTCCGAGCCGGTAGGTCGGCGCAGCGGGCGTGGCGTCGCGTCGTCATCGGACTCGAGGGCGTGTAGCCGCGCGAGCTGTCGGCGCAGCGCCGGATCCGCGTGCGCACCGAGCTGATCGGACGTCCGATCGCCGAGCCACGTTGCGAACCCCTCGGCGAGCCACAGGTCGTCCCACCACGCCTGGGTGACCAGGTTGCCGAACCACTGATGCGCGAGCTCGTGTGCTGCGAACCTGACGAACCGGCGCGGCAACCAGGTGCTCTTCGGATCGCCGATCAAGATCGACGACTCGAACGTGATCAGCCCGGTGTTCTCCATCGCGCCGAAGAACTCCGGCACGGCGACGAGATCGAGCTTCGCGAGCGGGAGCGGACGATCGAGGTACGCCTCCAGCGCATCGACCACCGCAGGCAACTTCTGCGGCACCACACCAACTCGTCCCGCGTTGCCCGCCGGCACGATCACGCGGGTCGGCACCTTGTTCCGGCCAACCGGCGGCAGGTTGACGATCTGGAATGGACCGA
Source organism: Haliangiales bacterium (assembly GCA_038325805.1). Classification (GTDB taxonomy): domain Bacteria; phylum Myxococcota_A; class Polyangia; order Haliangiales; family Haliangiaceae; genus JABFXX01. The sequence continues at coordinate 3,464 of JBBQJJ010000620.1, forward strand.
CCGCGATCGACAACAAATAGCTCGGCATGCTCGCGATCTCGGCGAGCTCGACCGTGCGCTTGCCGCCCTCGACGGTCTCCTCCACCACCGCGCCGTTACCGACCGCGACGAGCTTGTCGGGGACGACGAGCGTGACCTTCCAGCTCGGCTTCCAGCGAGGCTCGTCGAAGCTCGGCACGATGCGCCGCGCGAACACCGACTCGGATTGCGCGAAGACGTACCACTTGCCAGAGGCCCGCTGGCGGAACAGCCCCTCGGGCTCGTCCGTGATGATCTTGCCCGTGTACTCGAACGAGATCGTGACAGTGCCCTCGATCGGCTTGCCGAACGAGAACGCGCGCATGTCGTCGTCGTTGGCGATCCCCAGATCTGTTAGCTCGCCGCCCGAGAAGCTCGCCTTCTCGATCACCAGCTGCTCGGCGTGCAGCCACACGTGATCGGTCGGCTTCTCGAGCCGGATCCGGATCGCGACCTTGCCGCGGAAGTCCTCGCGATTCGGATCGACGTCGAGGCGCAGGTCGTACGCGAGGGGCGTCGCGAGATCAGGGAGGCGCTGGCCGGGCGCGAC
>JBBQJJ010000621.1:0-4013 GCA_038325805.1 Haliangiales bacterium
TGCGATTCGGTCCCCTGCACGTAGTGGTTCAGGAACACCGCGCTCGACTCGGCGAGCTTGTCCCAGTTCGGAACGTCGGGGCGCGCCTTCGGGTTGAACGGCTTGATGCGATCCGCGCGGAGCGAATCCATGATGATGAACCGCACGTGCTTCGGCGCGTCACCGCGCTTGGCGACCGGCGCCTCGCCGGGGACGACAAGCGATGCATTCGACAGCAGCGCGCGCTCGCAACCCGTCGTCTCGAGATCCAGGCGAACGCCCTTGCCGCCGAGGGATGCGAAGTCGACCGCCGAGCCGAGCCCGGTGAGCTTGCCGCTCGCGGTGGCGCCGTCGTCGGCGAGTGCCGTCACGTTGATCGTGCAGTTGCCATCGGAGAGGTCGCCGGTGAGGCGGGCTTTCTCGGGGAGCATCACGAAGTAGCTCATGGCGCCGTTCTGCGGGATCGACAGCGCCTTGCTGCCGCCGTCGTAGAACGCGGCCGAGCCATCATCACCGACGGCGTCCTTACCACCGACCTGGATCCACGCGACGGTGGCCTCGCTGGCCTTGGTGAACAGCTGGATCGCGTTCTCGCCCTCTTGCAGGTGACCGCCCGCCTCGAACGTGACGGTCTGCCAGCCCTTGGTGACCTTGCCGTTGATCGGCTTCTTCTCGTTGTCGTTGATCTGCAGCGACAGCGCGCCTTCGGCCTTCGCGTTGATCCGGACCCGGACGGTGCCGTTCTTCGCCTGCTCCTTGGTGAGCGGCACGAACACGCTCGCCATCTTGCCGGTCATCTTCGCGACCTTGGTGCCGCCGTCGGTCTGCCGGAGCTCCCACGACTTGCGGGTGCCTTCCTTGATCTGGTTCGAGAACCGTACGTACTTCGCGAAGCCGGCGGAGCCGGCGGGCAGCAGCAAGCCGCCGTTGCGGGTGAGGTGCCCCGATAGCCGGTTATCGACCAGCGAGTACACCGCGCGCTCGGCTCCGCGCGAGGCAGCCTTGGTCGGTGGTTTCGGTGGAGCGCCCGCCGGTGCGCTGGTGATCGTCGTCGGCTGCGCCGTCGGAGACGCGGGTGCCGTCTCCGAGTCGGAGGCTTTGCCACAACCAAAGGTGGCGGCGAGCAGGATCAGTGAAACGTGGGTCTTCATCGCAAGTGCCCCGAGCATGGGTTCATCAGATCGGCGAGGCAAGAAAGCCGTAGGTGTCCGATCCGGGGCCGGTATTTCAAACCCCGCCGACAAGGTCAAGCCTTCCGTCACTGGGGTGATCTGACCCTCAAAAGTCAGCGAATTCGCCAGCCGTGGGCGTAGACGTTCGCCCGGTCGCCACGGACGAATCCGACGAGCGCGACGTTGAACCGCTCCGCCAGCTCGACGGCGAGCGAGCTCGGCGCCGACACCGCCGCGACGATCGGCACGCCGTAACTGATCGCTTTCTGGACCAGCTCGTAGCCGAGGCGGCCCGACAGGAACAGTGCGTGGCGCGCCGGATCGATGCCCGCATCGAGCGCCCAGCCGACGAGCTTGTCGACGGCGTTGTGCCGTCCCACATCCTCGCGCGAGGCGACGAGCTCGCCTGTTACCGTGAACAGGCCCGCCGCGTGGAGACCGCCGGTCGCGGAGAACACCGACTGGGCGGCGCGCAGCGTGGCGGACAACCCCGCGAGGATCGTTGCCGCGATCGCGGTATCGGCCGCGACCTCCCGCGCCCGCGCTTCGAGATCCGCGATCGCGACCCGACCGCAGACACCACACGCCGCCGACGACAGCAACCCGCGACCGGCGAACCCGGAGGCATCGAGCTCGGCATCGACCGCATCGCGATCGACCTGGGCGATCGCCACGCGCGGCATGCCCTCGGCGTGCAACAGGCCGCGCACGAGCTCGAGGTCGTGGCCCGGCGTCCGCATGATCGTCGCGACCGGCACGCCCCGCGCGCGGACCTGGAGCGGCGCTTCGGCGACCACGTGGTCGCGGACCGCGGTACGAGTGGCGCCGTCGATCCGATCGACCGCGATCTCGACCACTTCTAGAGGCACGACGTCGTCATAGCATCCGGGAAAACCTCGCGTACTATCCAGGACCCATGACGAGCTTCCAGAAGGGTTCCCTGATCGCGATCGCTGCCGGTACGTTGTTCGCCGCAGCCTGCAAGAAAGAGGAAAAGCCTGCGCCCGCGCCCGCAGAGACCAAGCCCGCCGATCCGAAACCGGCTGACACCAAGCCGGCCGTCGCACCCGTCGACGACAAGGCGACGCCGGTCGAGAAGCCGACGCCCGCGGCCACCGTCGAGAAGACCGACAAGGTCCACTGCGCCGGCATCAACTCGTGCGCCGGCAAGGGTGGCTGCAAGAGCGAGAGCAACGCGTGCGCCGGCAAGAACGGCTGCGGTGGTCAAGGTTGGGTCGAAGCGACCGAGGACGACTGCAAGGCGAAGAACGGCAAGATCGTCGCTGCGACCAAGATGTAGAAGTCGTGAAGATGTTCCCGCAGCTCGGTTACGGCCTCGGGCTGCGGACGCCGCACTTCTCACGCGCAGCATCCGGTGACTGCGCCGGGGTCGATTGGTTCGAGACGATCACCGAGAACGCGATGGTCGCCGGCGGCAATCCGCGCCGGGTCTTGCGGGCCGTTCGCGAGCATCGTCCGCTCGTGCTGCACGGCGTGTCGCTGTCGATCGCCGGACTCGATCCCCTCGACGATTACCTCGCCCGCCTCGCGCCGCTCGTTCGCGAGCTCGAGCCGGCGATGGTCAGTGATCATCTGTGCTGGACCTCGCATGGCGGTCACAACACGCACGACCTGCTGCCGGTGCCGTACACGCAGGAAGCACTCACGCATGTCGTCGCCCGCGTGACGCAGGTGCAGGAGGTCCTCGGGCGCCGGATCCTCCTCGAGAATCCGTCGACGTATGCGGTGTTCGCGGAGGGCGAGCTCGCCGAGCACGACTTCCTTGCCGAGGTCGCGCGGCGCGCCGATTGCGGGATCCTGCTCGACGTCAACAACGTCTACGTGTCGTGCGCGAACCACGGGTGGAACGCGCACACGTACCTCGAGGCGATGCCGGTCGAGCGCGTCGGGTATCTGCACCTCGCAGGGCACACGAGCGAAGGGGCGTTGCTGATCGACACGCACGATCAACTCGTCTGCGAGGACGTCTGGGCCTTGCACGCGCGTGCGAGGCAACGCTTCCCCGACGCGTCGACGCTGCTCGAGCGGGATGACCACATTCCTCCCTTCGACGATCTCGTCGCCGAGCTGGCGAGAGCGAGGGTTGCGTGAAGCTCGCGGATCAACTCGCGCTGTTTCATCGCGTCATGACCGGCGCCGCGCCGATCGGAGAAGCAGCCCCGGCGTTGCGCGAGCACGGCGTCGATCGCGAGACTCGCCTTCGCGTTTACGTCCACGCCTATCTCTCTCGCATCGGCGGCGTCCTCGAGGAGCACTACCCGAAGCTCCGCACCCTCCTCGGCGACGCGACGTTCCGCCCGCTCGTCCGCGACTACCTCCGCGCGCATCCACCCGGCGATCCGTCGCTGCGCGAGGCCGGTGCCTTGCTCTCGCGGTTCCTCTTCCACACCACGCCGAAGAACTATCTCCAGATCGATCTCTCCCGCCTCGAGCGGGCGCGTGTCGAAGCCTTCGATGGCCCCGATGCCGACGTGCTGATGAAGGAAGCTGTCGCCGCGCTACCGCCCGAGGAGTTTCCGTCGCTGCGTCTCGCCCTCGTGCCCACGGCGAAGCTGCTGCTGCTGTCCACCAACGCCGACGACGTGTGGGACGCGCTCGAGGACGAGCGAGCCATGCCCGCGGCGGCCCTGGACAAGCGCACCGTCCTGGTGTGGCGGCGCGACGTCACCGTCCTCCATCGCACGCTCGAGGCCGACGAGGCCAGCGCCCTGCAACAGCTCGACGCTCGCTCCGATTTCGCCGGCGTCTGCGAATGCTTCGCGACGCAGCCCGACCCCACCGCACGTGCGATCGAGCTGTTGTTGCGCTGGCTCGATGCCGGGATCCTGCGTGCGTGAGGTT
>JBBQJJ010000622.1:0-4013 GCA_038325805.1 Haliangiales bacterium
CCACAGGTCAACAAGCGTGTGGCCGAGCGCGTCGAGTCCGACCAGGCGCACGCCGAGGTCGTCAAGTACCGAGCGAGGGCGCAGGAGGAAGCCGAGAAGCTCGAGGCCCAGCTCCGCGACTCGATGGCGAAGCCGGACGAGCCGTTCTGCACCGATCGCGTGGTCGTTGGTGATGGCCCCACCGGGCTCGCGAACGTCGCGGGTCTCGGCATCAAGCCCGCCACCCCCGACGGCTTCGTCGATCCGACGAAGTTGCTCGTGGTCGGTGGCCCCGATCTGATCGCGCGGATGGCGGACGCCAATCCGAACATGAAATGGGGACAGCGCGCCGAGGTGTTCGACGGTGGCGGCGAGAAGCACCCGATCTTCCGCGACGGCAAGGGCGAGCTCCAGCGTACGGCGGAGGATCCGGGTGACTTTGCGACCGTCGGTCAGGTGACCGAGGCGATGGACCTCGCACGCCAGCGCATGGGTGTCACCCGTGCGAATGCGATCGTGCTTCGCGTCGAGCTCAAGGCGAACACCCCCGACGGTTGGAAGGCCGAGGGATATCCCGTTCGCGTGGTGATGATGGTCGGCGGCAAGGAAGTCGTCGTCTACACGAAGCACACCGACATCACGACCGGCCTCGGCACGAACAAGCTGCCGGACGAGTCGATCATGTCGTCGAAGGATCGCAAGCGGCTCACCGAGGGCAAGGACCCCGTGTTCAAGAGCGGCGAGGACGTCATCGTCGGCGGACCGATGGATGGCAAGAAGGTGCTCGTCATCGGCTTCGGGCCGACGGGTGCGTGGGCCTCGATCGAAGCCGCGCGCCGTGGTGCGACGAATGTCGACTGGGGTGGATCGTCGGGGCAGCTCGACGATGCCCACGGCAGCAGCAACCCGACCGGCTTCGGCAGGCTCCGCGACGTCGATCGCGTGTCCGAGACGCTCGACCCGCGGGCGCGCGTCAACATCACCACCGACCGGATCCTCAAGATCGAGCCGCAAGGCGACGGTGCGACGGTTACATATGCGGTCGGTAAGCCGCCGAACGTGACGACCTACCAGGTGTTCTACGACAAGGTGATCGCGGCCGCGCTGCCGGTCCCGGCCAAGGACGCGTCGAACGTTCCGAACGCCGAGCCGAACGCCGGCACGATCGTCGACGGCATCAAGCTCGGTCCGCAGAAGGGGACCGAGGCTCCCGTGTGGGCGAGCGAGGGTGGCGAGGTTCGCGTGATGGGTCCCGCTGCGGAAGGTGTGACGGGCAGCGGCGATGGCGATGCCGACACCATGAAGGGCCGCCGCAATCAACTGCCGAAGTCAGCTGACTCGCCAGACCATCGCGTGATGGAAGCGACCGGGACCGCGGTCGACTGGGCGAACGGCATCGGTGGACCCGGCGTGCCTGCCCCTGACGGTGGTACGAAGAAGCCGTGAGTGCTCTCGAACGGGTGATGGCCGAACCGGCGTCGCTGGCCGCGCGCCATGCGCTCCTGACCGAATGGAAGGCTTCGAGCGATCCGCGTACGGCGCTGCTCGAGAAGCAGCTCGCGTATCGCGAGATCGCGTGGTCGGAGAGGTCGTCGAACTACGCGCTGAAGCTCAAGGGCGAGATCAACCAGCTGATCGCAGCGCACGGTCGCGAGTGGGCAGGGCGGATCGCCGAGCTCGTCACCGAGTACGTGTTCCATCGCGGCCTGGTCGCCGAGATCAAGCTCTCGGGCGAGGCCTTCCTCGCGCACGGTCACGAGCTGCTCTCGCTCGCGCCGATCCAGCACGTCGCGTTGACCGCACCGCTCGGCTCGATCGAAGCGATCGCAGCGTCGCCGCTGGTCGCGAAGCTGTCCACGCTCGCGATCGATTCCCTCGGTGCTGCGGTCGGTGACAAGGGCGCGATCGCGCTCGCGAACAGCCCGCACGTCGCAAGGCTGGTGCGGCTCAGTCTGTGGGATGACGCGATCGGCCTCGCCGGCGTCGAAGCACTCGCCGCTTCGCCGTTTCTCAAACACGCGGGCCGGATCGCGCTGATCAAGAACCCCGCCGATCCGACGCCGTACACACAAGAAGTCTCCGAGAACGAGTACACGGCTCATCGACCGCCACTCGCCGAGCAGCTCGAGTCCACGTTCGGACCGCGCCCGTGGCTCGCGCTGCCGAGCGGTCACCTCCCGAGCTGGCCGGGCGACCGCGACGAACAGGCCCTGATCTATGACTACGTCAGTGACGCGGTCCTCGCGGATCTCGAGAAGCTCGCGATCGAGGTCGATCGGCTGGAGGCGGGAACCGAGGATCAACAGGTCACCGCCGGTGCGAAGCGGCAGCGCCTCCTGATCGAGCTCGAGGTCTCCGGCGTCCTCTCCGGCCAAGCCGCGGCAGGTGCTCGCCTCGCCGACCACAAGACCCTTCGCACGTATCACGACGCGTGCGTGCAGATGGCGAGCTACCACGCATCCGCCGCGCGCATCCGCCTCGTCGGGAACGCGATCCCGATGCGACCCACTGACGGGCACGTCTCGCTCGATTGGTTCCGCACGCCCTCGGGATACGTGCCCGAAAAGGTACCAACTCACGACTGGCTCGCGCTGTGCGAGCGGAACTTCATCGAACCGATGCCCACCGGGACGGGCACCCGCTTCGTGCGCCTCGAAGGCAAGATCCACGTGTTGTCCTACCGGATCGAAGCCACCGCCGAACCGAAGCTGTGGCGAGCGCTGCCGGCCTGATAGACTGAGCCGTGCCCGACGAAGACCTGACTCCTGGACAGCAGTTCGCGAAGGACGTGCTGGAGGAGATGAACAAGCCGACGAGCCCGGAGCGCGAGGCGTACGAGGCGCAAAAAGAGCTCGAGGACCGCGTCGAGATCGAGAAGACGTACATCGCGACGGGGCAGTACGAGCCCGAGAAGCTGTTCACGCGCTTGCTCGCGATCATGGCGGAGACGATCGAGAAGCTGAACCCGCCCGATGGACCGTTCGAGACGGTCGAGCTCAAGCTCAAGTACAAGGGGCGCCGCGGCATCCTGCGGTTCGCGCCGTCGCCGAACAAAGCGCACCTTCGTTACGTCGAGCTGTCGATCAGCAGCGAGTCCGATCTATCGACGTCGTCACAGTGGCTCGACAACGGCACCAACGCCGAGCTGGTGACCTATCTCCGCAGAGCCGACGTCGTCGCCGATACGATCGCGACGGCCGACGAGGCGATCATCTCGTTGGCTCGCAACAACCTGGCGTAGGAGAGAGCACGTGGCGATCGAGCTCAAGGACCTCTACCAGATCGCGTATCTCGCCGAGGGCCTCGTGATGCCCCTGGTGACCGCACCCGCCGAGATCTGGGTGCCGCAGCTCAAGCCGCGCGATGCCGACTACGCCGCCGTGTTCGTCGGCGATGCCGCGAAGATCGCGCGTGCCGGATACGCCGCCTTGTGGGCGAATCCGCCGCCCACGCTCGGCAAGCCGAGCCAGACGCGCGTCAAGACGTTCGCCACCGAGGCCGACGCGTTTCTCACCGACAACGAGTTCTCGCGCGAGTTCCCCGGCGGCTATCGCGGCATCGCGTCGCATCTGCAACCCGACAAGATCTGGGTCGCGTGGAAGTTCATCGAGGCCGGTGGAGAGCTCGGCATGGCGTACGACGGCCTGGTGTGGCTGCGCGATCACTGGGCGTGGTTTCCCAAGCCGTGGCGCATGCTCGAGCCGACTACCAACTAGAAGGCCTCGCCTCGAAGCTCCACCGATTCCGAGATCGAGCTGCTCTCCAATTCGCACGATCTGGTGAGCGCGAGTCGGGATCAAGGTCCTCGTAACCCCACCAAACGTAATCGTTATAACGATTGTTATAACGAATCTCGCTATAACCGTCGTTATAACGAACCGCAGCGAACGCGTACTAGTACGACTTGATCACATGCGCGACGCCCCTCTCGGCGGCGCCAGCGCGTCGACGGATCGGCGGCAAAGTGGGCACGTCCCGATGCGTCGTAGCAGGATCTGCTGCATTGCGCTGCGGACCATCGGCAACGTCCAACG
>JBBQJJ010000623.1:0-3987 GCA_038325805.1 Haliangiales bacterium
GAACGCCGGGTCGGGCTCGATGCCGATCACGTCCGCGTCCTTGTAATAGGGAAACATCGCGCCGGTGCCGCAACCGATCTCGACCACGCGGCCCCGCAGATCGGAGACCAAGGCACGGCGACGCTCCGCGAGCCCGGCGCGATCGGCACGCCCGATCAGCTCCGCGTAGAGCTCGTCCTGCGCGAGCTCGCGCTTGAGCTTGAGCGCACCGGGAGCGTTGCGACAGAGGTGCAGGATCTCGGCGAGCACTAACCCGAGCTTACGCGACGAAGCCGCGCAGTGACTCGATGTAGGCGGCGCCGAGCGACAGCTGCTTGCGGCGCGCGATCGGCCCGCCGAGCTTGAACAGCAACGACTTCGGGCGCGAGAACGCGACGAGCTCGACGACGAGTTGCCCGTCCACCCGCTCGATCACGAACCGCTCCTCGCCGCTGACGGGATGATCTCCGAGCGTGCCGTAGCCGAAGCCATAGCGATCCGCTTCGTCGACGGTGTAGACGACCTTGCACGCGCTGGTCGCGTAGGACGGACCGACCTTCGCGACCAGGGCCACGACCAGCCCCTCGCGCGGCCGCTCGATCGGATGGATCGTCATCCCGGCGCCGCGCTGCATCTGCCATTGATCGATCGCGGTCTTCGCCTTGTCGAACGCCGAGGCCGGGCCGACGGGCTCGCGACGGCGATCGACCGTGTAGCCGGCGGGTAGCTCACCCCGCGTCGCGCCGACCTCCGCGTAGGTCAAGGCGGTGGACGCCTGCGCGGCAACGAAGGCCGCGAGACTGTCGATCGAGGGGGCTCGCAGCGTGATCATCGAGTGGAAAATCTAAGGCATGCTCGCCACGTGGAGCTTCGCAGCGGCGCTCTTTCCGACCTGCGCGTGCTGGCCCTCCTCCGCGAGCACCTCGCCGGGATGCATGCGAGCGAGTTCAGCCAGTTCTTCCACCTGGAGCTCACATGATCGATCTCGATCGCTACTTCGAGCGCATCGGCTGGACCGATCCGGTGACGCCGACGCTGACCACGCTGCGCGGGCTGCTGCACGCCCACATGATGGCGATCCCGTTCGAGAACCTCGACGTGTTGCTTCACCACCCGCCGTCGCTCGAGCTCGCCGATCTGCAGGCCAAGCTGATCGACCGCAGGCGCGGCGGCTACTGCTTCGAGCAAGCGACGCTGTTCCACGCGGTGCTCGAGCGGCTGGGCTTCCGCGTCCTGCGCCACTCCGCGCGCGTCACCGTGGAGACGCCGAAGGACCGTGCCCCGCGCACGCACATGCTGCTGACGGTCGAGCTGCCCGAGGGTGGCTTCGCGCTCGACCCGGGGTTCGGCAGCCTCGCGCCGATGGTGCCGGTCCCCCTCGACGGCACTGAGGTGACTGCCCGTCCGGGAGCGGCGAAGGAGATGACGTACTGGTTCGAGCGGGATGCCGGCGAGTGGACGCTCAAGGTCCGCACTCCCGATGCGGTGATCGACGCGTGGGTCACGCCGATGGCGATCGACCATCCGATCGACTTCGTGATGGCGAACCACTACACGGCGACCTATCCGGAGTCGCACTTCCTCGACAAGCTGATGATCCGGATGTTCGTCGGTGGCGACACGGTCCGGCTGCTCGACGACCAGCTCACCGTCGATGGCGTGGCCCGGCGGCTCGCGGATCGCGCCGAGCTGCAAGCAGTGCTGCTGCAGTATTTCCACATCGACCTCGACGTCTCCCGCCTGATCGTTCCCAACGTCCCCGCGTGGACGTAATCGCCTGGCGGGTCGCTTGATCGCCTTCGAGTGATCCGGGATGCTGCTTCTCTTTCTGAATCGAGGGAGATGACATGGGCTTTGCGAAACCAGCTCCGAATAGCGCCGACGTGGGACTCGTTGGACTTGCCGTCATGGGCCAGAACTTGGTCCTCAACATGGCTGACCACGGCTTCAAGGTTGCCGTCTATAACCGCACGACTGCGACCACGCAGAAGTTCGTCGACGACAACCCGCCGAACGTGTTCGGTGAAGGTGGTGGTGGCCTGATTCCGGGCGCCGAGCTCGCGGACTTCGTCAAGTCGATCAAGCAGCCGCGCCGCATCATCATCCTGGTCAAGGCCGGCGGCCCGACCGACAACGTGATCGATTCGCTCGTGCCGCACCTCGACAAGGGCGATGTCGTCGTCGACGGCGGCAACGCGCTCTACACCGACACCATCCGCCGCGAGAAAGCGCTGACCGAGAAGGGGCTGCTCTTCGTCGGTTCGGGCGTCTCCGGTGGTGAAGAGGGTGCGCGCTTCGGACCCTCGCTGATGCCGGGTGGCAAGCCCGAGTCGTGGGAGATCCTCAAGCCCGTGTGGATGGCGATCGCCGCGAAGGTCGACGAGAAGACCGGCAAGCCCCTCACCGGCGCTTCGCCTGGCAAGCCGATCAAGGGCGGCGTCCCGTGCACCACGTACATCGGCCCCGATGGCGCCGGTCACTACGTGAAGATGGTGCACAACGGCATCGAGTACGGCGACATGCAGCTGATCTGCGAGGCCTACTCGATCCTGCGCCACTCGCTGGGCAAGACCCCCGCGGAGATCTCGGCGATCCTCAAGGAGTGGAACCAGGGTGACCTGGATTCGTTCCTGATCGAGATCAGCGCCGATGTGCTGCAGCAGAAGGATCCGGTCACCGGCAAGCCATTCGTCGATGTCGTCCTCGACACCGCCGGTCAGAAGGGCACCGGCAAGTGGACCTCGGTCAACGCGCTCGATCTCGGCATCCCCGCCGCCTCGGTCGCCGAGGCCGTGTTCGCGCGCATCATCTCGAGCCAGAAGGACGAGCGCGTTCGCGCTTCGAAGATCCTGACCGGGGGTTCGCTGAACCTCGGTAAGGGCGTCGAGATCACCGTCGAAGCCGTCCGCGATGCTCTCTATTGCAGCAAGCTGTGCTGCTACGCGCAGGGCTTCGAGCTCTACGCGCAGGCGTCGATCGAGTACAAGTGGAACCTCAACCTCGCGGCGATCGCTCAGATCTTCCGCGGTGGTTGCATCATCCGCGCTCGCTTCCTCCAGAAGATCACCGAAGCGTTCGAGAAGAACCCGAACCTCGATAACCTCCTCGTCGATCCGTACTTCGTCGAGCAGGTGAAGAAGACGCAGGACAACTGGCGCAAGGTCGTCGCCCGCGCGGCGCTCGACGGCACGCCGGTCCCGGTGTTCGCATCGGCGCTCTCGTACTTCGACAGCTACCGCGCCGAGACGCTGCCCGCGAACCTCCTGCAGGCGCAGCGCGACTACTTCGGTGCGCACACGTACGAGCGCGTCGACGCTCCGCGTGGCGAGTTCTTCCACATCGACTGGCCGGACCCGAAGCGCCCGCAGCTCAAGGCATCCGAGCTCGGCATGTCTCGCTAACGAGCTCTTCACGACCGAACGTGGCCAGCGTCTCGCTGGCCATTGTCGTTTTCGGGCGCTCGTCAAGCGCTGCATCCGCGGTACCTTGTGGCGGCGTGGACGTCGATCTCATCCAGCGGGTGGTGGCTGCTCTCGAACAAGAGCAGGTGCGCTACACGATCTTCGGTGCCGTCGCGCTCGCGTTGCACGGCCTTCCGCGCGCCACCGAAGACCTCGACCTGTTCATCGCGCCCGAGCGCGACAATGTCGAACGCCTGAAACGCGCCTTGCGCTCCGTATTTCAGGACCCTCACATCGACGAGATTTCCGCCGATGACCTGCTCGGTGAGTATCCTGCGATTCAGTACGGTCCTCCCGATGGGCCGTTTCACATCGATATCCTGACGCGACTCGGCGAGTTGTACGCATTCGATTCGCTGGAGACCGAGCGGGTTGCGTTTGGCGCGACCACCGTCACCGTGGTCACCCCGGCCATGCTCTACCGCATGAAATCCAGCACCGTGCGCCCCAAGGATCACGTCGACGCGACACGCCTTGCTCGGCGATTTCGGCTCGGAGAAAAATAGTGCCGGTCAAGCGCTACCGCGATGTCGCCGAGATGGAAGAG
>JBBQJJ010000624.1:0-3987 GCA_038325805.1 Haliangiales bacterium
CCCGCGACCAGATCCTCGATCGAGATATCCATCTCGTCGAACTCGTACGGACGCGTGGTGTCCTCGATCTCGACCTCGACTGCCCCCGAGGAGGAGCGCGGCGCGAACCAGTTCTGGATCTGGCGCTGCACGACCTCTCCACCGAGAGTGATCCCGAGGTCCACGGCGAAGGCCTCGAGGGCGAGCTGCATCGAGCGCGCATCGAGGTGGCGATCGTCCGGATCGTACTCGAGCGCCTTCATGACGATGCGCTCGAGCTCGCGCGGATAGCCTTCGACGGCCAGGGCAGGCGGCGCGATCAGGCGCTGTTGCGAGAACATCCGCAGCTGATCCTCGGCGACGCTCGCCGGATACGCTCGCCGGCGCGTGGTCAGCTCGTAGAGCAGGATGCCGAGCGCGAACACGTCGGTGCGGTGATCGACCTCGTAGCCGCGGACCTGCTCGGGTGCCATGTAGCCGGCCTTCCCCTTGATGAAGCCGACCTCGGTGCGGGTCCAGCGATCCTCGGCCTTCGCGATCCCGAAATCGATCAGCTTGACCGCGCCGTCGTACCCGGCGAGCACGTTGGACGGCGAGACATCGCGATGGATCACGCCGCGCTCGTGCGCGTAGTGCAGCGCCGCGGCGACCGACGTGGCGATCGTCAGCGAGACATCGAGCGGCACCAGCACGTCGCGCTGCACCGACTCCTGCAGCACGCGGCGTACGGTCTGGCCGTCGACGTACTCCATGACGAGGAAGTGCACGTCATCGTCGGTGCAGCCGACCTCGTACGCCTGGACGATGTGGCGATGGTGGAGGCGGCTGAGCATGCGCGCCTCGTCGAGGAACATCCCGACGTAGGTGTCGTCGCACGGGCGGAGCGTCTTGATCGCGACCTTCCTGTCGAAGCCGCCGATGCCGAGGTTCCGCGCGAGATAGACGTCGGCCATGCCCCCGCTCGCCAGATGCTGGACGAGCTCGAACCGGCCCACGCGTTCCATCGCCGCGCATCGTGCACAAATCGATCATTCCCGACAACAGAGCACTGCGACAGGTGATCGGTTTTTCCGTGGCAGAGGTCCAACCTCTTCGCGTCTCCTGATGATGCAAACGTGGGCTCGCTTGCGAAGGTTCGATCAACCGATCGAGATCGTTGCGGTTGCACCATCGGGCTCGACGGAGATCGGCACCGTGAGGAACTGCCCGATCGTGTCGATGTTGGTGGTCGCGTGCAGCGACGGCGTCGCGCAACGAAACCGTCCACCGCCAGCGAGGGCCATCGGAAGCAACAACTGATCCGCGAGGTGCTCACCGACGGGAACATCGGCGTCGAGGAATGCCGACAGCTCGTCGCAGGCCCGCTGCGCGACGACCTCTGCCCGCAGGCCCTTCTCGCCGTGCACGGTGACGAGCTCGCGGATGCCGCCGCGCTCGATCTCGAGCATCAGCAGATTGGCCGGACCACCCGATGCTTCGCGAACCTCGCATTCGAACGCAGCGAAGCCGAGCCGCTCCCGAACGATCTCGAGCTCGCGCGAGGCGACATGCGTGGGCAGTCGCGCGACCAGCGAGGTGGCATGCCGCGAGGTGATCGGGCCTGCCGTCGTGAGGTCGAGGTGTGCGAGCTGCTCGGTCAGCTGCGGCTCGATCATCACCGCGAGCTTGCCGCGATCGCTGACTTCGCGGTCGTAGAAGTCTCGCTTGCCACCACCACCAGTCGCGAAGCCGTAGCGCTCGAGCATCATCTCGACGCGTGCACCCATCGCCTGGAGGTGCGGCAGGAACACGCGTGTCAGAAAATCGAACGGTGGTGCCATCGGATTGTGCGTGCCGCCCTCGACGGTGAAGTGCAGCGGACGACGCGCCATGATCGCGGGGACCAGGATCGTCTGCACGACCAGCGTGGTCGAGCCGGCGGTCCCGATGTCGAAGGCCAGTTCCGTCGCCGTGGTCGCTTCGCGAGGCGTGAACTCGAGGTGCTGCGAGCCGACGGTAGCTCCCCGCAGCTCGGCGTTGCACATCGCCGCCGCGGCCTGGACGCAGGTCAGGTGCTGGCGCCGCAACCCTGGCTTCGCGCGACCGGCGCGGATGTTCCGGATCACCAGCGGCTTGGAAGTGATGATCGAGAGCGCGAGCGACGTCCGCAGGATCTGCCCGCCGCCCTCGCCATGGCTGCCATCGATCTCGACCGTCACGGTGTCAACGTGATCCCGGCGATCTCGACGCTGTTGCCACGCATCGTCGCGGAGGTTGGGACCTGCGAGGTCTCGTCGGTGCGCTTGGTGACCGTGAGCGCGATCTGGTCACCGCTGCGCTTCCAGGTGCCGCGCGCCGTGACCCCACCGGCCGCACCCGCGGGGTCGGAGTAGGTCACCGAGTAGCAGAACGTGCCGTCGTCCTCGAGATCGAGCTCGTACTGCTCGAGGGTGTCTTGCCCGTTGTTGTGCTGCGTGTACTTCATGCGAAGACTCCAAACCCGGCGAGATCGAGCCGGTCACCTTGGACGAGGGCCCTGGTCGGAACCGGTGCACCGTCACTCGTTTCTTCGACCTCGAACGCGATCGCGTCGTCGGTCTGCTTCCACTGGCCACGCGCGTGATGACTACCGCCAAACCCATCGGGGACCGACCGCGTGATCAGCCAGACGAAGCTGCCGTCATCGTCGAGCCCGAGCTCGTAGTGCTCGATCGACTCGGGGGTGGTGCTGAAGCGCTTGTAGCGACGCATTAGCCCTTCACGCAGACGACCTGGCGGAGCTCGTGGACGACCTCCACGAGATCGGCCTGCGCCGCCATCACCTTGTCGATCGGCTTGTACGCCATCGGCGTCTCGTCGATCACTTCTGCATCCTTACGGCACTCGATGCCGGCCGTCGCCGCCACGTGATCCTCGACGGAGAAGCGCCGCTTCGCTTCCCCGCGCGACATCGCACGTCCCGCGCCGTGACTGCACGAGCAGAACGATTGCGGCTCGCCCTTCCCTCGAACGATGAAGGAGCGCGCGCCCATCGAGCCCGGGATGATGCCGAGATCGCCGAGGCGTGCGCGAACCGCACCCTTGCGCGTGATGAACACGTCGCGACCGAAGTGGTGCTCCTTCGCGACGTAGTTGTGGTGGCAGTTGACCGCGGTCTCGCCGAGCTCGAAGGGCGGCAAGCCGCACGCCTCGTCGCGCGCCGCCTTGACGACGGCTTCCATCATCAGCTCGCGGTTCGTCAGCGCGAACTTCTGCGCCCACTCGACCGCTTGCACGTAGTCGTCGAAGTGCGCGCTGCCCTCGGACAGATACGCCAGGTCGTGGTCGGGGAGGTTCTTGATCTGGCGCCGCATGTCGCGCTTCGCGAGCTCGATGAAGTACGAGCCGATCCGGTTGCCGACGCCGCGCGACCCGGAGTGCAGCATGAACCAGACGCGATCGCGCTCGTCGAGACAGACCTCGATGAAGTGATTGCCGGTGCCGAGGGTGCCGAGGTGATTGACGTCGTTGCCCTGGCCGACCTTCGGATGCTTGTCGGAGATCCGCTTGTACTCGCGGGTCAGCTCGCGCCACGCGACGCTCGGTGATTCCGGCACGCGCTTCCACGCGCCGCGATCGTTGCGCCCGCCGTTATCGGAGCGGCCGTGCGGCACGGCCTTCTCGATCGCGAAGCGTAGCTGCTTGAGGGAATCGGGGAGCTGCGAAGCGGAGAGCGTGGTCTCGACGGCCATCATCCCGCAGCCGATATCGACGCCGACCGCGGCGGGGATGATCGCTCCCTCGGTAGCCACCACGCTGCCGACGGTGGCGCCGATGCCGAAGTGGACGTCCGGCATCACCGCGACGTGGCGGAACACGATCGGCAGGCGCGCGACATTCTCGAGCTGTCGCCGCGCGGACTGCTCGATGTCGACGCCGCGCGTCCATGCCTTGATCGGCACGCCGTCGGTTTCGATCACGTCGTATTCGGACATCGGGGTGGGCAGCAGCTTGGCAGGCGATCAGCGATCAGACAATTCTAGCCTCGCA
>JBBQJJ010000625.1:0-3978 GCA_038325805.1 Haliangiales bacterium
GTCGAGCCCAACGTGCGCGGTTCAACCGGCTATGGCAAGGCGTGGTTCCACGCCGACGACGGCCCGAAGCGGCTCGGCGTGATCACCGACATCGAGGATGCGGCGAAGTACATCCGCGCGAACTGGGGCAAGGCCGGGAAAGCACCGAAGGTCGGCATCATGGGCGGCAGCTACGGCGGCTACTCGACGCTGATCGGCATGACGATGTTCGCGGGCGCGTACGACGCGGGTGTGTCGAACGTCGGTATCTCGAACCTGATGACGTTCCTGATGAACACCGCGCCGTATCGCCGGATCCTGCGCGTCAGCGAGTACGGCGATCCCGAGAAGGATCGCGAGGCGCTGATCAAGCTGTCGCCGACGACGCACCTCGGAAAGATCAAGGCGCCGCTGATGATCATCCAGGGCGTCAACGATCCGCGCGTGCCGGTCGGCGAGGCGCTGCAGATGTACAAGGAACTCGAGAAGCGCCGGATCCCCGGAGGCTTGATCCTGTTCGCCGACGAAGGCCACGGCGCGTCGAAGCGCGGCAACATCGTGGCGACGATCGGTCACACGATCGCGTTCTTCGAGAAGCACTTGAAGTAATCAAGGCGGACAGGTATTCGCGATCACCTCGATCCAGTGCACGCGCGCGGCAATGTCGTCGGACAACACCACGACCTCTCCGCTCGCCATGTCCACGCCCGCGAGCAGGTCTACCTGGCCGCCGCCGCTGACCGTGCAGTTGATGACACCGCCCGGCCGATTGACGATCTCGAACGTGAAGTCGCGGAGCGGCGAGCCAGTTAGCCGGACGCTCTCGACGGTTGTCGTGACCACGTTCTCGATCTGCACGTCGAAGATGTCTTTGCCGTTCCGGGCGATCCCACAGGAATACCCCGTGATCGGCAGGTCCCCGCTGACCATCGACCCGCTGACCAGCGAGAACGCGTTGGTCATCGCCAGCGGATCGAGCTCGATCAACGTCACCGAGGCGCGGAACCGCACGTCGCGAAACATCCGCGATGGAATGAGCATGGTCTGATTCCCGGTGGCGCTGTCGGCTCTCAGCATGTCGTCTCGGTCGTGCACCCACCCGTCGGTGGTCAACAGGAAGGGCGGCTTGGCCGCGAAGCCCTCGAACAGCACGCGCTGCTCGCAGCTCGCCATCGGAGCGGGGTCGCAGGCATCACCGATCCCGTCCTGATCGGCGTCGACTTGGGCGACGTCCTCGGTCGGGCACAGATCGCATGCGTCGTCGATGTTGTCGAGATCCTCGTCGTGGCCGATCGCTTCCGCGCAGAAGGGCACGACCTCGGAGTCCGGTGCCTCGAGCGGAAACACGAGCTGGCACCCCGCCAGGAAAGCAACCAACACAGCCAGCCGCACAAGCTGAGTGTCTCACGCCAGCTTCCTCGCCGGGCGTTCTAAGAGAATCAAGGTCGCGGGTCGCGGGGCGTCGAGACGGCCGAGGAGGAAGCGCACGAGCGCCTCGGTCTTCGGGACGAACGTCGCGAGCTCGGCATACTCGTTCGTGGTGTGGAAGCCGGCGCCGCGCGGCCCGAGACCATCGATCGCGGGCACGCCGAGCGGCGCGACGGTGTTCGCATCGGAGCCACCGCCGAGGAGCGGCGCTTCGCCATCGCCGAGACCACTCGCACGTGCGCAGGCGGCGTATTCGTCGCGGAGCGCGGCCGACCACTTGGTGCGTTCGAGCGGCAGCCGGTTCGCACCACCCTTGGCCTCGAGGTGGACACCCGACACGGTCGATGCGGCCTGCACGGCGGCGGCGCGCAGCTGGTTCACCAGGGTCTCGGCATCGGCGACCGTCTCGTAGCGGAGATCCAGCTGGCAGGTCGCCTGCTCGGGCACGGTGTTCTTCGAGGTGCCGCCGGTGAAGGTGCCGACGTTGACAGTGACGCCGCGCGAGTAATCGGTCAGCGCATGCGCGAGCTCGGCGAACTTCGCGAGCGCGACGATCGCGTTGGCGCCGTCCTTGTGATTATTGCCGGCATGCGCGGCCTTGCCGTGTGCGGTCACGGTCATCGCGCCGACGCCCTTGCGACGCGTGATGATCATGTCGTTGGCGCGACCCGATTCGAAGACCAGCGCGCATGCCGCATCGGAGGCGAGCTCTTGAAGATAGGGCGCGGACGTCGGCGAACCGACCTCTTCATCGGAGACGCACATCACCGCGAGCGGCAACTCGGCGAGCACGCCGAGCTCCTCGAGGACGGCGACCGCCGTGCGGATCACGGCGAGACCACCCTTCATGTCGAGCACGCCCGGCGCGATCGCCTTGCCGTCCTCTTCCTTCCAGCCCTCGAAGTGGCCGGGTGGAAACACGGTGTCGTGATGTCCGATGAGGAGGATGCGTGCACCCGGCGCCGCCGTCCTCCACACCAGGTGCTCGCCGAATCCAGTCGCAGGGATCCGGATACAGCTGAGCGACGGCAACGCGAACGCCTCGCGCAACATGCCGCCGACGCGATCGACGCCCTCGATGTTGGAGGTGAACGAGTTGACCTCGACCCATTTGCGGGTGAGCGCGATCATCTCGGCCTCTCGCGCGCGGACCTTTTCCAGAGCTTGCTCGACGTTGGGTTTTCCCATTCGCCGTGGCATCGTGTCCCCGATGGCGAAGCGATTCAAGGCAGCAATCATCGGTGGCAGCGGTTACGGCGGCGCGGAGCTGGCGCGCCGGCTGCTCATGCACCCCGACGTCGAGCTCGTCCGCGTGGCCTCGATCGATCACGTCGGCGAGCCGCTCGGCGCGGTGCACCCGAACCTCGATGGCGCCACCGATCTCAGGTTCGAGGATCTGACGCCGGCCCAGGCCGTCGAGGGATGCGATGTCGCCCTGCTCGCCCTGCCGCACAAGGTGACCGCGGCGAAGGTCCCGGAGCTGATCCGGGCCGGCGTGAAGATCGTCGACATGTCGGGCGACTTCCGGCTGCGCGATGCGGCCACGTACGAGAAGTTCTACGGCGCTGCACACCCGCACCCGGAGCTGCTCGGGACGTTCGTCTACGGCCTGCCCGAGCTCAACCGCAAGGCGATCGCGCAGTCGAGCTACGTCGCATCGCCCGGCTGCTTCGCGACGACGATCGAGCTCGCGCTGTTGCCGCTCGCACGCGCCGGCATGCTCGACGGAGTCGTGGTCCACGTCCAGGGCATCACGGGCTCGTCGGGATCGGGCATCGCACCGCAAGCCGGTACGCATCACCCGAGCCGCGCCGGCAACCTCAAGACGTACAAGCCGCTCGAGCACCAGCACGTGCCCGAGATCGTGCAGACGCTGCACGACGCGGGAGCCAAGGGTGTCGAGCTGCGGTTCGTGCCGGTGTCCGCACCGCTGACGCGCGGCATCTTCGCGACGTGCTTTCTCGAGCTGCCAGAGATCGACGGGCTAGCGAAGACCCTCGCAGGCCTGTTCGACGAAGCGTTCGTCCACGAGCCGTTCGTGCGCCGTCCGCTCAAGCGCCTGCCCGAGGTCGTCGCCGTTGCGGGGAGCAACCACGTCGAGGTCGGCTTCTCGGTCGGCCCTGTGTACAAGGGCACGCGGACCGTCACCTGCTTCTCGGCGATCGACAACCTGATCAAGGGTGGCGCCGGCCAGGCGATCCAGAACATGAACATCGTGCTCGGCGTCGACGAGAAGGCATCGCTCGAGGACGTGGGGAACTGGCCGTGAAGAAGATCGTCGTCAAGATCGGCGGCGAGGTGATCGGCTCTGGCGAGGCCGCACTGCTCGCCCAGGATCTGCGCGAGCTGTCGGCGGATCACCGGATCGCGATCGTCCACGGTGGCGGACCGCAAGCCACCGAGCTGCAGAAGAAGCTCGGCCTCACGACCACGCAGATCGCGGGTCGTCGCGTCACCGACGCCGCCACGCTCGACGTCATGAAGATGGTGATCGCGGGCAGGCTCAACGTCGATCTCTGCGCGATCCTCGGGGCTGCCGGCGTCCGCGCCGTCGGCCTCCACGGTGCGTCC
>JBBQJJ010000626.1:0-3975 GCA_038325805.1 Haliangiales bacterium
GCCGGTCCGGTGGCGCTGATCAAGGCGATGAACAAGATCCAGGGCCAGTCGACCTCGAACCCGACACACATCTCGCAGATCGCCACGCTCGCCGCGCTGACCGGTCCGCAGGACTGCGTCGCCACGATGCGTGCCGCCTTCGACGAGCGCCGCAAGAAGATGGTCGAGCTGCTGCGCGCCATCCCGAACGTCAAGTGCCGCGAGCCGAAGGGCGCGTTCTACGCGTTCCCCGATCTCTCCGCCTACGTCGGCAAGCAGTCATCGGAAGGCTCGATCCTCGATGACGACGTGCAGCTCTGCGACTGGCTCGTCGAGGTCGGCAAGGTCGCCGTGGTCCCGGGTTCGGGATTCGGCGCGCCGGGCTTCGTGCGCCTGTCGTACGCCTGCTCGATGGCAAACATCGAGAATGGCGTCGGCCGCCTTGCACAGGCACTCGGCACGCTGCGCTAAGTCGTGCTGAAATAGGCGGGTGAGGGCTTTTTTTGGGGCACTGCCGCTCCTCGGCGCATGCGCAACGTTTCATCCCGCGGAGATCTGCGGGACGCACGACGAGGATGGCGACGGGCTCGCCGACGGTTGCGATAACTGCCCCGGCTTTGCGAACCCGGAGCAGCGCGACGAGGACGACGACTCGCTCGGTGACGACTGCGATCCAACGTCGAGCGGTCCGAACACGGTGTTGCTGTTCGAGCCGTTCTCCGAGCTGACGCGGTGGGCGCCCCGGACCGGTGACTGGGAGCAGGTCGGCGACGACGTGGTGTTCACGCCCGCGGACGAGCAGGACAGCGCGCGTCACACGCTCGCCTTCGCGCCGCCGTTCCCTGCCCCGTCGACCCTGGTGCTCGAGTATGGCGTGCGCATCCTGGCGGACTATCAAGGCACCGCGAGCATCGCGATCGCGGTCGGCAACAGCGGTGCGGTCGAAGGTCTGACCTGCGGGGTGTCTCGCGTGGTCGATATCGATCGCGTCGAGATCCGGCAACCACAGGCCTCCCCCAACACGTTCCTGCTGGATGCACCGATCACGGCGGGTCAGCACTATCGGATCGTGATGGGGATCGACGGTCCGCAAATGGCATGCATCGTCGTCAACGACGACGGCAAGACCGCGATGGCGACCGCGCAGCGCATCGGGTTTGTGCCGGCGGGTGGGCTGGCGTTGATCGCGTCGGAGGTCGGCGTCCGGATCGAGTACGTCGCGGTGTACGGCAACCTGTAGCGTGTAGACTCGCGCGCAATGTCTCGCGAGTTTGCGTTTCCAGGTACCCGCGCACGCTACGCGCCCGATCGCGTGGTCGATATCCAGCACATCGCGCTCGCGCTCGATGTCGATCCGGCGCGGCGCGAGGTCGCTGGCACCGCCACGCTGACCGGCATCGTGATCGCACCAGGCACGCGTACGGTCGAGCTCGATGCGGTCGAGCTCGCGATCGAGAGGGTCACCGCGAACGGCAAGCGCGCGGAGTTTCGCCACGACGGCAAGCGCGTCCGCATCGAGCTCGCCGAGGCGCTCGCCGCCGGTGCCGAGATCACGATCGCCGTCGAGTATCGCGGTGCGCCGCGCCGTGGCCTCTACTTCATCGGTCCCGACGAGGGCTATCCCGAGAAGCCGGTGCAAGTGTGGACGCAAGGTCAGGACGAGGACTCGCGCTACTGGTTTCCATGCGTCGACACGCCGAACGAGAAGGCCACGAGCGAGCTCTCCGTGCGCATCCCGGCAAACCTGTTCGCGCTGTCGAACGGGAATTTGATCAGCGATCGCGTCGACGGCGGCAAGCGAGTCATGCATTGGAAGCTCGACGTCCCGCACAGCTGCTATCTGATCACGCTCGCGGTTGGTGACTTCGCCGCGATCGAGACGCGGTGGCGCGACGTGCCGGTGGTCTACTACGCGCAGCGCGGACGCGAGGCCGAGGCGGAGCGCACGCTCGCACGCACGCCGCAGATGCTCGAGGTGTTCAGCAAGCTGTTCGGCGTCCCGTATCCATACCCGCGCTATTCGCAGGTCTTCGTCGGCGACTTCATCTTCGGCGGCATGGAGAACACCAGCGCCACCACGCTCACCGACACGGTGTTGATCGACGAGCGCGCCGCCCTCGACTACGACATCGACGCGCTGATCGCGCACGAGCTCGCGCACCAGTGGTTCGGCGATCTCGTGACCTGCCGCGACTGGGGTGAGGGCTGGCTCAACGAAGGCTTCGCCACCTACTCCGAGTACCTGTGGCGCGAGGCCTACGAGGGTCGCGATGCCGCCGACCTCGAGCTCGAGGACTGGGCCGACATGTATTTCGGCGAGGATGCCGGGCGCTACCGCCGCACCATCGCCACCAAGCACTACGACGAGCCGATCGACATCTTCGATCATCACCTCTACGAGAAGGGTGGTCGCGTCCTCCACATGCTGCGTCACTACCTGGGTGACGAGGCGTTCTTCAAGGCGCTCGCGTACTACCTCGGCAAGCACCGCCACGGGGTCGTCGAGTCGCGTGACCTCGCCCGTGCCGTCGAGGAATCCTCCGGCAAGAACCTCGATTGGTTCTTCAGCCAATGGGTGATCGATGGTGCCGGGCACCCCGAGCTCGACATCAAGATCTCGTACAACACCGATACCCGGCTCGCGACGGTCGCCGTCGAGCAGAAGCAAAAGGTCGAGGGCCGCACTCCGCTGTTTCGAATCCCGACCAAGGTCCGCTTCCGGGGGCGCAATGGCGACGTCGATCTCGCGATCGAGATCATCGATCAACGCCATGTCTTCCACCTCCACCTCGACGACGAGCCGACGCAGGCGATCTTCGATCCCGGTCGCGTCGTCCTCGCTTCGCTGAAGGTCGACAAGCCCGAGCCGATCTGGATCGCCGAGCTCTCTGGCGCAACGCTCGGCATCGATCGCGGGGTCGCCGCGCACGCGATCGCGAAGCGTGGTGGGCCGACCGCCGAGCGCGCCCTCGCCTCCGCGCTCGATCGGGACCCCTACTGGGCGGTCCGCGGTGCCGCCGCCGCCGCGCTCGCCTCGCTGCGCAGCTCGAGCGCACGCGATCGCCTGATCGCCGCCCTCGTCGCCGAGCGCCACCCGCGTGCACGCCGCGCGATCGTTCGTGCGCTCGGCGACTTCGTCCACGATCCAGCGGTCGCCGACGCGCTCGGTGGCATCGTCGAGAAGGGCGACGCGAGCTACTTCGTCGAGGCCGAGGCCTGCCTGGCGCTCGGTCGCGTCCGTGCGCCTCGCGCCGGCGAGCTGCTGCGCCTCGCGGCCACCCGCGAATCCTTCACCGACGTGATCCGCCAGCACGCGTTCCGCGGCCTCGCCGAGGCCCGCGATGACAGCGCGCTCGGGTTTCTGTTCGAGGGAACCAAGTGGGGGCGGATCACGCAGGGGCGCCGTGCCGCCACGGGTGCGCTCGCGATGCTGGTGCGCGGTCGCCGCGACCGCGAAGCGCGCGACATCCGCGAACGCATCGAGCTGCTGCTCTCGGACCGCGACTTCCGGGTGCAGGCCGCCGGGCTCGAGGCGCTGGGCGTGATCGGTGATGCCGCGGCGATCCCGGCGCTGCGCCAGATGATCGATCGCGAGCTCGATGGCCGGCTGCGCCGCCGCGGCAAGGAGGTGATCCGCGATCTCGAAGACGGCACGTCGCAGGGCGAGGATCTACGCCGACTGCGCGACGAGGTCGGCGAGCTACGCTCGCTCGCGAACGGGTTGCGCGATCGGCTGGAGCTGATCGAGGCGACCGAGAAGGCGAAGCGCGAGAACAAGGAGAAGAAGAAGGAGAAGAAGGAGGAGAAGAAGGAAGAGAAGAGGAAGGCGAAGAAACTCGAGAAGAAGGACTGACTCGGACTAGGGCCTGTCCCTGAAGCGGGTCATGTGGTTTCGATCGGTTGCGAACGCGTCACCGCAGGAAAGTGGCGGCCTGATCGCTGGCGTGATCGAACGTCGGCATGGCGACGCGAGTGTGGATCAACGAGGAGCAATGG
>JBBQJJ010000627.1:0-3971 GCA_038325805.1 Haliangiales bacterium
GGTGCCCTCCGGCTCCTCGTGCGACGCCCGACCAGCAGGAGGATCGCGAATGCGGCGAGCGCGACTCCCGCGATGATCAGCGGCGTGGTCGGAACCGGCTGCTCCTCGGGGATCTTCTTCGACGCGGCGCTCCCCGAGGCATCCGCGTGCGCGAGCCCGGCGGCCGCGATCAGCAGGAGTACGGAGAGAGCGCGCCTCACGTGTGCCCCCACACGATAACGCGAAGGGCGGGTGTAACCACAAGCCTTGGCCACCATCCAACTAACGTGCACCACGACTACGCGATCGTCGGCGGCGGCCTCCAGGCCGGGCTGATTGCCCTCGCCGTCCGGGCGACCCAGCCGGCTGCACGGGTCGCGATCGTGGAGCGCGGCCCAGCCCTCGCCGGGAACCACACCTGGTGTTTCCATGCTGGGGACCTCCCAGACGGTGCTGCCGCCTGGATCGAGCCCTTGATCGTCGCACGCTGGGACAGCTACGACGTCGCGTTTCCCGCCCACCGCCGCACCCTGGCCTCACCCTACGCCTGCGTCACCAGCGCACGCCTGGCCGACCGTGTCACGGCGGCGGTCGACACGGTGTGGCTCGGTGAGCCCGCCACCGTGATCGAGCCTCACCGGATCGCCACCCCGACCCGGGAGCTGTCGGCGACCGTCGTGATCGACGCCCGCGGCCCTCATCAGCTCACCGGCACGAACTGCGGCTGGCAGACCTTCGTCGGGCAGGAGCTCCATGCCCCAAACCACGGGCTGACCCGCCCGATGGTGATGGACGCGACCGTCGAGCAAGCCGGCGAGCGCGCGCCGGCGATGCGGTTCATGTACGTGCTACCGCTGGATCACGATCGCCTGCTGATCGAAGACACCGCGTTCGATGACTCGCCCTACCTCGACGTCGCCGAGGGGCGCCGCGCGATCGCTCGGTACGCGGCCTCCAAGCAGTGGACGATCGGCGAGGTCCTGCGTGAGGAGACCGGGCTGTTGCCGCTCCCGCTCGCGATCGAGCCACCGTCGCCGACGAGCTCGCCGCTGATCGCCGGCTACGCGGGAGGCTGGTTTCATCCCGTCACCGGCTACTCGTTCCCGATCGCCGCACGGCTGGCGTCGCTGATCGCTTCGCATCGGCCCGACGAGCTGTTCGGATCGCAGCTCGCCGCCTTCGCCGAGACCCACGCCACCCAGCTCGGGTTCGCGACGCGACTCAATCGCATGCTGTTTCGCTGGTTCGCCGGCGACCGCCGCTACCACGTCCTCGAGCGGTTCTATCGCCTGCCCGAGCCGACGATCCGCCGGTTCTATGCCCTCGCCCTGACGCGCTTCGATCGCGCGCGCTTCTTCCTCGGTCGTCCGCCGCGCGGACTGTCGTGGAAGTCCCTGCTGACACCCTCTCGGGAGGCTCGATGAAGTCGTTACCGCCTCGATCGCTCGAGCTCCAGCCGGTCGAGCTCTCGCCGCTCGTCATCGCGCTCGTCGAAGCGACCGCCCCCGGTGGCGCTTCCTCGCTGACGGCATCGGTGCCAAGCGCCGTGTGGGCCAGTGCGCTGACCGGTCCCGCGGCGGCGTTTCTTGCGCGCCCTGGCAAGGATCTGCGCGCGCGCTTCGTGCGGCTCGGCGGCGCACTTGGCGGCGGGGCTGCGGATGCGACGCTCGACGCGATCGCGCGCGTCCTCGAGATCCTCCACGCCGGCTCGCTGATCGTCGATGATGTCGAGGATCGCAGCGAGCAGCGCCGCGGTCAGCCGGCGCTGCACTGCCTGGTCGGCGACGCGCTCGCGATCAACACCGGCAGCTGGATGTACTTCTGGGCGCTCGCCGAGCTCGCCCAGCTCCAGCTCCCCGGTGCCCTCGAGCTCGCGGTGGTCACCCTCGTGCGCTGCCATCAGGGACAGGCGCTCGATCTAGCGACGAGGATCGTCGATCTCGCACCGCGCGAGGTGCCCGACGTCGTCGAGGCGACGACGCAGCTCAAGACGGGTGCGCTCTGCAAGCTCGCGCTCGAGCTCGGTGCCCTCGCGGCCGGTGCGCCGCCGGAACGCCGTGCGCAGATCGGCGCGATCGGCGAGTCCGTCGGATGTGCGCTCCAGATGCTCGACGATCTCGGCTGCCTGGTGTCGCCCGCGCGACGTGACAAGGCCTTCGAGGATCTCCGCGCGCTGCGCCCGACCTGGGCCTGGGCGTGGCTCGCATCGACGGGCGACCCCTTCACCTGGGCGCGGCTGACCTCCGACGCGCGTGCAGGCCATGATCTCTCGGCACTCGCCGATGCGCTGGCGAGCTGCGTCGAGGAGACCGGGCGCGCCGCGATCCGCTTTCGGATCGAACACGCGCTCGCTGCTGTCTCGACGTTTGCTCCCGCAGCCGTGGTCGAGGCGATCGCCGCGGACCTCTCGAAGATGGAGTGCATGTATGGCTGAGCTACGCGCAGCAGTGATCGGTTCCGGGTTCGGTGGTCTCGCCGCCGCGATCCGGCTCGCCAACGCAGGTGTTCGGGTCACCGTGTTCGAAGCGCGCGACCTCCCCGGTGGCCGCGCCTACGTCTACAAGGAGCAGGGCTTCACGTTCGACGCCGGTCCGACGGTGATCACGGCCCCCGACTGCATCGACGAGCTGTTCACCGAGACCGGCCGGCGCCGCGCCGACTACTGCGAGTTCCTCCCGGTCGCGCCGTTCTATCGCCTCGCGTGGTCCGACGGCGCGCGCTTCGACTACGACGGCAACCCCGAGCACATGCGCAGCCAGATCGCCGCGCGCTCGCCCAACGACCTCGACGGCTACGCGCGGTTCACCGAGCACGCCCGCAAGGTCTTCGACGCCGGCTACACCAAGCTCGCGCACACGCCGTTCCTCCGGTTCACCGACATGCTGCGCGTCGCACCGCAACTCGCGATGCTGCGCGCGGATCGCTCGGTCTACGGCACGGTCGCGAAGTACGTCAAGGACGAGCACCTCCGCGAGGCGCTGTCGTTCCATTCCCTCCTCGTCGGTGGCAACCCGTTCGAGACCTCGTCGATCTATACGCTGATCCATCACCTCGAGCGCGAGTGGGGCGTGTGGTTCCCGCGCGGTGGCACCGGTGCCCTCGTCCAGTCGCTGTGCTCGCTGCTCGGCGAGCTCGGCGGCGAGCTGCGGCTGTCGTCGCCGGTCTCGGGCATTCGCCTCGACGGCAAGACGCATGTCGTGACCACCGCTGCAGGGGAGGAGCGCTTCGACTTCGTCGTCTCGAACGCCGACGTCCACACCACGTACTCGAAGCTCTACGCGGGCAACAAGGCCGCCGCGAAGCGCACGAAGAAGCTCGAGCGAATGGACTGGTCGATGTCGCTCTACGTCCTCTACTTCGGGACCGACAAGAGCTACTCGGACGACATCGCGCACCACACCGTGGTGTTCGGTCCACGCTACAAGGGGCTGCTCGCAGACATCTTCCACGGCAAGACGCTGCCCGAGGATTTCTCGCTCTATCTGCACGCGCCACACGTCACGGATCCCTCGCTCGCGCCCGCGGGGTGTGGCAGCTTCTACGTGCTATCGCCGGTGCCGCACCTCGGCAATGCGCCGCTCGACTGGGACAAGATCGGCTCCGCGTACGGCGACCGCATCCTCGCCGCGCTCGAGACGCAGCTCCCTGATCTCCGCAAGCACGTCGTGGTGCGGAAGGAGCTGACGCCGATCGGCTTCGAGCGCGACCTCGGCGCGTACCAAGGCAACGCGTTCTCCGTCGCCCCCCAGCTCACCCAGAGCGCGTACTTCCGCCCGCACAACAAGGACACGCGGATCCCGGGGCTCTACCTCGTCGGTGCGGGCACCCATCCCGGCGCCGGCGTCCCGGGTGTGATCAACGGCGCGAAGGCGACGTTCTCGTGCATCGCGAAGGACTACAAGCTCGCGCCGCTCGCAGAGCGCGCTGGCGACGCCGGCCGACGCTCCGTCAACGTCTCGATCGACACCGCCTCACCAGCCATCTCCCCATGA
>JBBQJJ010000628.1:0-3928 GCA_038325805.1 Haliangiales bacterium
GTGTGCTTGCCCTCGGTCGTCACGCGCGCCGTCGCCGCCAGCTTGCCGCCTCGATCGATCACGATCGTCACCTCGACGGGGGTGCCGGCTGGAATCGGTCGGGTGAGCTGCTGGCCATTGATCTCGATGCGCCCGACCACCCGGCACAAATGTGCGATCTCGAACTCGCCTTGCACGATCGGGATCGACAGCACTGTCCCTGCACCGCCCGGTGCGATCGAATCCACCGTGTAATGCGTGAAGGTTCGGCGGGTCGGGAGAGCCGTACCGCGCTCGAAGTACACTTGAACCTGATCGTTCGCGAGCGCGACGCCGGTGGTGCGACTGAGTGGGGGGTCGCCGATCGTGATGCCGTGGATGATCGAGATCTCGTCGGGATCGGTGGCGACCTCCGCCCCCGCTGCCGAATGTGCCACCAAGCGAAACCGACTCGTCTTGCGCGCGACGAGCACCACGGTCGCGACGAACGACCGATCGCTCTCGACGACGATCGGGCTGCTCCGCCAGCTCTCGCGCCCGTCGCTGTCGAGACGCACCAGCTCGACGGTCGTCGGCACCGCGGTCTCCGTCTCGAAGCGACCGATCACGTTCGGCTCGAGGTCCGACGTCACCGGCGGGTACTGACACCACAGCTTGGTGCTGCTCCCCTGAGCTACGCGCTTGGCTGCGCGATTCGAATCCAACCCCACCGTCGCCGCGTACAGGGCAGCACCCTCGGCGACGAGCGTCATCGGGTCGTGGCCGGTGGTGATCGGCGTCTGCAGCGCATCCTCGACCGCGCGGCGCACCATCGGCATCAGCGACGGTCCGCCGACGAGCACCACGCGCGTGAGCTGATCGACGCGCAGCCCGTGCTCGGCGAGCAACCGCCTGCACACCGCGATCGTCCGCTGCACGAGCGGGGCACACAACCACTCGAGCGTCGGGCGATCGAGCGACACATCCACCTCGACCTCGCGGCCGTCGATGACGAGCGGCGTGTCGAGGGCGAACGCCGTCTCCTTGAGCCGGCTGAGCTCGATCTTGCCGGCTTCTGCTTGTCGACGCAGCGCTGCAAACGCCGCCGCATGCGCGGGCTCCTCGCGGCGCGGGACTGGCTCGCCCTGCACCTTCAACCTCTCCACCACCCAGTCGACGATCGCGCGATCGAAGTCGCGACCGCCCAGAAAGTTGTCGCCGTCATGACCGACCACACGAAGCAAGCCGTCGCGGGTCTCCAGCAACGACACGTCGAACGTGCCACCGCCGAGGTCGTAGACCATCCATGCGCCCGGTTCGTCGTTCGTCCACCCCGCTGCGAGCGCCGAGGCGATCGGCTCCTGCAACAGCTCCACGTGCTCGAAGCCGGCAAGCTGTGCCGCTGTCGCAGTGGCCTTGTTCTGCGGCAGCTCGAACAGCGCCGGAACCGAGATCACCGCCCGCGACGGCAACACGCCGGTCAAGTCACGGATGTCCTCGCGCAGCGACTCGAGCACCAGCGCGCTCAGCTGCTCCGGCGTGTGCGACAGGTTCGCGGCTGGAAACGCCAGCTGCTCCGCCATACCCATCAACCGCTTGAACTCGCCCCTCGCGTTGTTCGGGTCGCGCTCTGCGGCCGCCGCTGCCTTCTGCCCGACGCTGACTCGCCCCTGGCGGTCGATCCGCACCACCGACGGGGTCAGGTTCGCACCGTCGCGATTCCTGACCACCCGCACCTTGTCGCCGTCGAACACCGCTGCCGCGGAGTTGGTGGTTCCGAGATCGATGCCCGCGAACAATGGCCTCGAGGTTGGCGAGTCGGCCATGGACGGCGAATCTAATGAGGGCGTCTGCCAGGTGCAACGAACAAATCGCCTTCAGTCTACTCTCTCTCCATGCTCGAGATCGGGATGCTGCTGTTTCCGAAGGTCACGCAGCTCGATCTCACCGGTCCGTTCGAGGTGTTGCGCTCGATGCCCGACGCGCGCGTGCACACGCTCGGCAAGACCACCGAGCCGGTGCAGAGCGAGGGTGGTCTGACCCTCGTTCCGTCGACGAGCTACGCGGATGCGCCGACGCTCGACGTGCTGTTCGTGCCCGGCGGCGCAGGTCAGATCGCGATGACGCACGACCCGGAGGTGCTCGCGTATGTCCATCGCGTCGGCAGCGCCGCACGCTGGGTCAGCAGCGCGTGTACCGGCTCGCTGCTGCTCGGTGCCGCGGGCTTGTTGCGCGGATATCGCGCCGCCACGCACTGGGCGTTCATGGAGCTGCTGCCGATCGTCGGAGCGATCCCGGTCGAGAGTCGCGTCGTCGTCGATCGCAATCGGATCACCGGCGGCGGCGTCACCGCCGGCATCGACATCGCGCTCACGCTGGTCGCGGAGATCGCCGGCCAGGAAGCCGCGGAGATGATCCAGCTCCAGCTCGAGTACGACCCGCAACCGCCGTTCGCGGCCGGGCACCCTCGCGTTGCTGATCGCCGTCTCGTCTCACGCGTTCGCGAGAGCGTGAGGACGCGGTTCGACGAGCGAAGAGCGCAGCTCGAAGCGATCGTGAAGACCTGGAGTTAGACCCACTGCTTCGAAGGCGTCCACGGGCCGAGCGGCTGCGTCGGAGGAGCCGACGGCGCGTTCCACTTCGGCGCGGGCTGGCTCCACCAGTTCCCGCCTCCGTTCTGGAGCCCGGGACGGCTCCACGACGACGCGGCGGTGTTCTGAGCGATGCCACCCGAGACGGCGGCGAGGGTAGCGATGTCGATGGTCTTCATGACCTGACGTAGAGCAGTCGACGTGCCACGGCGCCGTCGAACAGGTTCGCGGAGTTAGCGTTTCGCGCGCGTCGCCTGCGGGTGACGGTTGTCTGCCCCGGGCTTCGCTGCGGCGACCTGCCCGTTGAAGCACAGCAGGTGTGCCTGCCCCGAGCACGCGGTCTGCTGCGCACCCGTCGCGGCCTTCGTCGTCGCGGCAAGCCGCGTCGTGCCGAAGCCGGCGGTCGACGTCCAGCCGTTGCAGTCGCTTTGAAAGCTGTTGAACGAATCGCCGCCGACCCACACCAGATCCGCGCCGCGATACTCCAGGTCGGCCGCGACGTTCGGTGCCGCGAGGAATGGCTCGCCGGCCATCAAGTTGTCCATGTCGGGCGAGATCACCGTGCTGTCGGGTCGCTGCGCCGCCGCGTTCGCGAAGAACAGCCCGACGAACCGATCCTTGACGAACTTGCCGGCGCCCGGCGTCACCAGCGCCCTCGTGGTCGATCCCGTCAGCCCGGCCTGCGTCGCTTCGGTCTGGCACAGGGTGTCCATCGCGGTGAGGCCGGCGTTCGCGGCGATCGTCCCGAACGACAGGAACACCACGCTCGGGCCCGGCGGCGGAGTCGCGAAGACCTCCATCAGCGCGGCCGAGTAACAGTACAAGCGCGTGTCCTCGTCGCAGCCGCGCACGTCGACCTGGGTGAATCGACTGGTGCCACCCGCCGGCTCTCCGACGATCACGTCGGCGGCGGTCTCCGACGCCCAGTCCGAACAGTGTGTGCCCGTGTTGGGGCCACCACCGGCAAACGTGTCGGTGACCACGAGCGCGTCATCGCCAACATCGCGACCGAGCTCATCGAGGCGCGGAGGGAAGAAGATGATGCCCTGCTCGATCTGCTCGATCGTGCCGCCGAACAATTCGCCGTCGGGCCGCAGGTAGATGCCTGCCGGTCCGGCGACCGCCAGCTCCTTCAACCGCGCCTTCGCCGTCTGTGTGGTCGTCGGTAGGTACGCGCGATACGTGCGATCGGGCAACCCGGCAGCGGCCGCGAGCCCGTCGCACAGATCATCCGCCGCACCGATGCTGTCGAACGCACCGGGCTTCTGCGCCGTCGACGAGGTGAACCAGACGTTGCTCTGCCTCCAGTAGCGCGCGAACACCTCGACCGGTCCCGCCGGCGTGATCGTGCAGGTCTGCGCGCCGGTGCAGCCGCCCTG
>JBBQJJ010000629.1:0-3925 GCA_038325805.1 Haliangiales bacterium
GCGATGCGAGACGAGGCGCACCGGATGATCGCCGTCCACGCTGGCACCTGCACCTCGACGCGAACTCGCGGCGAGCCCAACAACTACAACCGCATCACGTTCGACGGCGACGAGGTCACGGTGCTGGTGCGGATGTGGAACGGAACAGCGTTCGTCGATGGCGACCACAAGATCTATCGCCGCGGCACGCGGGAGATCAAGAAGGTCCTGTGACTCAACTCGCGCGAATCCGGCGGTAGCGCGCGCAGGTCAGCTGATAGATGCCGTAGGCAGCGACCCCAGCGGCGATCACCGCGAACGGCCAGCGGCCGAAGGCAACCAGCTGTTGCATCGAGTCGCCCGTGCCACCGGCCTCGGTCGGATCGCGTGTCAGCGCAGCGCGCACGAACAACACCGCGATGGTGATGAACACCACGGCTCGCGCCGCGATCCCGAAGCGGCTGATCGCGATGATGACGCGTCGTGCGCGCACCCCGTCGAGCTCGAGCTGTTTGTCGAGCTTCGCCGACCATGCGCGATAGAGCTGGTAGATCCCATACCCACCGATCGCCACGGCGACGCCCCACACGAGGTAGACTCCACCCGGTGCGTGGAGCACCTGCGCCGTCCAGTGTTGCGTCGTTTGGTCCTGTCCGCCGCTGGCGCTCTGCCAGAGCGCGAAGCTGATCGCGGTGCCCGCGAGGGCGATATGCACGATGCCGCGAACCGCTGCACTGATGCGCTTGGCAATGCCCTTCGCATCGCGGCCGCGCGCCTCGGCATCGGTCAGTGCGCTGATGACCAGCCAGAGCCCATACCCCGCGAGGCCGATGGCCATGAGCCCGAGGAGGGGACGGCCGAACGTTCCGTGCAGCACGTCCATCGCATCGTGCGAATCCGTCACGGTGTGCCCGCCGGCGCCGATCGCGGATCCTGCCGACAGCACGCCGATTGTCAGATAGAGCACCCCCTTGGCGGCGAAGCCCAGGCGGGCGAGGCGCTCGATCCACGGCGCCGCATGGGACGCCGCGACTGCCACGGAAGAAGCCATGTCCGGTCAGCCTGCAAGCGCGATGCTCGGTCAGTGCAGCGCGACTCGCGTACGTCGAGGATGTCCGGTGTCTCGGCGCTCACTGCCATCCGGCGGTGACGGTCGATCTGCTGGGACGATCTCGCGCGGCGCAGCTCGAGACAGCGGCTGCGGGTTGGAGCATGGTGCGAGCCATGGCCAGGGTCTATCGCGATCTGACACGGACCCCGGCCAAGCCTGAGCGCGAGCGGACCGAGCGCGAGCTCCTTGCTGCGATCATCGCGCATCCCGACGATGACGCTGCTCGATCGGTCTATGCAGACTGGTTGACGGAGCGGGGCGATCCACGCGGCGAGTTCATCACGCTCCAACTCGGCAAGCGCACCGCCGCGCAGCGCGCGCGCGCCGATGCGTTGCTCGCGAAGCACAAGAAGGCCTGGGTCGGGCGGTTCGGCGGTCACAAGGTCGAGTACGGCTTCATCGAGAAGACCTGGACGAAGGCCAATCCGACGAAGTGGGAGTTTGTTCGCGGCTTCGTCGACTGGTGCTCGATGAAGGCTGCCGATCTTGCCCGCAACGCCCCGGCGCTGCTGGAGGCAGAGCCGCTCCGACGGGCGCATGTCACCGATCGCGACGTCGAGGCGCTGATCGCCGTCGACGAGATCCGCGGACTGCGCGAGCTCGACTTTCGTCGTGTTCGCTTGAAGGGAGAGCTCGCCACGCTCGTCGACGCGCCGTGCTTCGCGAAGCTCGAGGTGCTCGGACTCGAGATGTGTGGGCTCGGGATCAAGGGGATGACCGTGCTCGCCGCCGCGGATCCGGCGCGATTTCCGTCGCTGTTCGCGCTCGAGCTGGGCGACAACGCGCTCGGCGACGCCGGGTTGACGTTGCTCGCGGCCGCACCCATCCTCGGACAGCTCCGCTGGCTCGATCTCTCGCGCAACAAGATCGGCGATGCGGGGGCGCGAGCGCTCGCATCGTCACCTCATGTCGACAAGCTGGAGCACCTCGACATGTTCGGCAACCCGTGTGACCTCGCGGCATTGCGCAAACGGTTCGGCAAGCGACTGCTGTCGACCGCCGACGCGAACCGGCGACCACCTCGGGAGTTTCGGGCGATCGCGACAGTTCGGTGAGCCGGATGTCGTGACGGCGCCGCGCGAAGCGGCTCGGCGTCAGCGTCGACAAGATCGCGTAGAGTCGACCGGTTGACCGACGAACAGCCTCGCAACCCACTGCACGGTGTCACACTCGAGCGGATCGTCACCGAGCTCGTCGAGTTCTTCGGCTGGCCCGAGCTTGGCGAACAGGTGCGGATCCGGTGCTTTCAGGACAACCCGAGCGTGGCCTCGAGCCTCAAGTTCTTGCGAAGGACGCCGTGGGCCCGCGAGAAGGTGGAGAGCCTGTATCTGTTCATGCTGCGCGAGAAGAAGCGCACGACATAGCGGTAGGATGCCCGCATGTTGCGGGTCGTGGTCTCGTTGGCGCTCGTCGGGTGCTTCGCGCCGGTGCCAGTGACGGGGCTGCCGTGCGCCGACGAAGCGCCGCGCTGCCCCGACGACCTGGTGTGCGTGCAGCAGCCCACCGGCATCGACACCTGCGAGGAGGACGGTGGTGGTCCTCCGGTGACCGGAGACCGCGACGGTGACGGCATCGTCGACCAGGTCGATAACTGCCCCGACGATCGCAACGTCGAGCAGGCCGACGAAGATGGCGACGGCAAGGGCGACGTCTGCGACTCGTGTCCGCCGTTCGCGGGGGATGGAGACGAGGATTCCGACGGTGTCGGCGATGCGTGCGATCCGAACCCCGGTACCCCGGGTGACGTGCTGGTCTCGTTCAACGGCTTCTCCGCGCCGGTCGCCGGCTGGACCACCAACGCGAACTTCATGAGCCTCGCCGGCGAGGGGCTCGCGATGGCGGGCGACCTGGAGCTCGCAGTTGCGACGATGCCCTCACCGTTGGCAGAGCGGGTCGAGGTCCGCGCGCAGGCGCAGCTGTTGATGCTCACCGCGAACGCGCCGAACCTCGGAGCGTTCAGCATCGTCGAGCAGTACGTTCCGATGACCGACAAGGGCGTCGCGTGTCAGCTGTCGTCGCTCGCGAGCGGCGATCAACAGCAGCTGCGGATCTTCAACCTCGACACCAAGGTCGTGGTCGATACGGCGCCCCACACCTTTGCGGTCGGCGGGCTCGATCTCAAGTTGCGGCGGACCGGCGCGACCTATTCGTGTCGCGCGACGGCGCCTGTCCTCGAGCTCGCAGCGGATGTCGGGTTCATGCCGCAAGCGCCGCGGATCGGGTTGCGCGTCGTCGGCGCCACCGCAGTCGTGCACTGGGTGATGGTCGTGAGCAGTCCGTGACAGTGCTCTCCACCTCGATCGGCGAGCTCCCGCTCGAGGAGGTGCAGCTCTCCATCGCGGGCCGCGAGTGGTCGATCCTACATACCGGTGCGTTGATCAACGTGCAGGACGAAGTCGACTTCCTGCAGGGCGCAGCGCAGACCAAGCGACCG
This sequence comes from Haliangiales bacterium, assembly GCA_038325805.1. Classification (GTDB taxonomy): domain Bacteria; phylum Myxococcota_A; class Polyangia; order Haliangiales; family Haliangiaceae; genus JABFXX01. The sequence continues at coordinate 3,525 of JBBQJJ010000629.1, forward strand.
TACGGGCTCGCGTTGTGGCCGTCAGCGATCGCGCTCGCCCACGATCTGGCGGCCCGCGACCTCCGCGGCAAGCGGGTCCTCGAGCTCGGCGCCGGCACGGGCTTGCCCGGCATCGTCGCGGCCTCGCTGGGTGCGCGTGTGTTGCAGACCGATCGGCAGAAGGTCGCGCTGCATGTCAGCCAGCTCAACGCGGAGCGCAATCGAGCTTCACTCGAGCAGCGCCTGGCCGACTGGACGGAGTGGTCGGAGACGGAGCAGTTCGATCTGATCGTCGGCTCCGACATCCTCTACGCGAAGGAGCTCCACCCCGCGCTGCGAGCGATCTTCGAGCGCAACCTGGCGCCGGGCGGCGTGGTCGTCATCGCGGATCCCGCGCGCCCCGCCAGCCTGGTGTTCTTCGA
>JBBQJJ010000630.1:0-3925 GCA_038325805.1 Haliangiales bacterium
TCACGCGGCACACACCGGCGACCCGCACCGAGTCGGGCGAGGTCGCGTCGGGCTTCGCCAACCACGCTCGGTTCGTCGCGCGCCATCCCTACGCGCGCCGGGTCGTCCTGCTGATGATCACTGGCACCGCGTGCGTCACCATCGCGGATTACCTGTTCAAGAGCACGATCGCGCAGGACGTCCCCGCCTCCGAGCTCGGGATGTACTTCGGGGCGATCGCCTTCGCGCTCAACGTCGTCTCCCTGATCGTCCAGGTCGCACTCGTCAACGTGATCGTGCGGCGGATGGGCGTGTCCGGATCGCTCGTCGTGTTGCCGTTCCTGCTGTTCGGGTTGGGCCTCGGCATGATGGTGACCGCGAGCCTGGTCGCCGCCATCGCGATCAAGGCCGCCGACGGCTCGCTGCGCTACTCGCTCCATCGCACGGCGTCCGAGCTGCTGTTCCTGCCGCTCGCCGACGAAGCGCGCAGGCACACCAAGTCGTTCACCGACATGGTCGCGCATCGCGGGGGGCAGGCGCTGACCGCGATCGGGATCCTCATCCTCGCCTCGACGGCCGCACCGAGCTACGTGCTCGCCGGGATCTTGGTCGCGATCGCCGCGTTCTGGATGGCCTGTGCCATCTCGCTGCGCGCGCCGTACCTCGAGCTGTTCCGCAGCCGACTCCAGGCGCGCCGCGTCAGGGTCGAGCTCGAGCTCGACGTCCAGTCGCTCGAGACCCTGGTACGCGCCCTCGATAGCGAGAGCGACGCCGATGTGCTGGCTGCGATCGACACGCTCGATCACGAGGGCAAAGGTCGCCTCGTGCCCGGACTGCTGCTCTATCACCCGTCCGAAGCGGTGGTGGAGCGCGCGCTCGAGCTGTTCACGAAGCTGGACCGCAGGAACGTGGTGCCCGCGATCGATCGCCTCACCAGCCATCCGTCGGCGCGCGTCCGTGCGGCGCTGCTCGCGGCTCGCTCCGTGCTCCATCCCGACACCCGCCTGCTGTTCATGAAGTTGTCGTTCGAGGATTCGCCCGAGGTCCGCGCGACGTTGATGGTCAACCTGATCGCCTCGGGCGAGATCATCGGGAGCGACGCGAAGGAGTGGATGGACGCGCTCCTCGCCCGCGGCTCGACCGCGACCAAGATCGCGCTCGTCGAGGCTGTCGCACGGCGCGCGGCCTCCGGCTTCGACGATGTCTTGATCTCCCTGGTCGGGAGCCACGATCCCAGGTTGAAGGTCGCGGCGCTGCGTGCGATCGGCCGGTGCAAGCCGAGCAAGGCGCTGCCGCTGCTGGTCGACATGCTCGGCCAGGAGGTGACGCGGCCTGATGCACAGCGCATCCTCCTCGACTACGGCATGCAGGGCTTCAGCGAGCTGCTGCGTGCCATCGACAACCTCGCGCTCGACGCCGCATGTCGCGTCCGGATCCCGGCGACGATCGAGCGGTTCGATCCCGAGCTCGCCTCGGCGGTGCTCCTCGAATGGCTGACGCGCGAGGGCGATGGCGCGGTGCGCTTCGCGATCGGGCGAGCCCTGGAGCGGCTGGTCAACCGCGTACACACGCTCGTGCTCGACCGCGCGCTGCTCGACAAGACGATCGCTGCGACGGTGAGTCGGGCGTATCGCTACCTCGACCGCCGGCGGATCCTCGAGCGCGGCGCCAAGGTCACGCCCGCGCTCGCGACGCCCGGTCATCAGGTCCTGGTCGCCCTGCTGCGCGACAAGGAGGTCAACGGCATCGAGCGCCTGTTCGGACTGATCGGCCTCGCGCTGCGCGGCGACGACTTCACCGATATCTATCGCGGCCTCGCGAGCCCGCGCAAGGAAGCGCGCGCGACCAGCCTCGAGCTGATCGAGAACTTGTTGAAGGAACCGCTGCGCACCGCGGTCCTCGGGCTCGTCGACGACATCCCCGACGACAATCGTCTTGCCGCGGCCGGCAGCTTCCACACCCCGCTCGGGCTCGACTACGAGGGCCTGCTGCAGCACATGCTCGCAAGCACCAGCGAGTCGGTTCAGGATCTGACGGTGTTCCACATCACCGAGCTGCGCCTGACGCGGTTCAGGTCGGCGATCGAGAAGCTCCCGAACGGCAGCGAGCGCTCCGACGTGGTGCGCGCGCTCCAGATCCTCGATCAGCGCGAGGCCGGCTGATGTTCGTCGAGGCGCCGCTCGCCGGGATTCGCGATCGCATGCTCGCGATCAAGGCCCTGCCGTACTTCGAGGGGCTCGGAGACGAATCGCTGCTGCAGATCGCCGAGCACGCCCGCGAGCGTAGGTTCCGTACCGGCGAGCACCTCCTCGAGGAGGGCCAACCGGTCGACAAGATCTACATCGTGATCAGTGGGGCGGTGACCACCAGTCGACAGGGCAAGACGTTTCTGGTCGTTCACGGGAATGGCGCGGTCGGCGTGATGTCGGCGCTCGCGAACGATCAGGTCGGCTGGAAGGCGGTCGCGGATGAGGATTCGCTGACGCTCGAGATCCCGGTGACCGCGTTCCTCGCCGCGCTCCGCGAAGATTTCGGACTGCTGCGCGGTGCGCTGCGCGCGATCTCGCTGATCGCGCTGCGTGCCCGAGGTCAGCTCCCGGTCCTGCCCGATCCGGACCGTGTCGTCGAGCTCGGCGTCCTGCTCGATCGCGACTTGACGCTCGCCGAGCTCCTGATCGAGCTGCGCAAGCAACCGATGTTCAAGCTGGCGAACATGGATGCGCTGATCGACATGTGCCGGCACATGACGTTGATCCGGGTCGAGGCTGGGCACCGGTTCTTCTCGATCGGCGAGCCCGTCGCGTACTCGCTGCGCATCGTGTACGGCCGCGTTCGCTGCACCGCGCCGAGCGGCGAGCACGTCGATGTCGGCATGGGGCAGGTGATCGGATCGATCGCTGCGTGGAGCGGCGTGCCGCACGCCTACAGTGCCGTCGCCGAAACCACGGTCCAGGCGTATCAGAACTCTACCGAGGACTTCCTCGCGATCCTCGAGATGCACCCCGGCCTGGCTCTGACCCTGCTTGGAGGGTTGGCGGGAACGCTGATTCACAGCGGCTTGAGCCCGCGCAACCCGACGCCTTAGGCGATAGTGATCGCGTGAGCTTCCTAAAGAGGATTGTCAATGTACGGCGCAGCGAACTGCCGCTGGTCGTCCTCATGTTCCTCTACTTCTTCCTGGTCATCTCAGAATTTTGGATTCTGAAGCCGATCAAGAAGGACGCGCTGGTCGTGTTCTACAACGCGCACCCGCTCGGCGGTCTCAACGGTCCAGAGGTCGAGCAGATCGCGAAGGTTGGCAACATGGTCGTCGCGTTCATCGCGGTCATCGTGTTCACGATCCTGTCGCGCAAGTACCACCGCCACCAGCTGACGGCGATCTTCTCCGTCTTCACGATCGCCCTCCTCGGTGTGTTCTCGTTCACGATCAACAGCGGCGGAGATCTCATCGTCTGGGCGTTCTACTTGTTCGGCGATCTGTTCAACACGCTGATGGTCGCCACGTTCTTCGTGTTCCTCAACGACAGCGTCAAACCAGACGATGCGAAGCGCCTGTACGGGCCGATCGTGTTGGGTGGCGTCGCAGGTGGAGCCGCGGGCTCGACGTTCTTGCGTGCGTTGATCAAGGATCTCAGCAACCCGGAATGGATGTGGGTCTGCGCCGGGCTCACCGTGTTGATCGCGGTGATCGCGATCGCCGCCGGCAAGATCGTCGACCGCCAGCAGAACGTCCCCACGACCAAACCAGAGGAGACCAAGAAGGAACCTTCCTCGAACGCCGCCGTCGAAGGTGCCAAGCTCGTCCTCAAGTCGCGCTACCTGCTGGCGATCGTCGCGATCGTCGGGCTCTACGAGATCGTGTCGACGATCCTGGACTTCCAGTTCACCGCGACGCTGTACGGCCTGCTCGAGGATGCGGAGGCGAAATCGCAGCTCAGCACGGTCT
>JBBQJJ010000631.1:0-3919 GCA_038325805.1 Haliangiales bacterium
GTGCCTGTCATCGCGCTGACGATCGCCGCGTTGATCGGCTTCGCGGCGAACTCGCTGCTGTGTCGAACGGCGCTCGGTGATGGCTCGATCGACGCCGCGAGCTTCACCGCGATCCGGATCGCTGCCGGCGCTGCGATGCTCGCGCTGATCGCACGGGTCCGTGACCGCACAGGCTCGTTCCGTGGTGCCGGCAGCTGGTCGTCCGCCTTCGCCCTGTTCGCGTATGCCGCCGCGTTCTCGTTCGCGTACCTCCGGCTGACCACGGCCACCGGTGCCTTGATCCTGTTCGCGGCGGTGCAGATCACGATGCTCGGGGTGTCGATCGCGCGCGGTGAACGTCCTGGCGTGATCGAGTGGATCGGCATCGCCATCGCGATCGGCGGGCTCGTGGTGCTGGTGCTGCCGGGGCTCGAAGCGCCCGATCCGATCGGGCTCGGGTTGATGACGAGCGCGGGGATCGCGTGGGGCATCTACTCGCTGCGCGGGCGTGGTGCATCTCGTCCCCTGGCGGTCACCGCAGACAACTTCACACGAGCGTTGCCGTTCGCGGCGGCGCTGTTGATCGCGCTTCCACTCGCCGGTGGAGCGATCTCGCCGACCGGCGTCGTCCTCGCGATCGCCTCGGGTGCCGTCGCGAGCGGGCTCGGTTATTCCCTGTGGTACGCGGCGTTGCCGCACCTGCCAGCGACGCGGGCGGCGATCATCCAGCTCTCGGTCCCGGTGCTCGCGGCGACCGGCGGTGCGCTGGTGCTCGGGGAAGCCGTGACGTTGCGCCTTGTTGGGGCGACGGCCGCCATCCTCGGTGGCATCGCGGTCGTGCTGGCGGCAAAACGCCCGTGAGCCGCGTACCATGGGGAGGCAGATGGGACGCGTGATGATCGGGACGTGCTCGGGGCCGGCGGACGCCGCGCTGGTCAAGGCTGCGTTCAAGGCGCACCGCGTCCCGGTGCTGATCAACGCCGAGCAGCACGCGAGCATGCTCGCCGGGCTCGGTGGTGCGTTGACGCCGCTCAATATCTACGTCGAGTCCGAGCACGCTGAAGAAGCGAAGGCGCTGCTCGCGGATCTCCGCGAACAAGATCACCAGAGCGATGCGGATCGCGAAGCGGGCGCCGAGGACGATCGCGAGCTCGCCGCGATCTCGGCCGAGGGCTCCGAGCGCCGCCGTCGTCACGGCATCGTCCTGGTCATCGTGCTCGCCGGTGCGCTGGCCACGCCCTACGTGCTCGACAATCCACTCGTCGCAACCCTCCTCGTCGTCACCTGTCTGATCGCGGTCTTTCTCACGCTGCGCCCGGCTGTGAAGAACCCGCTTCCCCGCGCGCACATCAAACGGTGATTCAGGGCTTGCCGCTCGTCGCCTTCTCGACCTGATCGAGCTTGGCCTCGACTTCGGCGATGTGGCCCTCATCGAGGCCGAGTCGCATCTCGCGGAGCTGCGCCCGCGCCTCCTTCACGCTCATCTTCGACTTCGCGATCTCGACGCAGATCAGGCACATGCCGCAAGTCTACCCGGTGTAGCGTCGGGTGCGTGACCTTCGACGCTCGCCTCAAGAACGCGCTGTCCTCGATCCACGCCAGCCCCACGGCTGATGAAGCTCGCGCGATCATCGATGTCGCGCGCCTCGCCGCCGCCGCCGACAAGCGCAGCGATGTCGGTGAGACGTCGATGTTGATCGGCCTCACACAGCTGCTGTGCGAGATGTCCGGAACGGGGATGCCGGACTTCCGTGCCCAGGTGGATGCGTCGCGGCTGCTCAGCATCGGCGACGCCCTCGAGCCGATGGGCGCGCGCGAGCTCGCCTTCGCCTGCGCGTACCTGATCGTCATCCAAGATCTGACGCTGAGCGACGAGGAGAACCAGTTGATCGAGGCGTTGCCCGGGGCGCTCGTCATCGATCCAGAGCGCGCCCGCCAGCTCGGCAGCGAGATGGAGACGATGGTTCGCGCTGCCAAGACGGCGTAGCGACCATGTATGCCGCGCGCGCACTCTGACTGTGCGGCAAGAGTGTCTTCCGGGGAGACCAGTGATCCTCTACGCTGGGGCCAGTGCGTAGGGGTGATGTCGTGCTGCGGCTGAGCGCCGTCGCACTCGTATCGTGTGGAGGGCAGTCGGCATCGACAGTGCCGCTGCGCGATCTCGATGTGGCGTCGCAAGCCTCACCGATCGCGGTGCCGGCGATCGCTCCGTCCGCGTCGAAGCCAACGGTCGAAGCGCCGCGCGTGATCAGCAAGCTCGCGTTGCCCGCGCAAGATCCGGTGGTGTTCGGCGAGGGCTTCCAGAGCTTCCAGGTGCGCGACGAGGAGTACGTCTTCGCCGAGCCGCGCCGTGACGAGAAGAGCCACGTCGGTTACCTCAATCGCCGTGCGCGGGTGGTGGTCAAGCGCCTCGGCAGCAAGGCCACCGACTGCCAGTGGATGGAGCTCGCGCCTCGCGGCTGGATCTGCGCGCGTGGTGAGCCGAGCACGTTGCCGCCCGGCGAGCAAACCGCCCCGGCCCTATGGATGCCGGGCTACGACGGTCGCGTGTTCAAGGACGCCGCGGATGTCCGCGCTGGTGGTGGTCACGTCACGGCGATGGCGCCGGAGATCGTGCGGTCGTTCAAGACCAAGTTCGCCGTCGAGATCGATGGCAAGAAGTTCCTCCAGACCACCGCCGGCGAGCTCGTCCCTGCGACGGCGGTTCCCAAGTACTGGGGCGACGAGATCGCGGGCACGCCGCTCGACGATTCGATCAAGCTCCCCGTCGCGTGGACGTGGAATCACGGCAACTACACCAAGCCCACGCCGGTGCGCGCCGAGCCGTCGCACAAGGCTGCGGTCACACGCACGCTGCCGCTGCGCAGTCGCATCGCCGTCCTCGAAGAGCGCGAGGGCTTTGTCCGAGTTGCGGACAACGAGTGGGTCTCTCGCCGCGATCTCCGGATCGCCAGGATCGCGAAGCCGCCCGCCGAAGTCACCGGCACCGACGAGCCATGGGTCGATGTCGCGGTCGGCGAGCAGACGCTCGTGCTCTATCGCGGCACCACACCGCTGCGCGCGACGCTGGTCTCGACGGGCCGCAAGAAGTACCCGACGCCGCCAGGCATCTATCGCGTGCTCAAGAAGACGCTCGTCACCGAGTTCAAGAGCCCGCGGCCAGACCTCATCGAGTACCACATCAAGGATGTCGCCTGGGCGATGCACTTCACCGGGCTCCACGCGATGCACGGTGCGTGGTGGAACCGCGGCTTCGGCGCGAACGTCAGCCTTGGCTGCGTCGACATTCCGTCGGCCGACATCCGCGTGATCTTCGATCAGATGGAGCCGAAGATGGTCCCCGGCTGGTGGCAGACAGGTGCGACGGCGGACAACCCCGGCTCGGTGATCCGGATCCGGCGCTAGTCGCCCGGTCTTCGTTATTTCCGAACGAAGACTTCGATCTTCGCTGCGGTCAGCGCAGCCTCGAGCTGCTTCCAGTCGCCTTCGCGCGCGTCGCCGGTGACGATCACGTCGGCCGCGCCGCTGATCGTTTTGCATGTTGCGACCGCCTCCTCGCGCGTTGTCTTCTTGCCGTCGACGGTGATGCCGTCGGCCGAGACGACGAGTCTGCAACGGCGTGGACTGGCATCGACGACAGCTCGGGCCGATCCCGAACCATCGCCCTCGCCCGTGCCCTTACCGAGGCCGAACCCGCCACCGCACGTGCCGTAGAGGATCACCGCCGCGATCACGGCGGCGACCGCCAGCAGCCCGACGAGCTTGCGCCTGCGTTGCCGGTGATCGAGCGCCTTGGCGACCGCTTTGGCGGTCAGGGGTTTTGGTGGAGGAATGTCAGTCATGGGTTTGCTTGCTCGGGTTCGACAAGGGTCGCGATCGCACGCTGATCTGCGAGGCACCGCGAGAGATCGCGATCGAGCCCGCTGACGAGCGCGTGCGG
>JBBQJJ010000632.1:0-3911 GCA_038325805.1 Haliangiales bacterium
CGCGGCGCTTCTTGCCGTCGGCGGTCGTCTCGGTCGCGCTCTTGCGCACCGGCGCGCGATCGAGCGAGTCGAGCCGCAACAGTTGCGACGTATCGTTGCTGACGGGCTTCGACGCAATGGCGGCGGTCGCGGCGTTCGCCTCCTGCTGTTGCGCCTTCTGCCACGGGTACTCGATGCGGCCGTGGTTCGCGTGGCGGATCGTCTCGCGCAACGAATCGGCGACGCATCGCAAGTCGCTCATCGAGAGCCCGCTCTCGTCGAGCTGGCCGAGGTGCAGCTTGCCGTAGACGATGCGCTGGACGAGCGAATCGATCGTCGCCGGCGTCGGGCTCTTGAGCGTGCGCGACGCGGCTTCCACCGCATCGCAGATCGCGAGGATCGCCGTCTCGCGCGACTGCGGCGGATGGCCCGGATAGCGGAAATCCTCGACGGTGAAGTTGCGTGGATTGCCCTGCTCTTTGACCTTGCCCCAGAAGTACTCGAGCACCCCGTTGCCGTGGTGCATGTGCATGAAGTCGACGATGCGTTCGTGCAGCCTCGCGCGGCGGGCGAACGCGATCCCCTCAGTGACGTGCGCGAAGATCGCGTCGCACGAGACCTCGGCAGCCAGCCGGTCATGCGGTGACGGCTCACCGGGCTCCAGGTTCTCGATGAAATACTTCGGCTGCAGCGACTTGCCGAGGTCGTGATAGTAGGCGCCGACACGGACGAGTCGGCCGTTCGCCCCGATCGAGTTCGCCGCGATCTCGGCCATGTTCGCCATCGCGAGCGAGTGCTGCCAGGTACCCGGCGAGCGCTCCGCGATCTGCTTGAGCAGCGGGTTCGACAGATCCTCGAGATCGACGAGCTTGCTCTGCGTGATCTCGCCGACGGCGAGCTGGTAGAGAGGCACCAACGGCACCGCGAGCAGCGTGGCGAGCGCTGGACCGATCGCGGCCGCGAACCACGGCGAGCGCAGCGGGTCGCCGTCGAGTGCAGGCATCGCGCCGGTGGTCAAGTACGTCAGCAGCACGTACGTCGCGACCGTGAACAGCGTGGTCACCACCCCGGCGAACAGCGTGCTCTTCCATCGGTGCCGCGGCCGTTCGGCGACGACGAGCCCTGCCGTCGCTGCCTGCACCAGCATCAGGATCGCGACGCCGAGATCGAACGGCCCGAGCAAGCTGATCACCAGCGCGGCGAGGATCCCGGTCGCGAGCCCGACGACGCGATCGAGCACGAGGGTCGGCACCAGCGCGAACAGCGCGACCGGGACGATCAACACCGAGGCCGCGGTGCCGAGTAGCACCGCCTTGACCACACCCGCGAGCAGGATGATCGCGATCAGGCTGACCACCTGGACGCGCACCAACTTGCCGCGATTCGATCGCCGCATGTGGTGAACGAAGATGACGGCGAACACCAGCGTCAGCGCGAAGAACGCACCGTAGGGCAGTGGGCCTCGCGGCGTCGAGGCGGTGATCAGCTCGGCCGTCGCCGCGTCGTCGGCGGTCGCGACTTCGCCGCGCGCGATCACCACGCCACCACCGCGCACGTTCCGCTCGAGGCTCTCGAAGCCGAGCAGTGGTGGCACGCGCACCGTCATCGTGGCCGGGTGATCCTTGACCACCATGCCGACGCCCATGCCGGTCAGCCAGCGCTCGGCGGTGATCGATGGCGTCACCAGCACCGCGAACACGATCGCGAAGATCACGCCGACGACGAACTTCACCGCCGGTCGCCGCGGGATTAGTTTCGCTCGCCCGCCGCCAACCGACGGATCTGGACGCGACGGTAGACCCGCCCCAGGGAGGTCAGGCCGGCCCGACGGGATCGACTCACGCGAGATATCGGTACGCGTCTCCACGGTCACATCGAGATATCGAACTCGGCGCGCGTCCTCGGACCCTTGATCGGCGGAAACTGCATCCCGCGGAGCACGCGATTGAGGCAGCCGTAGAGCGGGCCGCCCTGCTTGCCGTTGATGCGCACGAAGCCGACGCGACCACTCGGGCCGTCGATGTTGATGTAGATGTTGGCCTGGCCCTCACCGGTCGAGGCGAGGCACCCTCCGAGCTGCCCGCCGTAGCGCGAGTACGTCTGATAGACGCGACCCATGTCGAGCGTCTCGCTTCCTTCGTCGCTATCGTCAGACATGTTGAGCGAGAGGTCCTCGCTGCCCTTCGTGAAGTTACCGCCGGCGCCGCCGGTACGCCGTCCACCGGTGCGCTTCCCCGGTGGCGGCTTCTTCGGCTCGCTCACCTTCACCTTGAGGTCGCTCTTCTCGGGTGCCTCGAGCGCCGCGATCTTCTCCTGCTTGCTCGCGCTCATCGTGTCGATCACGAAGTAGACAGCCGCGCCGATGCCGCACAAGCCGAGCGCGATCAGCACGTAGAGCAACACGCCGCGCTTCTTGTCGCGGCCTTGCACGGCGACCTCGGCCTGGGCGCGCCGCGCATCGTCGCGCTTCTGCTTCGCCTGATCGACGAGCGGACCGAGCAGAGGGTGGTCATCCACCTTCATCCGCGCGCCGCTGTCCTTGTCCATGATGATGGCGCCGTGCTGGATGTCGCCCTTCTCGATCTGCTTCAGCACGTCGGCCAGCGAGAACGGGCCGTAGTCCATCTTCTGCTTGTTGACGAGCCACTTTTCGGTGGTGTCGGCGAGCGCGGAAGCGAGCGCGCGGTCCACGGTGGCTGCACCGGCCAGCTGCGCGTCGGTGGGAAGCGCGATGCCGGGCATGCTCTGCGCAGCGTGGATCTCGGAGGCGAGGGAGACCTGCGCGCCGAGCTCCGGTGCCTTGTCGAGCAGCGGCACGGCGGACGTCATCATCGCCCCGCCCTTGGTGAGCCCCTCGGCGACGACCTCGCCGAGCACGTCGGCGCGACCGAACCGCTTCTCCGGATCGCGATGACATGCGCGCGCGACGATCTCGTCGATCTGCGAGTTCAAGCCGTTGACGACTTCGCTCGGCCGCGGCCCGCCCCTCTCCAAGGGAGCACCGACGAGCGCTTGATAGAGGAGAGACCCGATGCCGTAGACGTCGCTCGCACCCGTGGGCGCTCCACCGGCGAGCACCTCCGGCGCGACGTAGCTCCCCTGCGGGATCAGACCGTGCTGCATCGCCGCGACGGTGCCGAGGCCGAGCGCGAGATCGACCACGCGCACGCGACCGGTGCGGTTGACGGCGATCGATTCGTCGGCGAGCGCGCCGTGGTGAACCTCGGCGAGCGCGGCGGCGACACCGGAGATCAGGTTGCCCGCGGCACGCGAGCCGAGCCCGCCGCTACCGGCGCTCTTCTTCTTGCTCAACAGGTCGCGAACCAGCGAGCCGTCGACGTCTTCCGTCGCGATCCACAGGATCTCGCCGGTGAGCCCTGCGGCGAGCGTCCGGACCAGGTGCTTGTGCTCGGGCAAGGCTGCCGCCGCCCGGGTGCCCGCGATGATCGCGTCGCGCACGACGGGATTCGCCGCGATCTTCGCGTGGATGACGTAGAGCGTCGCAACGCCCTTCGGGCCCTCGCCGCGATACGCATCTGCGATCCGCAGCGGGAACATCGGCTGCCCCACCTTGTAGTCGCCGAGGGCGAAGCCTGGAGGGAGTCGCGCGCCCGAGGACTGCGTGACTGCCAACAAGTTACTTCCAGACTGTCTGCCGACGCCAGCGGTCGTCATGCCGTTGCCCCCATGGCGTGCCCGCTAGGATAGGTGGGGGGCTCGGCAAGATCAATCGGGGCAACCAGCCGCCTTTGCCCGGCTGGTCGCGAGGTTATTTCGGAGGTCGCGAAGGCACTTGCATCCGCGATCTCGGTTGCCGGCGGTGCCGAGCAAGCCGTCGCAATAGAGGTAGCGCGCGCGCAGTTTCTTGGCCGGCGGCAAGCCCCCGGGAGCCTCGAGCGCGGCCTGCGCACTCGCGAGCTCGGTCAGCGCAT
>JBBQJJ010000633.1:0-3906 GCA_038325805.1 Haliangiales bacterium
GCCAGCGCGGCAACCAGTGCCGGACGGACGGCCTTAAAGCGATTTAAAGACATGAAATCCCTTTCCTCAAGAAGCCGGGTTTTATCCCGCTCCAGGAGTGGATTGCCAGTCGTTGCGACAACTTCTGGACGTGTGACACCCCTGAGACGATCGGGGGGTGAGCGCCTATGTCATCCGCGGATCTGCGGCAGGGCTTTACGGGCTGCGTGACGCTCGGCGATCGCCGCCACAGCGTCGATCCAGGGCTGACTGGCGTTGAGCGACGGCACCAGCGTCAGCTCCTCGCCGCCCGCCTTGTGCCACTGCTCTTTGGCACGCATGCCGATCTCCTCGATGGTCTCGAGGCAGTCGGCGACGAACGCCGGACACAACACGGCGAGCTTCTTGACGCCCCGCTTCGGCAATTCGTCGAGGAGCACGTCGGTGTACGGCTGGATCCACGGCGTGCGGCCGAGCCGCGACTGGAAGCAGACGCTGAACTTGTCGGCGGGTAGCGACAGTCGCTCGGCGAGCGAGCGCGCGGTGTGGAACGACTGCGCGCGATAGCAATTCGGGTTCGCCAGCGAATCGCAGCAGGTCTCACTCTTGAAGCAGTGCGTGCCGGCGGGATCGGTCTTTTGAATCTGACGAACCGGCAGGCCGTGGAACGAGAACAGCACGTGATCCGGCTTGGCCGCGTCGAGCACCGGCCGCGCGACGTGCTCGAACGCGCCGAGAAACCCGGCGTCATCGTAGAACGCTGGCACGAAGTCGAGCGCCGGTACGTTCCACTGCTCGGATGCCAGCTCCATCACCCGGGCCACGGCGGTGCCGGTGGAGGACGAGGCGTATTGCGGGAACAGTGGGAGGACGACGATCCGATCGACCTGTGCTTTCGCGAGGGCGGTCAGGCCGTCCGCGATCGACGGCTTGGCGTAGCGCATCGCGAGCTCGACCTGCCAGCGGTCGCCGAGCGCGGTGGCCACGCCCTTCGCGAGGTCCTGTGAATGATAGAGGAGGGGCGATCCGCGCTGCGGATCCCAGATCGACCGATACGCCTCGGCGCTCTTCGCCGGTCGCCGGGGCAGGATCACCAGATTGAGCAGCGCGGCACGGCCGACCGCGTTGATATCGAGGACCCGAGGGTCGCCGAGGAACTCGCGGAGGTACCGTCGGACAGCTGACGTGGTGGGCTCGTCAGGCGTCCCGAGATTGATGAGCAACAAACCGTGGCGTGACACCAAGGTCCCTTCCTGGCGGGTCGGGGAGCGAATGTCAAGACAGGTACGTAACGGTAGTACGGGTATTCGAGAAGCCGCCGAAAGCACCCGGATCACCACCTCGAAGCGTGGGTGGCCTAACAGAAATTCGGGAGTAGTGGATTTGACTAAAAACGAGTGATTCTAGGTTGTTAAAAGATGACCCAGGCTTCCTGTTTGACCTCTTTCGTGGGGACTGCATGATGCCCGGGTCATGGCAGGGACCCTGGGAACGGCATTGCCGAAGAAGCTCGGCATCAAGGCTGGGCAGAAGGTCTGTCTGCTCAACGCCCCGGGTAGCGTGCAACGGAAGCTGGAGCATGGCGAAGACGACGTGCGCTTCACCCATGACCTCCGGCTCCCGCCGATCGACGTGGTCGTGCTGTTCGTCGATCACCTGTCGGACCTCGAGCGCCGGTTCGCGGATATCACCGCCCGCCTGCACCCGGCCGGCGGCTTCTGGGTGGCGTTCCGTACCTACCGCGGCGACGTCACGGGTGAGGTGGTTCGTCGGATCGCGCTCGTGGCCGGCATGGTCGATAACAAGACCTGCGAGATCGACCCGAGCTGGTCGGGCATGCGCCTGGTCCTGAAAAACGAGATCCGCGACGCGATGATGTACCGCGCGGAGCCCCCGATGATCTCGCGCCGCTTGCGCCGCCCCACCGCACCACGGTCGATCGCGCCTCGCTTGCTTCGCTCGAGTGGCGCCGGCTCCACGCTGCGCCGCGTCCGCGCGCGCTCTACGAAGTAGTCATCCCGCCGCGGTCGGCCGCGGCTCGAAGCCCGGGCACGCCACCACCGGCAGCCGTGGATATTTCGGATACCGCACGTCGGTCTTCGAGCGCTCGCAGAACGAGAACGCGGATCGCGCTGTCTTCACCACGCGCTGCTGCTGACACAGCTCGCAGAGCCCGATCTGCATGTGCATCAAGCTACACGGTCCCCGGCGCGAGGACGCCCCCGCCTGATTCGCCTGGTCGTAGGATCGACACAGGCGAACTCTGGGTCAGGTTTTTTCCGCGCGCATGCGGCCGCCGCGAGGGCCGCTGAGCTACTGTGCGCGCCATGCATCGCCTACTGTTTCTCGTCGCGGGTGTGGCCGCCACGGGCGCCCTCGCGAGTTGCGGGACGATCGAGTGCGACGACTCCACCTTTACATGTACGGGTGGTGGTCCGAACGGCGACGGCGACGACCGTCCGCTGACGCTCGAGTACGTCGTGGTCACCGTGCTCCGGCCGAGCTGCGCCAACGCGCAGTGTCACTCGGCGTTCAAGTACGAGTCCGAGTACCGGTTCGACACCGTCGAGCACACGCAGCAGAGCCTCGTCAGCGTCAACAACGGTGTCCTGGTGATGCCATTCGCATCGGCGGACTCGTTCCTCTTTCAGGTGATCACGCGCGAGGACGGCGACCGGATGCCGTACGACCAGCCGCTGGCAACCCCGGACATCGCCTTGATCAAGCAGTGGATCGATTCCGGCGCCGATGGGCTGGTGATCCCGTGAAGACCTTGATCCTGTTGGTCGCGTTGGTCCTGTCGGCGGGCGTCGCCCACGCCTATCCACAATTTCAGCTGTCCCGCGATCAGACCTGTACCGGGTGTCACCTCACCCCTGCGGGTGGCGGCATTCTCAACGAGAACGGCTACACGGTCGCCGAGGGCATCTCGCAGCTCGGACACAAGCCCGAGTTCATGTACGGCAAGGTGCTCGGCGATAGCGGGCTGCTGGCGCTCAGCGGCGATCTTCGCGCCGCCGGCGGCTACCTCAAGTACGGCGGACCCAAGGACGCCGGCGTCTACGTCTTCCCGATGCAGGTCGAGCTCAACGCGCGCTTGAAGCTCGGCACCGGCCTGTCGTTCTACGCCACCGGCGGATTGCGGTCGCCCGAGGAGACCAACACCGCGGCGACCATCGCGTGGTCGCGCGAGCACTATCTGATGTGGCAGAGCAACCCCGACGAGAACTACGGTACGTACGTCCGCGTTGGCCGGTTCATGCCGGTGTTCGGGCTGCGGTTCGCCGAGCACCCGATGTACGTCCGCCGCAATGGCGGCACCCAGCTGTACGCGGAGAACTACGGCGTCTCGGTCTCGCACGTCGCCGAGAAGTTCGAGCTCCACGGCTCGGCGTTCATGGAGGACTACCTGCTCGATCCCGTGGAGCACGCGAACGGCGCGGCGGCGTACGGCGAGTACCGCGTGTCGCCGACGCTGTCGTTTGGCGGCGGCGCGATGTTCAAGAGCTTCACCGACGGCACGTTCCTGTTGTCGGGTCCCGACTACGACTCCAAGGAGTTCCGGATCGCCGCGACCAACAAGCTCTACGTCGAGGGCCTCGATCTGCTGCTGTCGACGGAGATCCAGTTCGTCAACCAGCTGGTCGGCAAGACCGCGCGCTCGCCGGACAGCGCGATCGGCGGCGCCCCGAAGGGCATCGTCGGCAACGTGGTCGCGAGCAAGATGCTCGGTAGCTTCCTGCTGCTCGACGTCGGCATCGGCCACTTCGACTCGAACCTCCGGATCAAGAACCTCGACCGCGACTGCGTCGACATCAACTTCCACTGGTTCACCACGTCGCACGTCGAGTTCATCCTCAACGCGCGCTACGAGCTGATCGGGCTCGGCTCGGGTGGCGAGCCCGGCATGTACACGCTGCTCCAGGC
>JBBQJJ010000634.1:0-3906 GCA_038325805.1 Haliangiales bacterium
CGCCGACTCGGGACGATCGCAATATCGTCGAAGGCATAGACGCGGCGGGCGCGCTTGGCGCGGCCGATCTCGATGTCAGTCACGCCGTCCAGCCTAGCGGCGGTGACGTGTGGCACTTGGGGTGAGCGGCTGGGCACGATATTGTTGACACGTACTGAACAAACGTTTAGCATACTGAACATGCGTTCAATATCGACGGATGACTCGACCACCCGGTCACGAATCAGGGGTGCAGCGATGACGCTGTTTGGGCGCGCCGGGTATGCCGCGACATCCGTTCGCACGATCGCTGATGAAGCCGGCGCCAGTGCAGCCCTCGTAATCCACCATTTCGGTAGCAAAGAAGCGCTGCGGCGCGAGTGCGACGAGTACGTCGTCGCCCAGGTCATGGGTCGCAAAGGTGAGCTAGATGATGGCTCGGCCAGCGAAACCATGCAGCGCTGGCTTGCAGACACGAGCACCTACCGAACCGAGATCGACTACCTCTCTCGCATGATTCTGGAAGGGAGCGATCTCGGCGATGAGCTGTTCGATGCGCTGGTTGCTGGAACCGAGACGATGCTGGCAGAAGGCGTCGCTGCTGGCACGATACGGCCAAGCGACGACGCCCGCATGCGCGCGGTCATCGTGACGACGCAGAGCCTCGTGACCCTGGTGCTTGAGCGCCAACTGGGTCGAGCGATCGGCGAGAACGGACTCACGCCCGCGGCGATCCGACGCACGACCCTGCCGACCCTTGACCTCTACACGCACGGTCTCTACGCCAACGACGCCATGCTGATCGCCGCCCGCGAAGCGCTGCAACGCACAGCCGGGCCGCAATCTCACAAGGACCAAGCCAACCCGAAACAAGACCCCGATCCGCCCGTCTAGAGCGGAGACATCCACCCCATCTTGACGGAACGAAAGGAACGGGCATCCGCCCGAAGACCATGACACTTGCAGTTGAAGCACACGCGCTCACCAAGCGCTTTGGGCGCCGAACGGCACTCGACGGGATCGATCTCGCGATCGAAGTCGGAACCATCTACGGCGTGATCGGCCCAAACGGGGCCGGCAAGACGACCACGATGCGGTTGTTGCTCGACATCATCCGACCCACCTCGGGTTCCTCCAGCGTGCTCGGTGTCGACCCGCGCACCGGTGGGGCAGCCCTGCGGCGCCGCATCGGCTTTCTGCCCGGTGAACTCCGGCTCGAAGGTCGCGTGACCGGCCGCGCGTTCATCGCACACTATGCGAGCATCAGCGGGCCCGTGGCATCGGGTGCAATCGACACGCTCGCGCGACGGCTCGACCTCGACCTGTCACGTCAGGTGCGCAAACTCTCGAAGGGCAATAAGCAGAAACTCGGAATCGTGCAGGCGTTCATGCACACGCCAGACCTGCTGGTGCTCGACGAACCGACCAGCGGACTTGACCCACTCGTGCAACAAGAGTTCCTCGCGCTCACGCGTGAGGCGCGCGACAACGGCCAGACGGTCTTTCTGAGTTCACACGTGCTCAGCGAGATTCAACAGGTCGCCGACACCGTTGCGATCCTTCGTTCCGGCCGGGTTGTGACCGTGAGCGACGTCGATTCGCTGCGGGCATCCGCGGTGCGTCGGGTGAGCGTTGCGTTCGCGGATGCCACGGCGCAGGCCGTGCACGACGTGCTGTCGCGCGACCCGCACTTGGCCGAACTCACGATCACGGCGGGCGAACAGCTCACCGTGACTGGCACCGTCGAGGGAGATATCGACCCGTTTATCAAGGCGATTGCGGGATTCACCGTCACCCACCTGACGGTCGAAGAACCGGACCTCGAGGAGTCGGTGCTCGGTTTGTACGCGAAGGAGGCGGGCAATGAATAACACGCTGCCGCTATACCGCAGAGCCATCGGCGACTCTTGGCGCTCGCTCATCGGCTGGAGCCTTGGGGTCGTTGGAGCGATCTTCTTGTACATTCCGCTGTTCCCGTCGATCGGTGGAAGCCCAGACGTGCAGAAGCTGCTCGAATCTATGCCGCCGGAGTTGATCAAGGCGCTCGGCTACGACTCGCTCAGTTCCGGTGCTGGGTACGTGCACTCGACCTTCTACGGCCTTATCGGCTTCGTGCTGGTCGTCATCGCAGCGACGACCTGGAGCACCGCGGCAATCGCCGGGGACGAAGAGACCGGCTCCCTTGAGCTGACCCTGGCTCACGGAGTCACACGCGTGCAGATCGTGCTTGAGCGTGCCGCTGCGATCGTCACTCGACTGCTCTGGCTGACGGTGCTGAGCGTGTTGCTTGTGCTCGCGCTCAACGACAGTGCGGGGCTGGCGATTGAGCCGGGCAACCTCCTCGGGGAAGGAGCCGCGTTCCTGGGGCTCGCCATGGTGAGCGCCGGATTCGGCCTGGCTGTCGGGGCGATCACCGGCAGGCGAACATACGCCTCGGCTGCCGCCGCTGGTGTTGCCGTCGCGGGCTATGCGCTGAACGCTGTTGGTAATCAGTCGAGCGACCTCGAGTGGCTGCACGCCTTGTCTCCGTACGCCTGGGCGTACGGAACTCTACCGCTTGCAAACGGCGCCGATTGGGCCGGCCTCGCGCTGCTCTATGGCGTTTCCGCCGCGCTCATCGCGGTTGCGGCTTTGGCGCTCAGTCGGCGAGACGTCACAGGCTGACCCGCCCCGGCCCGATCCGCCGCCGATTGTGTTTGGGCGGCGGGTCGGGTTCGCGCGATGGCTCGCGATCGGGCTCTGGCGAGTACGACGGATCGGGCAAACTAATGAGATGCAGAACGTAAGTGCCGATCCGCTCGACCTTCTCCGAACGCGCACGAGCGCCAAGTGGCGCATCTACCCAGATGACGTTCTTCCGCTGTTCGTTGCCGAGATGGATTACCCGCTGGCACCTGCGATCGCTGCGACTCTGCACGAGCTCATCGCGCGTTCTGACACTGGCTAAGTCGCCGGCCCCGGCGAACTGGCTCCAGCGTTCGCCGGCTTCGCCGAACGTCGCTGGAGATGGATGGTTGACCCAACGCGAGTGCGCACAACCACCGACGTCAGCGTCGGGATCGTCGAATGCTTGCGAATGGTCATCCGGCCGGGCGATGGCGTGATCGTCACGACGCCGGTCTATCCACCATTCTTTGACCTCATTCCCGAGGCAGGCGGAGTTGTCGTTGATGTTGCGCTGATCAACGACGACGCTGGCTGGTCGCTTGATCTCGCCGCGATAGAGAGCGCCCTCGCCGGCGGGGCGCGCGCTGTACTGCTGTGCAACCCGCACAACCCCGTCGGGCTCGTGCATTCACGAGCGTCGCTGATCGCATTGGCCGACCTCGCGGCCGGGTACGGCGCAACGGTCGTCAGCGACGAGATCCACGGACCGCTGACCCACCCAGACGCCGAATTCGTGCCCTTTCTCGACGTTTCGGATGCCGCCAAGGAGCACGGACTGTGCGTCACCTCCCCGAGCAAGGCGTTCAACCTCGCCGGACTCAAATGCGCAATGATGATCGCCGCGAGCGATTCGATGACCGCCGTGCTCGACGGTCTGCCACTCGAGGTCGGCTACCGCACCGCACTCTTTGGGCTGCACGCGAGCACTGCGGCGTTCCGGGACGGTGACGATTGGCTTGATGGAACGATCGCTGCGATTGTCGACAGCCGACGGGCGCTGACCTCGCTGCTTGCCGAGCATCTGCCAGACATCGTCTACCGCGAACCGTCGGCGAGTTTTCTCGCCTGGCTCGACTTTCGGGCGGCTGGCTGGGGCGATGACCCCAGTCAGCGAGCGCTAGCGCAGGCCCGCGTTGCCCTCAACCCCGGTCCAACCTTCGGCTCGCAAGGCACCGGCTTTGCGCGCCTCAACTTCGCCTGCTCGCCAGAGGTGTTGACCGAGGCTGTCGTGCGTCTCGCCGCGACGCGCTAGCGGTACTA
>JBBQJJ010000635.1:0-3903 GCA_038325805.1 Haliangiales bacterium
TATGTGGTGGCCGGCGGGGAGCGTTCGCTTGCTGCGCTTCCAGTCGACCTTGAGGTCACCGACCTCGGAGGCCTCGAGGATCTTGCGGCCGCCCTCGGTGGCGAAGCCGGCGACCGTGGCGACCTCCACCTCGAGCTCGCCCGACGCAGCGGTGCTCGGGATGCCGTGCCGCGCGAGCGCCTCGGCGACACTCGCCGGGACGGCGTATGCGCGGGGGCGGTCGACGATCGTGGTGCCGACGAAGTTGCCGAAGTACGGGATCTCGACGACGGACTCCTCACCGTCGAGCGTGCGTGGCCGGCGCGTCGGGATATCGATCGGCACCGTGAACGTGTCGAGCTTGTAGCGGATCGCGATCCGATCGCGCGGTCTGGCGCAGCTCGCGACCAGCCCGACGATCTCGTCGCCATGCGAGGCGACGTAGCGCAGCGCCTCGAGGATCGTCGCGTACGTGGTGGTCACGCGCTCCTGGAAGCCGAGATACGAGTAGCACTCGAGCAGGAGATCGAGGCGGCTCGACATCCCGCGATAGTTCGACCCGAACCGCGGGTTGTGCGGATACGTCATCCAGCCCTCTCGCACTGGCGCGTCGGGCACGGCGGGTTGCCGGGCGTCGAGCGTGCGCTCGTCCTCGACGAAGTTGCCGTACCAGCCGGCGAGCAACCCGTGGTCCTTCGCGAGAGCGGCTTGCACCGCCGGCATCATGCGCTCGCGCATGAAGGCAACCGGCTCGGCACGGCCACTCTCGACGGTGTGCGGCACGTCGTACGTCATCCACATCCGGTGCAGCGAGCCGTTGGTGGCGTGGGTATCGATCGTCAGATCGGGTTCCCACACCTGCGCCACGCGGGCTTGCAGCGCGCGCATCTCGGGTGCCTCCTGCCGCATGTAGTCGCGGTTGAGGTTGATGCCCTTCGCGTTGACGCGCGTGCCAACCTTCGCGGGGCCGATCTGACCGGCGAGGTTCGGGAGGTCGAGCTTGCGATTGTCCTCGGACAGCGCGTCGTTCCCGTCGGGGTTGAACAGCGGGACGACGACGAGCGTGAGCTGCGAGAGCAGATCGCCGCCCGGACCGTTGATCGTCCCTTCGAGCAGGTCGCGCAGCAGCATCATGCTCGCTTCCTTGCCCTCGACCTCGCCGGCGTGGATGCCGTTGATCACGAGGACGATCGGCAACCCGAGGGCGCGTGCCTCGGCCGGAGTCTTGACGCCGGTCGCGGAGGCGATCACGAGTGGCAACTCGCGCCCCTCACCGCTCTTGCCGAACTCGGTGACGTGCAAGCGGCGATCGCTGAATGCGGCGAGGAAGGCCATCACGTCGGCGTGCAGGGAGGTCTCGGCGTAGTTGGTGGCTTCGGCGCGCGTCTGCATCCGTCGCTCATACCATCGGGCCGGTAAGGGCGCCGTGGACCAGGCCCGTTGTTCTAGCGAAGGACGCGGGTCGCGATCGTCGCGAACACCGGCGCTGCGACCTTGCCGCCGGCGCTGGTGACTCCATCGACACCGACGAGGATCACGAAGCGCGGCGCATCCGCGGGGACGATGCCGACAAAGCTCGCGTAGTGGCGATCGCTGTTCGGCTTCGAGCGGGTCGTGCCCGTCTTGCCGGCGACACGCACGCCGTCGAGGCGAGCGGCCTGGCCGGTGCCACACGAGTCGACGACGACGTGCTCCATCAACCCGAGCACGGTGCGCGCGGTGTCCTCGCGCATCACGCGGACGCCGTCGCCGTTGACCGCGTGGTGAATGCCGCCATCGGCGAGTGCGGTGTACGCGGTCGCGAGCGCGAGCGGCGAGATCGAGACCCCTTCGCCGAACGCGACGGCTGCGCCCTCGAAGCTGCGGGTATCGACGCGCTCGGGTGCGGCGATCCGGTACCGCCGCAGCGACTGACCGAGGAGGTCACCCAGCGGCTCGGCAAGCTTCGCGGTGCAGACGTTCGAGGACACCGCGAGGATGGTGCCGAGATCGAGCGTGCCGTTCGGAGAGGAATCGCGCAGCGTGCGGCTGCCGTACGCCTTGACGCCGTTCTCGCAATCGATCTTGGTGCTCGCGTCGACGGTACCGGCCTCGAGGGCGGCCGCGAAGGTGAACGGCTTGATCGTCGAGCCCGGGGTTCGTGCGGTGCGCGCATCGAGCTCGCCGCGCGAGGCGATCGCGAGCGGCTTGCCGGTCTTCGCATCGAGCACGACGGCGACGGCGCCGGTGCCTTGATGCGCATCGATCGCCGCGTCGAGCTCCTTCTCGACGAAGATCTGCAGCGCGTTGTCGGCCGGCTTCGGCGTGGGAGCGGCGGGTGAGGCCTCGGTGGCGACCGGCGCGGAGTCCGGAGAGACGCACGCGACACCGACGGTGACCAGCGCGCTCGCGGCGATCACGGCGACGGCGCGATGCCAGCCGGTCCGGCGAGGGCGATCGGCATCGAGGAGCGCGACCACGCGCGCTTCGAAGCGCGAGCGCTCGGCCATCGCGAGGACCGACGACGACTGCTGCCCGGTGGCGAGCTCGACGAGATGCTCGGCGTACGACGAGGCGCGTGCCCCGGCGCGCAGCACCGCATCGTCCGCGGCGAGCTCGCGCTCCTCGCGCAGGCGGCTGGCGGCGATCCACGCGAGCGGGTTGATCCAGTGCAGACAGCACGCGAGCTGTGCGACGAGGTTGATCAGGCCGTCGCGCTGGCGAACGTGCGCGAGCTCGTGGAGCAGCACGATGCGCCAGCGATCCGCCGACCAGCCGGTCGAGTTGCGGGGTACCACGACGATCGGCGCGAGGGCACCGACGACGATCGGACCATCGACGTCGCTGCTGCCGACGATGCGCGGCGGTTCGCCACGACCGCCGAGGGAGCGCCACACCTCGGTGACGTCGACGCGCGGGCTCGTCGAGGATCCACGATGCGCGACCAGGCGCGCGCGCACGGCTCCATAGCCGACGCGGAACACGGCGAGCGAGAGCCCGAGCAGCCACAGGCCGCCCGCGATCGACGTCCACGGCAGCTCGACGTCCGCCGGTGCGGCGAGGATCGGGGCATGCGTCGACGGCGCTGCGACTCCGCCGAGATCCTGCAGCGGGAGGTCTGCGGCGATCGGGGCAGCCACCCCAGTGGCGAGCGCGCCGGTGTGCCAGGTCGGAATCGCGCCTTCGATCAGCGGCAGCACGAGGACGGCGAACAGCGCCGTCGCGAGGACGAGGTAGCGCAAGGTCGCCGGCGATCGGCGCAACAAGCGAACTGCGAGGAGTGCGAACGCGAGCACGACCGCGCCACGTGCGAACAACAAGACGGTAGAAGTCATCAGCGACCTTGCTTTCTGGCCTCGGCGATCAGCGCGGCGATCCGATGGAGTGCGCCGGCCGAGGACTGCAAACGGGGTGACCAGGTGAGTGCGAAGATCGAGTCCGCTGCGGGGCTCCGCAACGCGACGACCGCCTCCGCGATGGGGGACAACCTCAGCGGCCTTCCTTCTTGGCCTTCGTGATCAGCGCGCCGATCCGCTCGAGCTCGTCGGTGGACAGCTTCGACTTCGACGATCCCACCAGGGCGGCGACGGCTTCTTCCACGGACCCGTCGAAGAACGTCTCGACGAGGTGGGCCATTGCACTGCGCTGCGCGTCTTTGCGCGCGACCGTGGGCATGTAGATGTAGCGAGGCCCATCCTGCTCGTGACGAACGTGCCCACCATCCTCGAGGATGCGAAGGAACGTGCGCACGGCCGAGTAGCTCGGGGGTTCGGCGAGGTCGTCGAGCACCTCGTGCGCGGTGGCCCGACCACGGCGATGCAGGATGTCCATGATCTCGCGCTCACGGCGCGTCAGCGGATCGGGTTTCTTGGCCACGTGCTAAGGAATTAACAGGCTGCTAATTCTTTAGCAAGTCTGCTGCTAATTTTTTCGCACCTCGCTGCG
>JBBQJJ010000636.1:0-3889 GCA_038325805.1 Haliangiales bacterium
GATGTCCTCGCACGTGAAGGCCCACCCGGCGGACCGGTGAGGAGCGAGCTGGTCGTGCGCGATCAGAAGGGTGCATGGACACCCGCGTTCCAGCAGGTCCGCGCGGACCTCGGGATGCCGACCCGGCCACCTGCTTGACGCGCATCCGCGAGTCTCCGAGCTACTCGATGACGGCGACGATCTCGGACGCGTAGAACTCGATCCCGGTCTCGACCGGAGGCCGAAAGCCCATCGGCACCTCGTGGATCGCGCACACCTCGTCGGACCAGGTCGCCTTGCCATCGGCGAGGTCCACGATCCACCCGCCGAGCTTGGCGGTCGTGCCCGCCATGCTCAGCAAGCGTTCGTTCTGCCGCTGCCGGTCGAGTTGCTTCTGACCACTGACGTCGCGGGCCACGGCGAAGATCTGGCGCGACTCCGCGGCCGGCATGACACTCCAGGAGAACCAGCGGCGGGTGCCGTCCTTGTGCCGCAATCGGTTCTCGAACGCGCGAACGGGCAGACCCTCGAGCACGGTCTGAACAAAGCTCGTCGTGGCGGCGTGATCCTCGGGATCGACGAAGTCGAGCCACGGTTGCCCGATCAGCTCTGCGGCGCTCCACCCCAGGCACGCGGTCCACGCCGGGTTGACCTGCAGCAAGTGGCCGTCGAAGTTGGTCACCGCCATCAACTCCACCGAGAGGTGCTCTGGTTGCGTGGCGCGATCCACATCATCCTTGTGCGTGCCGCGATCTGTCATTGGATCTCACGAATCCGGCACGTCACTACCGGCATCGAGACTCAGCTCAGCATTCTTACTAGTGCCCAGGGTCTCACGATTACGGCGCTCGAAGCGTCGCCGTCGCCAAGATCGGAACCGCGAGAACAGCGAGCTCGTGATCTGGGACCTCGAGACGATGGCCGTGCTCCGTCGCCACGAGCTGGTTCGACCGAAGTCGGTTGATGGCTTGTTCGAGTACGGGCTCCTGGCGTTCGGCTCGGACGAAGAAGCGGTGATCGCCTTGTCCCATCACGGGGCTCTGCTGCGATGGCCGATCAGCGGCGACCCGACCGTCACCCCGATCGTATCGAGCACGAAGGCAGTCCAATTCATGGGGTTCCGTTCGGGGCTGAGCTCGGACGCCGACCAGCTCCCCACAGCGAACGGCCGGGTGCTCGTCCAAGACGAACGCGGAGCGCTGGCGCTGATCTCCGAGGCCGGGAACGTCGTCTGGAAGCATCGCGGCGCGCCGGCCTATTGCGCGAAGGAACGGTGGCAGAGCCGAGCATCGATGTCGCCCTCTGGCAACTTCATCGTCGCAGCCGTGGGTGCCGCAGCAGCACTCGCACAGACGTCGGTGATCGAGGTGTTCGCTGCCGATGGCTCGCTACTCCAGTCCATTCCGTGGGGCTCGGGAAGCGAGAAGGTCACCGATGTCGCGATCAACGACGAAGGGTGGGTCGGCCTCGGCACGACCAAGCGGCTCCAGATCTATCCGCCCATCGACCCGACAGCAACGCTGACCCATTCCGGCAAGCCGGCGACCAAGGCGGCCACACCGGCCACACCGAAGCGGGCCGCATCGAAGCGTGCCGTACCGAAGCGTACCGTACCGAAGCGGGCCGCACCGAAGCGGGCCGCACCGAAGCGGGCCGCCCCAAAGTCGAGGTCACGTTCCTAGGCGCTACGCACATCTCGCGGCGCGCGATGTGGTGGAGCTTCTCGATAGCGGGGCAAAGGCGTGATCGACAGCGGCCATGAACCCTTCGCCCCGACCATGAGTACGCGTATGCATCGGCGACATCGCAAGAGGCTGACGGCTCTACGACGAGCGCGTAGGTCATTTCGTCTTGAGGATCTCGGCGCGAACTTCGGCCCACGGACGTGCGCCAGACGGATTATCGCGGTGCTCGCGCAGCTGCGCTGCGGCAGCACCGCCAACACGACGACCTGATCTGTCGCCGGCCGGATGCGGAAGAACACTGCGAACGGGTAGTGGCGAAGTAGTGCGCGATGGATCGTGCTGTAGATGATCGGGAAGCGAAGCGGCATGACGTCTTGAGGCGCCAGCGCAGCAACACGGAGCGTGACGTGGCCAAGCCAGCACCATTCCCGCATCGCTACACCGTGACTCTCGCGGACGGTCTCCTCGTCGCGCCTCCGCGAGATCCGATCGCGCTCGGGCCTCCGCCCCAATTCGGCGGGACCGATCGTCGGTGGAGCCCGGAGGAGCTCCTCGTCGACTCGGTACTCGAATGCCTATGGACAACGTTCGACTCCTACGCGCGTCAGCGCTCGAGGTCATCAGTGGATGGTCCGGGACCGAGTCGCCGTGCTTGACAAGGGCTCACCCGTTCCGGTGTTCACGTCGATCACGCTCTCCGTCGAGCTCGTGGTCGCTGCCGACGACGAGGAACGCGCGCGCCGCCTGCGCACCATCTCGAACGCGCTCGAGGTCCCGGTCACGCTACAGGCGACCGTCCGCGCCCGATAAAGCGTACGCGCAAACGTTTTAGAGCTTCTCGAGGACGCGCAGCAGGCGGCTTCGGACCTGCTCGGCGATCGAGGCGAGCGCGCCATCCTGGGCCGTCATCGTCTGCATCGGATCGACGGCGATCACCGTGGCGCCGCCGCCGTCTCGCTCGTAGACGACCACGTTGCACGGCAGCATCACACCGATCTCGAGCATCGCGCCGAGCGCCTCGTGAGCGAGCGTCGGGTTGCACGCGCCGAGGATCTTGTAGCGCCGAAACTCGACCCCTAGTTTCGCCTTCAGCGTCGCGGCGAGGTCGATCTCGGTCAACACTCCGAAGCCTTCGGTCTTCAGTGCCTCGGGGATGCGCGCGAGCGCTTCGTCGAAGCTGATCGAGAGATCTCTGCGAATTCCTGGCGTCATCCACGTGAGAGTACTGCCAGCGCGAAACGGTTCAGACGATCCGACCCAGCCGCGCGCGTCGGCGCTGCTCCCGTCGCTTCATGAGGAAATACACGACGGGGACCGTCATCCGCGACCGGAATCAGCGCGACCAACCATGTTCCGGGTGAGAGCCACGCCCGGGAAAGATTCGCACCGTCAGCGCCGGATGGCCATCCCCGGCGATGTCGTGCCCGTCTCGGTGCGCGCTGCGATCCGTGCTGCGATTGCCGAGGCGATCGCCACGACCTAGGCGTCCACGCCGAAGAGTTGATAGATCGGGCAGACGTCAGGCCCGCGCGACGACGCGTCCACCCTGGAGCACGACGATCTCACCTTCGGCGACCGGCAGCCACGGCTCGTCTGACAGTGGCACGCTCGCGACCAGGGCGATCTCCTGGCGAGCATCGTGCGGCAGCGAGATCGCCGCGAGTGGCACGCCGTCGTCGAGTGCGCTGCACGTCCGACACAAGACGTGCAGGCCTGGAGGCCTGATCTCGCCGCCATCGTGGCGGCGACGGTGCGCGTGCGCGAACATCGCATCGCCGTCGCCATAGATGAAGTTCGCCGGGCCGAGCGAGCGGAGCTCGGTTGCGAACGCCACCACCGCGGCGAGACGAGCGTCGAGCGCCGGCACGCCGCCGTCCCACAGACCGGCCAGCCGTTCGAGCAATGCGCAGAACGCGTGCTCCGAGTCGGTGTCGCCAACACATCGAAATCGACGTGCGGGGAACCGCGGATCGACCTCGATGCCCGGCACCATGCCGTTGTGCGCGAAGACGTGGATCCGCCCACCCAGCTCGCGCGTGAAGGGTTGCGTGTTGCTCAGGTGCCGCGCACCCTGCGTTGCCCTGCGGACGTGTGCGATCACGCTGGTGCTGCGCACCGCTTGGTGGTCGAGGCACGCCAACCATGCGCTCGACGCCGCGGCCTCCGGCTCCCGCACGACGAGCGCGTCGCGGCCTTGGATGTACGCCAGCCCCCAGCCATCGCGA
>JBBQJJ010000637.1:0-3882 GCA_038325805.1 Haliangiales bacterium
GAGCAGTTGATCGGCTTCTTTCGCACGGCGCTTGGCGGTGCACGCGCGCTTCGCGGCCGGGCAGGTCGCGATCGAGCACAGCGCGATCATCAGCAGGACGTATCGGAACCGGCGCCACCACATGGCGAGGGGACCCTACTAGGGTTAGGTCAGCCGGGGAACGCTTTTTGCGCCGCGTGGAAGGTGGCGTCGTGCAAGCTCTTGCACGACGCCCTCTCCGGGGTTGAGGGAAACGAGGCGCAACTGCGCGATGTTGCGCAACGCCGAGCCGGACAAGCGAGGACACGATTTCATCTGTCCGCTGAGCGGACGACGTCCGCGTGAAACGACCGTCAGGCTTCGAGGCGGCGGGCGAACCTCTCGATGATCCGGGCCGTGTGGCGGGGTGCCTCGAGCTGCGGTGCATGACCGACGCCGCGCATCACGACGAGCTCGCTGCGCGGCAACGCCGTGACCAGATCCTCGGCGACGGTCTTGCTGATGATCCGATCCTGCTCGCCGTGGATGATCAGCGTCTGGTGATCGATCCCGTGGAGCTCGCGTGGCACGCCGGCATCACCACCGTGGTGAATGAAGCCGCGGAACAGCTTGTGGAGTGACTCGGCGCGCGCGGCACGCTTGGTGATCACGTACCGGATCACCGCCTTGCCGACCGGCGGCGGGCGCTCGAGCACGAGCACCATGAAGCGCTCGATGTCCTCCGGGCGCGGGATCAGCGGGTTCTCGCCATCGGCCCAGCTCTGCGCGGCACCATCGTGAACATCGCGACCGACCGAGGCGACGAGGACGAGCCCGGCGACTCGATCGGGCCACGAGGCCGCGAGTCGGAGCGCGACGCCACCGCCCATCGAGTTGCCGCACACGAGCACGCGATCGTGACCGGCGCGATCGAGGACGCGCAGCACCGCCTCGGCGTGGTGGCGGATCGAACAGGCGGACTCGGGAACATCCGCGCTGCGGCCATGGCCCGGTAGATCGATCAGCGCCATGCCCCGCGACCGCGGGATCAGCGCCGACATCATCAACCACGTCTCCTTGTCACCGCCGAACCCGTGGATGCAGGCGATCGGCAGGCCGCGCTTGTGCTCGCGCGTCGCGAACGCCACTCCGTCGGACGTTCGATCCTCGCGCATGCCGGCGGCGAGGGCGATCGCGCGCTCCATCGTGCGCAGCTGCGCGCCACCGACGGCGAGCTCCATGCGCTTCAAGATGTCGTCGCGGAGCGACATCATTGTACGGATGGGAGCGTCGGCTTGGTCGCGGCTTTGCTCGGTGCCGTGAGCGCGCGAACGAAGTCGCCCAGCTGTTTGCGCTCGCCTGCGGACAGCGTGACCTTCTTGATCGCGGGGTCGATGATCTTGGGATCGGCGCCCTGACCAGTCGCGCCTGCGAGGTGCCAATCGATCGCGGCGTCCAGCGTGGCGGCGCTCGCATCGTGGAAGAACATCTCGCGCTGCGTGGCGCCGCGCAGGGACGGCGTCTTGAACGCGCCCTTCTGCGCCTCGTCGACGCGGCCGCGGCCTTCATCCGCCGACGCGATCAGGCCGAGCCGGTGATACTTGTGATCGGTGTAGAGCGGCGGTGTGTGGCAGACCGCGCACTGCGCCTTGGTCTGGAACAGCTGATAGCCGGCAACGAGCTCCTTCGAGGCATCCGGAGCCCGCTCGACGCGATCCCACGGCGCATCTCCCTCAAACCGCGTCAGCACGAACGCCGCGATCGCCTGGACGGCCCGCTCCGTCGTGGCATCTCCGACACGTTGAAAGTGGGCCCTGTACCCCGCCACGGCATTGATACGAGTGACGACCGCATCGAGATCGCTGCCCATCTGCCCGAGGACGTGCGCCGGCAGGTGCTCGGAGATCGAGCCGTAGCGGCCATCCCAGCCGAGCTCCTTGTGCCAGGCGAGGTTCACGAGCGTGGGCGCGCGACGCAGGTTCGGCTTGCCCGTGGCGGTGTTCTGCCGCTTCGCACCCGCGTACCCACGCGCGGGATCGTGGCAGGTCGCGCACGCCAGCTTGTTGTCGATCGACAGCCGCGGATCCCAGAACAACAACTCTCCGAGCGCGACGGCCTCGGCGGTCACGAAGTCGGGGAGGGTGGGCTTGGGGAGCGAGTCCGGCACGCGAGGCAGCGGTGGAGCCGGAGGCAGTGCAACGGCGGCATCGTCGGGACGCGGCAGCTTGCCGTCCTCCTTGGGATCGGGGTCGGGGGTCTTGCTGCCACCACCACAACCGACCAGGAAGACCAGGAGGAGACGCAGGAGGGTCACGACATCGCCCCCCACGCGGGCACCGAATCGAGGACGCGCAGCACGTTCGCGCCGAGGATCTTCTCGAGCACCGGCGTCTTCACGCCCCTCCTCGACAGCGCGACGGTGAGGTTTGGCAGCGTCGAGATATCCTCGAGCCCCTCGGGCGGAACGACGAAGCCATCGAAGTCCGAACCAAGCGCAGGGAGATCCTCACCGGCGATGTTGAGGATGTGCAGCAGGTGATCCACGACCGACTCGATCGACGCCGACCCGAGGTACTTGCGCGCGAAGATCACGCCGACGCAGCCGCCGTTATCTGCGACGCGACGCAGCTGCTCGTCATCGATGTTGCGCCAGTGCTCGTGCACGCCGATCACGCCGGTGTGCGAGACCATCAGCGGCAGCGTCGCGAGATCGAGCACCTCCATGAAGCCCTTGCGATTGATGTGCGCGAGATCGACGATCACGCCGGTGCGCTCGCACTCGCGGACCGCATCGCGACCGAACCCGGTGAGCCCCTGATCCGGATCGCTGCCGCGGCCCTTCGCGGGACTACCGAGCTGGTTCGCGGTGAAGTGCATCAGCCCGAGGTAGCGGACGCCGCGGCGCGAGAACGCCTCGATCGTGGCGAGGTCACCCTCGAGAGCTTGCCCACCCTCGATGCCGCCGAGCGCGGCGATCTTGCCTTCGGCTTTCGCGCGCCGAACGTCGGCGCCCGTGCGCGTCCATCCCAGCTCGTCGGGGCGCTGGGCCATCGCCTTGTCGAGGGCGTCGAGCTGCCGGGTCACCGAGCGCGTGCAGCCCTTCTGCGGGTACGGCGTGGTCCAGAACGAGAAGAACTGGCCGGCGACGCCGCCCTCGCGAAGCCGCGGAAGATCGACGTGCCCGAAAACGTTGATGCCCCTCGGCATCGGGCGGTCGTGGCGCATGCCGAGGTCGTAGCCAAGCTTGTCCATTAGCTTGGCCGTGTCGGCGTGGAGGTCGAGCACCGGGAACTCTGCGTGGAGTGCACGGGCCTCGTCGTAGGTCAGGGACACGCCCGGACCTTATGCGGAACTCGTCGACGACGCTAGCGCGACGGCTTGCCCAAGGTGCCGGAGTCGTCACGTTGACGAACACTCGGCTGGACGACCCGACAAGAAGGTCGGTCCGTTGTCGCCATAGCTCGCGGGTCGTGCCGACTTGGACGAGGTTGCACTTCACATCGGACCACCGTGCTCGGTCTTCAGTGCCTGTAGTACGCGACCCACTTGTCGCCGTCGGAGCTCTCTGCTCGATGGAGATCGGGCGGCCATCCTTCGTTGTTCGGCCTCGTGCGAAGAACCCTGGCACCAGGAACGGTTCGTCAGTCACTGGAACGCGCCTCTGGCGTGACCGGACCGCGTCGATCACCACGTCGTGGTGGCGAGCCAGCGCTCGTCCGCGTGGAGTGGCAACTGCCATCGTGCACGCTCGTGCACGACCTCCCGTTTTTTCTCTCCGGGGTAGAGGGAAACAGGACGCAACTGCGCATTCCTGCACAACGGAAGTGACTTTGCAAAGTCGGACAACCGGACGACGAAGCACGATGTCCGCTCGGCGGACTACGGCGGACTAGGTCTTCCAGCGATCGCGCACGACTTCGAGCA
>JBBQJJ010000638.1:0-3856 GCA_038325805.1 Haliangiales bacterium
CTCCGCGACGCGCTTGGTTGCCCCCATCACCGAGGAGGGGTTCACCGCCTTGTCCGTCGAGACCATGACGAACTGCGCGACGCCGAAGCGATCCGCTAGGCCAGCCACCGTGCGGGTGCCACCGATGTTGTTCTTGATCGCCTCGCCGGGGTTCTGCTCCATCATCGGCACGTGCTTGTGCGCGGCCGCGTGAAACACCACGTGTGGTGACGTCACCTTGAAGATCGTCGTCATCCGGACTTCGTCGCAGACGTCGGCGACACGCGGCTCGATCTCGAGATCTGGGAAGCTCGCCGCGATCTCGCGATGGATCTCGAACAGGGCGTTCTCGAAGCGCTCGACGAGCACGAGCCGTGCGGGTGCAAACCTGGCGACCTGGCGGCTGAGCTCGCTGCCGATCGAGCCGCCCGCCCCGGTGACCAGCACGCTGCGCCCGCGGATCGACGACTCGACCTGATCCTCGTCGAGCTTGACAGTCTCGCGACCCAACAGGTCCTCGATCGCGACGCTGCGGATCTGCGACAGGTTGATGTGGTTGCCGACGATCTCGTAGAGGCCCGGGATGATCTTGGTTTCGAGCCCGGCGTCCTTGCAGTGCATCGTGATGCGGCGAATCTCGGGACCCGATGCGTTCGCGATCGTGATCAACACGCGCTTCGCTCGCTTGCGCTCGGCGATCGCCGCGATCTGATCGGGTGTGCCGAGCACGGTGAGCCCGCCAATCCGGGTCCCGACCTTCGTGCGATCGTCGTCGAGGAAGCCGACTGCATCGAGACCGAGATCGGGACGTGCGCTGAGCTCGCGAGCCACCATCACGCCCGCTTTGCCTGCACCGATCAGGAGGGCGCGATGGCGGGTGCCACTGACCTCGCGCCGCTTGCGTTCCTTTGCTTCACCCTGGAGTCGCCGCGTCGCACGGATGCCGGTAAGTCCGACGAAGGCGAGCATCGCGTTGCTGCCGATCACGCCGAGCGGGATCACGAAGAGATCCCACTGCGGAATCGAGTTGAGACCGAGCCGCAGGGCGACGAGCGTGATCGTGCCCGTGGCCATCGCGATGCCGATCCGGAACATCTCGCGCAGGCTGATATAGCGCCACGAGTATCGGGGCACGCCGAAGATGGTGAGCACCACATAGAGCAGCGCGATCACGTAACCCCAGTTGAGTAACGCGATCTCGACGTACTCCCGTGGGATCTGGAACTCGAACCGAAACAGGAACGCGAGCCAGTAGGCCACCGACAACGTGCCCAAGTCGATGACGACCTGGAAACTGCGGGTTAGGTAACGAGGCACGCGAAGCTCTGGAGTCTTAGTGTCGTTGTCCAACCACACCGTTCACGCCCGAATGCGATGGAGATACCACGACCTCCGGGTAGACCGAAACCGAACGATTCGTCATCTAACTGCCTAAAATGATGGCGCTGCTGGTGGCCCGACGCGAAACATCGGAACTCCCGAGGGCAGGGCACCCATGTCCGGCTTGCCGCGATCCTTCGCGCGGAGCGTGTCTGGCCACGCAGGCGGAATCGCGACCCCAGCGTTGATGGCGGGGCTGTCGTTCTGGAGCGAGACATCAAGCGCACCGCGGTCGGCCCAGCGGGCGAATTTTGGATCCGCATAGATATCGCGCGCGCCCCAACCTGGCGCGTACGACAGCTTGCTGTCCGCGAACATCGGCGATTGGCGAAACGCGGCGAAGAAGTCACCTCGGAAGCCTGGTCCGGTCGCGCGCCCCCACAACAGATTTGCATCGACCTGCAAATCGCCGTCGGTCATGCCCTTGAAGTAGAGGCCGGGATCGCCGTCGACTCGAACGAAGATGTTGTCGAACAATCGCCGGGTGCTCTTCCGGACTCCCACGATCATCTGCGCGCCGTAGTAGTCGCGCCAGGCGCGTCCATCGGTGATCACCGTGTTGTGATAGAAGAACACCGGATCCCAGATCGGCCCGCCGTGATCGCCACACATCCGGCCCGGCGACGGTAGTGGAGCTCGATCTGCAGCAGCGTCCTTCGCGAGCCAGACGTAGGGCGGATCTCGAAGATCGAACACGTTGCGAAACACGTATGCACCGCCGCCGATCGCGTTCGTCGACGCTTTCTCTCCAGCGAACGCGAGCACCGTATACGAACGCGTCACCAGATTCTCGAACACCTGGATCTCGTCGGGAACGGTCGGCCGGGGCGTAAACGTCAGGTAGAGGGCGTCGTCGTTGAAGTTGTCGACGAGGTTGTGATGGAAGCGGAGCGTCTTGACCCCATCGAGGATCACGCCGTCGTGACCGTCAACGAACTCGTTGAACGCGAGCTCCCAGTGATGGCTTTGCGGGACCGCTGGGTCGGAGATCAAGAGGTAAGGCGAGTTGCCTCGATTCTTCATCCCGACGCGAGAGGACCAAGGTGCTGACGTTCCACGCAACGACGAGCGGATGAGCTCGAGGTGACTGGTGGACTGCACGAACAACGCGGGGTTGCCGCCGTAGATCGTCAACCCATCGAGCACGACGTGAGCGGCCTTGGCAACATGCAGCGTGTGCGTCGCCGAGCCTCGAAGCACGAGGTCCTGCACGCGAACGTGGCTAGCTCCCTCGATGCGAAGTGCACTGCGCTCGCCGCCGATCACGAGCTTGAGCTTGCGTGGGTCGCGCTCGCCCTTGTAGTTGATCTGGCTGCTCAGCGTACCGTGTGCCAGCCGAACGTGGATGCGTTTCGTCGTCGGGTCGAGCCACACGCCCGGACCGACGTTGACACCAGTGCCAGCCTCGTTCTTCTTGATGTTCCAGTACTCGTTCGAGGTCCGGAGATCAGCACCGAACTTGTAGCCGTGCAACGGCACCATCGAGTCTGCGAAGTTCCCCGTCACGAACACGCCACGGGCCTGTTCGTCGTAGCCACCGAGCGCATACGTCGCACGAGAGCGGTACTCGTCGGGTGCGCCTCCGGAGGCTGGTTCCCACGCCGTTTGTGGCGAATCGGCGAACTCGCGAAAGCCGCCGTCGATGATCGCGAGCTCTCCCGGCTGCGAACGGATCGTGATCGGTGCGTTCGCCTTGCCACTCGTGGTCAGGGTCGGCGATTCGTAGAACGTGCCTCGCAGATACAGCGTGTCGCCAGGCTTGAGGCGCTTGAAGGCGACGGCGAGGGACCTCCAGGGTGTCGCCTTGCTGCCATCGGCCGTGTCGTTGCCACGCTGAGCATCGACAAACATCGCCGGGCCACCTACCGACGGACGCGTCGAGGCGCTTGGCAGCGGCCGCATCGGTGGATGCGATGCGACGCGCGGATCTGCAGCGACCGCAGACGCCAGCCCGGCGAGGATACCAAGTGCAGGGACCAGCGACGTCATCGGCCTCACGTCTTGCTTAGGCCGCTAGCGAGCGGTACGCAAGCAAGATGCACGTCGTGGTCACCGGAGCGGCCGGCTTCATTGGCTCGCACACGTGCGAACGCCTGGTCGCACAGGGTCACCGCGTGACTGGCCTCGATTGCTTCGATGGCTACCTGTATCCGGCGGAGGTCAAACGCGAAAACGCGCAACACCTCGCGGCCCTCGACAACTTCACGCTCGTCGAGGGTGATTTCTGTGACCCTCTGGTCGTCGCACAGGCAGTCGACGACTCGGTCGACGTCGTGTGCCACCTCGGTGCGCTCGCTGGCGTTCGTCCTTCGCTCGCCGAGCCGCTGCGCTACTGGCGCACGAACATCGATGGTACCGGAGTGATCATCGAGCGGATGCGCGCACTGGGCAAGCAGCGGCTGGTGTTCGCATCGTCCAGCTCCGTGTATGGGGCGCGCCCGGGAGTCACCGAGGCCTTTCGCGAAGACGATCCGTGCCTGAAGCCAGCGTCCCCTTA
>JBBQJJ010000639.1:0-3852 GCA_038325805.1 Haliangiales bacterium
GATGGCGAGCCGCAGCCGTACGCCAACATGAAGAAGGCGAACGCGTCGTGCTTGTCGTTCAACGCGATCAAGTGGCAGCGCGCGTTCCCGCGGGCGAACGAGCGCAAGCCGGTGCAGAGCGTGATGGGTGGCAACGTCGCGATCCCGCGCCGCACCCTCGAGCGGTTCGGCCTGTGGGACGAGTGCACGCCGTGCGAGGACGAGCCGTCGCTCGCGTTTCGCATCAACGCCGGTAAGCGCGACGACGAGTTCCTGCTGTTCGATCCAAGCACGCGGATGCGCCGTCGCAAGGACGTCCCCGGTGGCATGGACAAGCGCCCGCTGTCGGGTATCGGCTACGCGAGGAAGGCGTTCACCTACTTCCACAACATCGTCGCGCACTACTTCCCGCTGCGCTTCGTTCTCCTCTACCCCGCCGTGTTCGTGTACTGCGCGGTCGTTGCCACCGACTGGGTGGTCAACGACAGCAACAAGCACAGCACCCTCGGTCGCAAGATCCTGTCGGCCGCATGGCTCTACCTCGCGATGCCACCGCTGTGGACCGTGTGGCTGGCGACGTGGTGGTACCGCCGGATCAAGCACGGGCCGCTGCCGCGTTATCAGGCACTGACGCCCTTGGCGCAGGGTTCCGGCGAGCACGATCTCGTGAAGCTATCGCACGCCGCGTAGCCGCTACTTGCGGAGTGCGATGTGCGCGGCCATCAGCGAGAAGTTCAGCGCGCCGGTAGCCGCACCCCAGATGGTAACGACGAACGGAATCCGAGCGATGCACAGGATGCAGAAGCCGAGCACGAAGGTGTCGCGGCGGCCGAGCGCGCGCACGTAGTACAGCGCCGAGCGCTTGCCGTAGACATCGTCGGCGGAGGACTCCTCGCTCTCGAACCAGAACCGGAACGCGTACGCGCTGCCGCCCTTGCCGCGCCGGATCATCTCTTCCCATTGCAGCGCGACCGCGAGGAAGCGCGCCGCACCACCGGCGATGCCGACGTACGTCCAGATGCCGCCGGCCGCGATGCCGCAGCACGCGATGAACGTGTCGTCGACGATCTCGTCGAAGATGTTGTCGAGCCACGCACCGCTCTTGGTGAACTGGAAACGCAGCCGCGCCATCTCGCCATCGCACGAGTCGAGGATGTTGTGGAACTGCATCATCAGGCCGGCGACCGCGATCGCTTCCCAGGACGGCTGCAGCACGAGCCAGCACGCCGCGAGGCCCCAGAACAGCGACGCGATCGTGATGTGGTTCGGATGGATCGAGGTCCTACACAGCGGCCGCGTGATCCGCAGCGAGATGTGCTGGTTGACCGCCGCATCGGTCGGGCCTTGATGCGTCTTGGGCAGGCTCTGGAACACCGCCCACTCCGCGCGCCTCCGCGAGCGATCGTCGGTCACGCGGACGCCCGCGATCTCGTCGCCGGGAACCACGCGCTGACCATCCGCGGCCTTGCCGCCGGGCGCCCACTCGATCTCGACACCGATCGGCACGCGCCTCACGCCCGCGTCGATGTCGAACTTCTCGGCGTTGACGATGACCTTGCCGACGCCTTCCTTGCCGAGCTTGCGGATCACGCGCTCGAGCGTGGTCAGGCCGCCGAGGATCGCGCGATGGCCGAGGGTCTCGCCGACATCGATGAACACTGCGTCACTCACGCGCGCGCGACCTTACACGAAGTGGTTACATCACGACATGCCGGTGACGATCGGGGGCGTGACCTACCAGTGGCGGACCGAGACCGTCGAGGACCCGATGGCCGGTTCGCTCAGCTTCTCGCACCGCGGGGCATCCACCGAGGACACGCATACCGAAGTGATCGCCGGCGACGATGGCTCGATCGTGCGGTTCGAGCGCCCGAACGACAGTACGCAAACCCGGCGGTGGTGGCTCCCGTATCCGAGCGTGACGGCCGAGGTGGTCATCCGTGCGGTGGCGTTCGCGACCCCCGGCACGCAGGTCACGCTCTACGGCGACCAGGTGCAGCGCGTCGTGTGGGGTGATGCTGCCACGTGGACGGTCGAGCAAGGGCTGACCGCTGCGGCGCATGCCTTGCTCGAACCCGACGTCGCCCAGCTGACGATGGCGCTTCTCGCGGTCGGCTGCACCGCGACGCCCGACGCGCAACCCGCGATCGACGACTGGATCGCCTCGCACGCCGACACGCTGCGCGATGCACGTCCACGGCTGCAGCAGATGCTCGACGACGTTCGCGCGCTCGTACGTACGTACCCTGCCCGCTCCGCGATCGCGTTCCTGCTCGACTGGTGCGCGCGGCTCAACCTCGACCTCGGGCTCGACACCCAGGCCGTCGATGCGCGGCTCGAGGGCGGCCCGAAGACGCCTGATCAACCCACGGGCGTGCCGTGGTCACACTGGTGGTGGCGACAGCACCGCACCACGAATCGCTCTCGCGACATCCACGACGACGACGACTGAGTCACTTGTGCGTGAGCGAGGCGCTGGGGAGCTGCGGCTTCAGCGCGTCCGGCTCGACGGTGGTGTCCTCCGACGCGAGTGGGCCCAGCGGCTTCACCTGTTCGCTGCCATCACCCGACGTGATCTGGGTGACGCCGAAACCGACCAGCCCGGCGAGCACCATCCCGAGGCCGACGCCACCGACGATCGTCGACTTGAAGCGGCAGTCGTCGTACGCCTCGCGGCCGGCCGGACCGGCGGTGCAGTCGGCGCCGGTCTTGGACTGGGAGAGCACCAACACGCCGGCGACCATCGTGGCGCCCTCCGTCCACTTCGCGATCTTTCGATTCCTCGCGTTGTGCGGAAAGCAGCCGGTCAGGGCGAAGGCGAAGAGCAAGCTCAGGGAGGTGAAGCGCATGGTGTGCGGAGCACGCTAGTTGACCAGCCGTCCGTTTCCGACGAGGTTTCGCTGATGCGTGCTCACGCGCGCGGGGATCGAAGCCGCGATGTTGTGAGCAACGCGAGTCGCCTGGGAGCGCATGCACCGCCGTGGGGATCGTTCCCCACCGTGGCGTCTCGGCAAGCCAGCCGAGACTTCGCGGATCTACAGCGGCGGTAGCACCACCGAGGTTGCACGGATCTCGGTGTAAACGCCGAAGTGGTCGGAGGCGAACACGCCATCCACGGGCTGGTCGAGCACGACCTTGCACAGCAGTGGCTCCCCGCGGTGCCACCTGTCGGGGCCGCGGACGAAGATGTAGTCGATGCGCCGGTTCGGATAGTGCTCGCGGGCGGCGAAGCTGTTATCGCGATGCCAGGTGTGGCCCGGGCCTTCACCGCGGACGCCGAAGCAGTCGGCCATGTAGAAGCCATACTCGTCGGCCGTGTAGCCGCGCACGAACCGGATCTCGTCGGAGTCCGGCTCGGTGTTCATGTCGCCCATCAAGATCGCGGGGAGCAGATCGGTGGGCTGGTCGCCGCGCTGGATCGGCGCGCGCTCGTTGATCCAGCTGCGGATCTGCTGCATCTGCTGCATCCGCGCCGCGCTCTGATGCGCCATCCACGACAGGTGCGTGACGAACACCGGCACCCTGCCCCACGGCGTCTTGATGATCGCGTGGACCAAGTTTCTACCGCTGTCATGGCGCGGTTCGGGGAGCGGCCACGCGGCGGTGTCGGTGAAGGGAAAGCGAGACAGGATGCCGTTGCCGCAGGTGCGCTCGTCGGTGAGCTGATACGCGGCCGCGTCGTGGACATGCCACTCACCACCGATCTCGTCGGCGAGCTCGTCGGCCGAGTTGCCGTCCGGATCCTCCCAGACTTCGTTGAGCCCGATGATGTGCGGCTCGAGCGCGCGAATCCCGTCGAGGATGATCGCCTTGCGCTTGGCCCACGGACCGGTGCGCCCCCAGGTGTTGAGTGTCAGGACCTTGAGTGCGTCA
>JBBQJJ010000640.1:0-3845 GCA_038325805.1 Haliangiales bacterium
TCGCGAAGGTGCTGCGCGACCAAGCGTTCGACGAGATCAAGAAGCGCTACGAGGGCGAGCTCGGTCCGATCACCGGCGGTGGCTACGCGAACGCGGCCACCCGACGCTGGGTGCGCGCGTACGTCGAGCGTTATCGCCAGATGCCAGCCGAGATCCGGATGACCTGGCCGCATCCGTACGTGGCCGACCTGATCGAGGTCGAGCGGCCGTCACCGCAGCTCTCGCTGATCTGATCGAACGGCTGTGATGACGTCGGATGCTCTGTGGTTGAGCCCCCGTCGGCTTGCTCGCGACCTGCGTGACGCCTGGGCGGCTCGATGATCTGGGTCGTTGCTAGGGCGATCTGCGAGCCGACGCACGGCCGATGCGGGTCCCGTTGACCTACCGCGTCGATGCGTCGCCGCTAGAGACAGCGCTCGATCGCAGCCTGCGTGACGACCCACGTCCGACGCGGCTCGTCGGATTTGCGTCGCCGCTAGAGGCAGCGCCCGATCGCAGCCTGCGTGATGACCCACGTCCGACGCGGCTCGTCGGATTTACGTCGCCGCTAGAGGCAGCGCCCGATCGCAGCCTGGTTGACGACGCCTGTCCGATGCGTGACGACTGGGTCTTGCGACGTCGCTAGAGGCAGCGCTTGATCGCGGGCTGCGTGATGACGCGCGTCTTGTACGCGTTTGCATCGAGCTTGCGAATCCGCTCGGCAGTGGCTCTGACGGCCGCGCAGTCCTTGCGACCCGCCGCTGTCTCGGCTTGTTTCACGAGTTGCGGCACCGAAGCGCCCGCACCTCCCGTCGGAATTGCGGATGGACGCGTGCTTGTCTCCGAATCAGTCATCGCCGGCTTCGGCGCATCGGCCGGCTTGTCCTGCCCTTGCTGATCGTTGCTGTGTAGTCCTGCACCGCCCTCCGTCACGATCCTCGGATCCTCTTCGTCGGTCGGCTTGACCGTCGGTCGCTCGATCTTGACCGGCTCGGGCACTGCCTCGGGCGGCGGTACATCGGGACGTGCGACGACGGGTGGACGTGGACGCTGCCCCACCGGGCGGTCGGAAGCGATCCCCGGGGCACCCCCGTACCCGAGCTTGTCGTCGAGCTTGTCGTCGGTCTTCTCGACGGTGCCCTTCTGATCCTTCGCCTTGTCGCGCGCCTCGAGCTTGCCACCGACTGCGGTGGCTTGGTTCGTCGGTTGCTCGTCACGTTCGCGAGCCAC
Organism: Haliangiales bacterium; assembly: GCA_038325805.1. Classification (GTDB taxonomy): domain Bacteria; phylum Myxococcota_A; class Polyangia; order Haliangiales; family Haliangiaceae; genus JABFXX01. The sequence continues at coordinate 1,210 of JBBQJJ010000640.1, forward strand.
CGTGCGCTCGGTCGCCACGCTGTCCATGCCGCCGCGCCGCGTCAGCACCACGGTGCTCCCGACGAGCACGAGCACCGTCGCTGCCGCGAGCATCGGGGGGCGAGTCAGCATCGCGAGCGTGCGACGCCACCACGATTCCCTCTCGGGCGCGGGCGTCATCTCGGCAGCCTTGGTGCGCGCCGCTGCCATCAGCGCATCGAGACCCCGCACCGGCGGTTCGTCGTCGGGCATCTCGCGGAACATTCCGCGCATCGACCCCATCATCGAGTCGAGATCCTCCTCATCACCGGGCTCGGTCACGGAGTAGCCACGGCCTTCGCGAGCTCCTTGTACTCGTCGAGCTCGAGCCTGAGCTTCTCGAGGGCGTAGCGCATGCGGCTCTTCACGGTGTTCTCGGGAACGCCGACAACATCCGCGATCTGCTTGAACGGCATGTCGAGGAACTCGCGCATCAGGAACACTTCGCGCTGCTCGTCAGAGAGCGTAGCGATCGCGCGCTGCATGGTTTCATGCAGCTGCTTGTTCACGGTCTTTCGATCGCTTGCCATCTCACTCGACGGGATCACATCCATCAACGTGCCGCTCTCGTCGCTCGAGTCCATCGGCGCGTCGAGAGAAGCGTGCTTGCGGTGCTTTCGCCGTCTAGTTTGGTCAACGCACAGGTTGCGCGCGATGGTGTAAAGCCATGTCGTAAATTTGGCCTGTCGCTTGTAGGCCTCCGCGCCCTTGATGACGCGCATGAAGGCTTCTTGCAGCAGGTCCTCGGCCGTCTCTTTGTCGCCGACGAACCGAAGGATGAAGTTGTAGACCGGCTTGCGATGCCGCGAGAGCAACACCTCGAAGGCGCGAACCTCGCCCTTCTGGTACATGACCATCAGGTCTTCGTCGGCGGTGTCGTTGAACATGAGGATCAGCTAGGTCTGCGGTCTTCGTCGGTTTTTCTTAGCCGCAATCGGATTTGACACTACCCCAACCATAACGCCAACGGTTGTCGAGTAGACCGCTTACGCGGTCTGACACGTTGGACAGTAATACGTTGCCCGCCCCTGGAGGACCGACCGTTTGATCACCGACGAGCACCGCGGACAGTTCTCTCCCGCACGATCGTAGACCGATAAGTAGTCGGCGTTCTCGCCGGCCTTGCCGTCGGCGTCGACGAAGTCTGCGAGTGTGGTGCCTCCGTTATCGAGCGCGAGATCGAACACCTCACGGATCGATGCCGCGAGCAATTCGGCGCCCGCCCGGGTCAGTCGCATCGTGCGCTTCGTCGGCCGTAGCTTGGCGCGCCACAGTGCCTCGGAGGCATAGATGTTACCCACACCAGCAATCACGCCTTGATCGAGGACGAACGCCTTGAGTGTGGTGCGGCGCTCCTTGGCGGCCGCGAGAAACGCGGCGACGTCGATCGGCTCGAGCCCGTCGGGACCGAGGATCTCGAGTGCCGGATGCTCGCGCTCCCTCGCGCGCTCGAACACGTCGACCTGACCGAACCGGCGAGGATCGGAGAACCGCAGCTCGCGGTCGCCGAGGCCGAGGACGAGGTGCGTGTGCGGGGCACGCTCGGCGGCCGCGGGACGGATCTGAAACCGTCCGGTCATACCGAGGTGGACGAGCAGCGTCGTCGGCGTATCCGTGTCGACGAGCAGGTACTTGCCGTGGCGACGCACAGCCGTGATGGTCGCGCCGACCAATCCGTGCAGCTTCTTGCGCGGCGGCTTGCGCTGCATGTGAAGCTTCTTGCCGCTGTCCCACACCGTCGCGATCTTCGCGCCGACGGCGGGCTGCAGCGTGCGCCTCACGGTCTCGACTTCAGGGAGCTCGGGCACGAGCCTGGGTTACCACTTAACCAGAGTTCGCGTGGGTCGATCCTTCGAGGGTCGCGTCCTCGCGCCGGGACCGAACGCGATCGACCGGGTGAGCTCCTCAGCCCTGCGCTCGACCCGGAGGACAGCGGGTGTTCCGGCGTCGTCGGACGAGCGAGGTCAACCCAGGTGAGTTGCCACCCAAAGGACAGCGAATCTTCCGGCGTCGTCGGACGAGCGAGGTCAACCCAGGTGAGTTGCCACCCAAAGGACAGCGGATCTTCCGGCGTCGTCGGGACGAGCGAGGTCGGTGAGTTGCCACCCAAAGGACAGCGGAGCTTCCGGCGTCGTCGGACGAGCGAGGTCAACCCAGGTGAGCTGCCACCCGGAGGACAGCGGAGCTTCCGGCGTCGTCGGACGAGCGAGGTCAACCCAGGTGAGCTGACGAACGTGGAGCTCGCAGTCCAGGCGTCGCCGACCTGCCTCTAGGGTTAGTCGGTGCCGGCGCGGTCGAGCAGGACGTCGATCTCGCCGAGCCGGTGGCAGGTCGCCTCGTACTCGGCGATCTCCTCGGTGACGCCGGCGGCATCGCGAACCAACCGCGCGGCCCGCTCGGTCGCCTGCGTGGCCAGGGCTTCGTTCTTCGTGTCCTTCGCGGTGGCTTCCCAGCGGCCGGCTCGGTCGCGCAGGTCAGCCTCGAGCGTCCGGAGCACCGCGAGCTGCGCGCGCGTGGCCTCCTCGAGCTCACCGATCTTCATCCGCAGCTGGACGCGCGCTGCGGGCGTCAACCTGTGCGCGTCAGCGAGCGTAGCTTCGAGACGCACCGTGGCTGCA
>JBBQJJ010000641.1:0-3837 GCA_038325805.1 Haliangiales bacterium
GGCCATGCGCGATCGCGACCTCGGGGTCGAGGTACTTGCCGCCGTCGGAGAACGAATCGGGGGTGGTGTTGACGACGCCCATCACGAGCGGCCCGAGTTGCGCGAGCAGGACTCGACACGGGGTCTCGGAGCCGGGGCGAACTGCCTCGGTCGGATTGGTGTCGGCGAAGCCGAGCGCGCGATACATCGTCTCGGCAGCGGGGGAACGCTCGGTGACTGTCAACGCCATCGCCCCCGCGCCCGCGAACCGCGACCAGCGCATGGCCGCGTCGACCAGCGCTCGCCCTACCCCACGCCGCCGAGCGTCGGGAGCCACCCACATCGCGTAGAGGTGGGCGCAGCGGTCCTCGGGAGTGACACGCACGACCGCGGTGCCGACCCAACCGGCAGCCTCCTCGGCGATCAACACGACGCGAGCCGGGTCGGTCGCGGTCGAGCTGGTCCAGGTGGCCTCGTCGCGGTTGCGCGCGTTGTCGAGCGTATCGCCGAACGACGCCGGGCTGTCGGCGAGTGCGCGCAGCCGGAGCTCTCGCCAGGTGCGCCACTCGGCGGGACCCGCAACCCGGATCCTCACGGCACCGCCCTCACCCGGCCACCCCTCAAGCCGGTTCGGGCGCGGGATCTTTCTTCGCGATCGGTGGCAGCAGCGGGCGCTTCTGCGCCTCTTCCTTCTCGGCAGCCGCTTCCTTGCGCTTCTGCACGATTGGAGACACCGGGCGGCTGATCTTCCCGCCGCGGAGCAGCGTGTCGATGTCGCTACCGTCGAGCGTCTCGTACTCGAGCAGCGCCTCGCTGATCATCTCGAGCTCCTTGCGGTGGTCGGTGAGGATCTTGGTCGCGATGTCGTACTGCGCCATCACGATGCGACGAATCTCGCCGTCGATCCGGCGTGCGGTGTCTTCCGACAGCGACGAACCGCCGCTTCCAAAGTCGCGGCCGAGGAAGACCTCCTGCTTGCCGCTCGAGAAGTTCAGCGGGCCAAACTCTTCACTCATGCCCCACTCGGTGACCATCGACCGAGCGAGCTCGGTGGCGCGCTCGATGTCGTTGCCGGCACCGGTGGTCTTGACCTTGAACACGATCTCTTCGGCGACGCGGCCGCCCATCAGGATCGAGATCTGGTTCTGCGCGAACTCGCGCGTCATGTTGAGGCGATCCTCGGGCGGCAGCTGCTGGGTCACGCCCAGTGCGCGACCACGCGGGATGATGGTGACCTTGTGAACAGGATCGGCGTCCTCGCCGGCAGGACCAGCGATGAAGCGCGCGACGAGGGCGTGCCCCGCCTCGTGGACGGCGGTGGTGCGCTTCTCCTTCTCCGAGATGATCATCGAGCGACGCTCGGCGCCCATCAGGACCTTGTCCCTCGCGTCCTCGAAGTCCTCCATCTCGACCTTGTCCTTGTCGCGACGGGCAGCGATCAGCGCCGCCTCGTTGACGAGGAACTCGAGATCGGCGCCCGAGAACCCGGGCGTGCCGCGCGCGATGACTTCTAGATCGACACCGCCGCTAGCGGTGGTCGGTGCGAGCGGGACCTTGCGGGTGTGGAGGGCGCGGATGCCGATACGGCCGCGCTGATGGGGGGGCGGCACGACGATGCGGCGATCGAAGCGACCGGGACGCAACAGCGCCGGGTCGAGCACGTCGGGGCGGTTGGTGGCGGCGATGATGATCACGCCGTCGTTGCTCTCGAAGCCGTCCATCTCGACGAGGAGCTGGTTCAGCGTCTGCTCGCGCTCGTCGTGACCACCGCCGAGGCCGGCGCCGCGATGGCGGCCGACGGCATCGATCTCGTCGATGAAGATGATGCATGGCGCGTTCTTCTTGCCCTGCTCGAACAGGTCGCGAACGCGCGAGGCACCGACGCCGACGAACATCTCGACGAAGTCAGAGCCCGAGATCGAGAAGAACGGAACGCCGGCCTCACCCGCGATCGCGCGAGCGAGCAGCGTCTTGCCGGTGCCGGGCGAGCCCATCATCAGCACGCCCTTCGGGATGCGACCGCCGAGGCGCGTGAACTTCTTAGGGTCCTTGAGGAAGGCGATGATCTCCTCGACCTCGTCCTTCGCCTCTTCGACCCCCGCGACGTCTTTGAACGTGACGCGGTTCTGGTGATCGCTGAGCAGCTTCGCCTTCGACTTGCCGAAGCTCATCGCCTTGCCGCCACCGCTCTGCAGCTGGCGCATGAACAGGAAGAAGATGCCGACGAGCAGGAGCATCGGGAGCCACCACACGAGCACCTGCGGCCAGATGCTCGAATCGTCCTTGCTCTTGACGTTGTAGGCGATGTTGGCCTTGTAGATTTCCTGCGTGATCGTGCCGGGGAACTCCGCATAGACGACCCGCTTGGTCCCCTGCGGATCGTTCTTCATCGTCAGGATGTAACGGGCGTCATCGTGGCCGCGGGGCTCGACATCGATCTTGTCGATGTTTTTGGAGGCGTCCGGCTTTTCGAGCAAGCCACGGAACTCCGTGACGTCCATCGGCTTCTCTTTGCTCGACGAGTCCGTGAACATCGAATAGATGCTCACGAACATGAGGATCAGGATCGCCCAGATCAGGATGGTCTTGTGAGATTGGCGCAACGGGAGACCCTCAGGACCGCTCCAAAAAGAGCGGTGGTTTGACGGTTAGCATGTGCCCTTTCCCCTTGGTTGCAAAGCGGATTTCTCTCGCATTTCTCGCAAACCTCCCCGCCCGATCAGTCGGGAATTGCCGAGAGTTTCTGTCGCTCGTCCGGGGTCACGACCGAGTCATCAGCGATCCCGATGTACTCGGCCCACACGATCGCGCCATCGCTCAGGCGAACGATGACTTGAGCCGTGCTGCGTGCGCTCCGCGGGACCTTCGCGTCCCCGTAGAGGTCCGACAGCTTGCGGGATCGGCCGCGCAACCGAGCCGGCCTCATCCGATCACCCACAGCCCATAACCGCACCACACAGCCCTCCGGGATCTCGCGTGGCGGTGTGCGGACGGCAGGATGTGCCAGGTCGAGCGAGTCGTAGCGGCGCAGCAAGCGGCGCCCCGGCAGATCGAGCATCTGCTCGCCGGCGATCGGCTTCGCGATCAGCTCGGCCGCGGCGTCGAGGTGCGCAGCGTCGTAGCTGACGCCGGAGGCTTCGAGTGCGAGCGAGACCGCGCGCTTGCGGATCGCGATCGGTTGGGCTGCGAGCGTGCCGCAGTCGATCGGGAACCGCGACCAGGGTGCGGCGACCTGATCGATCACCGCGAGCCACTCGGCACTCGACGCAGCGAGCCGGATCAGCGCGGCATCGAGCTGGGGATTCTCGCGTCGCAATAACGGCAACAGCGTGCGGCGCACGCGGACGCGGGTCAGCGACGTGTCGAGGTTCATCGGATCCTCCCAGACCGGGAGGCTGCGCGCCGCGACATGGGCCTCGATGTCGCCGCGATCGATCGGGAGGAACGGTCGCAGGAAGGGTGCCGCACCCTCGCGGCGGGAGGGAATCGCGGCGAGACCGGCGGGCCCGGTGCCACGCACGATCCGCATCAGCACGGTCTCGGCCTGATCGCGCGCGGTGTGGCCGACCAGGATCGCGGCGAGGCCGAGCTCGATCGCCAGGGCGTCGAGCGTCGCATAGCGAGCGTCGCGTGCCGCGCGCTCCAGCGAAGGTCCACGCTCGACCTGGATCCGCCGCGTCACCGCCGCGGCACCGCGCGACCGCGCCCACGCGCCGACCTCCTCTGCGACGCGCTCGGAACCCTCTGCGAGCGCGTGGTCGATCGTCAGCACGACGACGTGGGTCGGGCCCAGCACGTCGATCGCGATGTCCGCGAGCACGAGCGAGTCTGCGCCACCGGAGCACGCCACGCCGAACA
>JBBQJJ010000642.1:0-3803 GCA_038325805.1 Haliangiales bacterium
CGCCGAGAGGCAGGCTGCCAAGCGCCTGGCCGACGTCACCGGGTGCCTGCGTGAGCAGTTGCGGGCCGAGCGAGCGCGGCGCGTAGCCACGGATGTCGTAGATGCCGCCGACGAGGTAGCGCTCGGAGATCGGCACGCCGAGCGGATCCGTCGACGTGGTCACGCCGAGCTCGGCGTTGAGCTTCAAGACGAACGGTCCCCAGAGCGGGCGGTAGTGGCGCGAGAAGCCACCCCAGCGGATGAACTTGTTCTCCGAGCCGGTGTAGTCGTTCGCGACCTCGACGAACAGCGTGTGGTTCCAGCCGCCGGTCGGGAACAAGCGGTTGTTGCGCGAGTCCCACGAGATCGAGGCACGCAGGGACGACGTCACACCACCGCGGAACAGGTTCGCCACGCTCGTCGCTGCGATCGGCGCCGACGTCGCACCGAGGTTCGCGATGCCGCCCGAGCCGGTCGAGATGTCGACGTCCTCGAGCTTGTAGGTGAGGAACGCCCTCGCCTCGTACGACAGCGGGTAGCCCCACGTCAGCGTGCCACCGGACGCGTTGCGGAAGAACGTGCCGAAGCCGCGGCTCTGGTTGTAGAGGTCGAACGCGAACGTCCACCGGGTGTCGAGGAAGTACGGCTCGACGAAGCGGAGCAGGAACAGCTGGCGGAGCGACGACAGCTGCGCCTGCAGGGCGAGCGTCTGGCCACGCCCGAACAGGTTGTTCTGGCTGATCTGCGCCTGCGCGATGAAGTTCTCGACCGACGAGAAGCCTGCGCCGATCTGGAACGTACCGGTGGGGCGCTCCGAGACCTCGACGTTGACCTCGACGAACTCGTCCGACGAGCCGCGCTTGGTCGAGACGACGACATTCTCGAAGAAGCCGAGCGCGTTGATGCGGCGCTTGCTGATCTCGAGGTTGGTGTTGTTGAACAGCTCGCCCTCGGAGATCTTCATCTCGCGGCGAATCACCTTGTCGCGCGTCTTCGAGTTGCCGCGGATGTTGATCCGCTCGAAGTAGGCGCGCTTGCCGCGGGCAATCTCGAACGTCAGGTTGATCCGCCGGTTCGGCAGATCGACCTTGGTCAGCGGCAGGACGTTCGCGTACGCGTAGCCCTGATCCTGGTAGTAGTTCGAGATCTTCTCGCGGTCCTCGGCGATCCGCGTGCGCGAGAACTTCATGCCCTGGCGGATCTTGATCTTCTCGAGGTTCTTTTCCTTCGAGCCGATCAGGTCGCCCTTGAACTTGATCTCACCGATCGTGAAGACCGGGCCCTCGTCGACCGGGATCGAGAGGTACATGTACTGCTTGTCGCGCGACAGCCGGAGGTTCGGGGTGCCGACCTTGACGTTCGCGAAGCCGCGATCCCAGTAGTACGCGCTGACCAGCAGCAGGTCGCGCTCGAACGCTTCCTGCGAGTACGTGCCGGAGTCGTTCAAGAACGACAGCGAATCGGGGCGGCGCGTGGCGATCGCGGTGCGCAGCTCGTCGTCGGGAACCAGGTTGTTCCCGATGAACTGCACCTCGCGGATCTTGACCTTCGCCCGCTCGTCGACCTTGAAGTAGACGTCGACCTCGCTCTCGTTGACCGGCTTGATCTCGTAATCGACGGTGGCGAGGTAGAAGCCCTTCTGGACGTAGACGTCCGCGATCTTCTCGCGGTTCTTCTTGACCTTCGAGATGTCGACGATCGCGTCGAGCTCGAGATCGATCACTTCATTGATCTTGTCGAGGCCGAGCTCCGAGTGACCCGAGACGAGGACCTTACGGATCGACGGCTTCTCCTTGACCGCGAAGGTCAGGATCACGCCGCCCGACGTGGCCACTTCAGCCTCGACGTCGATGTCGGCGAAGAAGCCCATCTTCCACATCGTGCGCAGGTCCTCGCGGAGCTTCGCGGCATCGAGCAGCGTGCCCGGCTTGCTGAGCAGCTGGACACGGATCGCGTCGTCCTCGACCTTGCGGTTGCCGCGGAACTGCACGCGCTCGATCGCGCGCGACTGGAGATTCAGGGCCGGGGCCGGCGGTTGGCCGTTGCCGGCGGTTGGATCCGTGGGAGGCGCCGGATCCGGTGAGGGGGCCGGCTGCGCGAACGCGCTTCCAACGAACGCGATGGCGACCAGGACTACAAGCAGGCGCCTCACGGATGGCCTTCTTTCACTTTCACAGCTCCACCGGACTCTGCGCAGGCTCGGGCGTGGGATCAGCGGCCGGTTCATTCACGGCGCGTTCGACCGAGGCAGGGACCTCATCGTTCGCTGGAACTTTTGGAACGTCGTCGACATCGACCAGCCGGCCGCCGTCGATCATCTTCAAGCGGCGCGGCATCAACTTGGCAAGCTCGGGGTTATGGGTGACGACGAGCAGCGTGGACCCGCGCTCGCGGTTGAGCTCGAGGAACAGCTGATGGATCGATTCGCCGGTATGGCGATCGAGGTTGCCCGTGGGCTCGTCGGCGAGCAGCAGGGACGGCTCGAGCACCATCGCGCGTGCGAGGGCAACGCGCTGTTGCTCGCCACCCGAGAGCTCGCTCGGACGGTGGGTCAGGCGATGCGTGAGGCCGACACGACCGAGGATGTCTCGCGCCTTCGCCGTGGCCTGCGCGACGGTCTGCCGCTGGATCAGGGCCGGCATCATCACGTTCTCGAGTGCGCTGAACTCGGGCAGCAGGTGGTGGAACTGGAAGACGAAGCCGATGCTCCGGTTGCGGAACTCGGCGAGCCGGCTCGGGCTCATCGTGGTGAGCTCTTCGCCATTGAACTTGATCGAGCCCGACGTGGGCAGATCGAGCGTGCCGAGGATCTGGAGGAACGTGGACTTGCCCACGCCCGAGGCGCCGACGACGGCGACCATGTCTCCGGGCTCGAGGTGCAGATCGACATCCCACAGCACCGGCAGTGCCTTGCCCGTGTGGATGTACGCCTTGCCGAGCTTCTTGATCTCGACGCGTGCGCCGCGGGTCTCCCCAGGCCGTGTTGCGACGGCGTTAGGGGGGGTGGAAGTCAACTCGGCCACAGGAGAATCTCTAAACGGCGCAGGAACTTACTCAGGGGGTTCCTGGCTGTCAACGCTTCGGACCGTCGTCCCCCATGGAGGGTTGCCCGGCAGGAGATTCTCTTCGTGCTTCAGATCCCGATCGTCAGGCCGAGCATCCACGTTCGCGTGGTCAGGTCGTAGTCGAGCTTGGGGTTATTGTCCCCCGTCATCGCGGCGCGGTTGATCATGTAATCGACGAAGATCGATCCACCTGCGACGCCGAGGTTGAGCTTGTACTCGAAGCCAGCGCCGAACTGCAACCCGTTGCCACTCGCGTCGTTCCCTTCGTTGTCACCGCGAAGCACCAGGTGATTGACGCCGAGCCGACCGAACGCCTCGAAGTTGTTGCCGAGCGGCAGGTTGAACTTCGCGGCGGCGCCGAGGCTGTAGAAGTCCGCGAACGGCTGGGCGACCTGGCGATCGTTGAGCCGGCTCATCGTGTTGCCGCCCAGCGAGCCTTCGATCGACCACTGGCCCCAGCGCATCCCGAGGATGCCCTTGAGGGCACGCGAATCCGCGTCGATCCGTTCGGTGTCCTCGCTGACCGCGGGGATGGTCCCGACGCCGATGCCGAGGTACGTGCCACCGGCCGATGCCGTTCCTTGCCCACCAATTGCTAGAAGGACTGCTGCCAAGACGACGCGCTTCATACGTGCGCGAGTAAGAGCACGCCTCGTGCCACCGCCCAAGCCGGCGAATTCAGACCCGGTACATCAGCGGATCGTGGCCACAGCTTCACACACCACGATCCGGACTGGGCGTTCAGTGCCGCATGCCGAT
>JBBQJJ010000643.1:0-3795 GCA_038325805.1 Haliangiales bacterium
CCAGAACAAGGACAGCTGCGGAAAGATGGCGAAGGACGTCACCGGCGTGATCGACGCCAACCTCGATGCCGTCAAGCTCGCGAGCGATGCGAAGGCGGCGAACAAGGCGCTGCCGAAGGCGCTCGAAGAGAAGATGATGGCACGGGTCAAAGAGCTGATGCCCGCGATGCAGAAGTGCGGCAACGACAAGGACGTCAAGGCCGCCATCGGCCGTCTCGACAAGAAGTAGTCGGTCGGCGCTGAGCCCCGCGGATCAGAGATCAGCGAGGAGTGCCTGGGCGGAAGTGAACGGATCGTTCACCTGGACGCCGACCCCACCATCGGGCTTCGGGGGAACTCGCCTTGATCACGGCCGCACGCCAGAGCATGACACGCGGTTCGTGAGCGGCCTTTGGACCCGAAGTATCGGTGGACGCGCGTGGTGCTCCGGGGTTAAGTCGCCGCGCATGTCGTCGCGAACCGTCCGTCGTGTAGCCCTCGTGGTGCTCGGCGCGGCGTTTGTCACCGGGGCAGTCTATCTGTGGCAGACCGGAGCCGTCACGCCGTCGAGTGTCCGCGACTGGCTGGATTCCCTCGGCCCGTGGGCGCCGGTGCTGTTCATCCTCGCGTTCGTCGCCGGCTCGTTCGTCGGCTTTCCGGGCATCGCCTTCGTGATCGGCGGGCGCCTAGCGTTCGGGCCGTACGCCGGCTTCCTGCTCGGGTACATGGGTGGGCTGGCCGCGGTGACGATTCCGTTCGTTGCCGCGCGGAAGCTGCGCAAGGCAGAGGCCGGCTGGAAGCCAAAGAACCGGTACGCCGCGAAGGTGTTCGCGATGCTCGACACCCACCCGTTCCGCAGCGTGCTCCTGCTCCGGTTGATCCTGTGGTTCAACCCGCCGCTGTCGTACGCGCTGGCGTTCTCCCGGGTCCCGCTCAGGACCTACGTCGCGGCCTGCGCGCTCGCGCTCCTCCCGGTGGTCGTGGTGGCTGTCGCTGCGACCAGCTGGCTAGCTGACTGACGTATGATCGTCGGTCGTGGCTGAGGACAAGCTCCAACGCACGCAGGTCGGGCGCCCCTCCGATGCGCCGAGCGATCCGCCGATCAGCGGCGTCGAAGCCACGCAAGCCGCGATCAGTGGTGCCGAAGAGACGCTCGCGAGCACCCGTCCTGCAGGTCCGCCCGAGGAACAGCTGACCGAGGTCTCGCGCGCGCACTACGACATCCATGACGAGCTCGCGCGTGGCGGCATGGGCCGGATCCTGATCGCTCGGGATCGCCGGATCGGACGCACCGTCGCGCTCAAGGAGCTGCTGAGCACCGGCGATGCGGTGCTCCGGCGGTTCGAGCGCGAGGCGCTGGTCACCGGCCGACTGCAGCACCCGGCGATCGTGCCGGTCTACGAGGCAGGGCGATGGCCGAGCGGCGAGCCGTTCTTCGCGATGAAGCTGGTCAAGGGCCGCTCGCTCGACAAGGTGATCGCCGACAAGACGACGCTCGGGGATCGCCTCGCGCTGCTGCCCACGATCATCCAGATCGCCGAGGCGATGGCGTACGCGCACTCGGAGCGCGTGATCCACCGCGATCTGAAACCACAAAACGTGCTCGTCGGGGCGTTCGGCGAGACGGTGGTGGTCGACTGGGGCCTCGCGAAGGATCTGACGGACGCCGCCGAGTCACTCCCCGCGATGCCGAGCATCAGCAGTCCCGCGACCTCTGGCGATCTGACGATGGCCGGCTCGGTGATGGGCACGCCGACGTACATGCCCGTCGAGCAGGCGCGCGGGTTGCCGCTCGACGAGCGCTGCGATGTCTACGCGCTCGGCGCGATCCTCTATCACGCGCTGGCCGGCAAGGCGCCGTACACCGGCAAGACCGCCGACGAGATCCTCGACAAGGTCAACCTCGGGCCGCCGACGCCGATCGCCGAGGTCGCGCCGGGTGTGCCCGAGGAGCTCGCCGCGATCGTCGACAAGGCCATGGCACGCAAGCTCGCGGATCGCTATCGCACGGCAGGCGAGCTCGCCGCCGAGCTCGGCGCGTTCCAGGCCGGGCAGCTGGTCGCGGCGCATCGCTACTCGCGCTGGGACTTGATCCAACGGTTCGCGAAGCGGCATCGCGCCGCGCTGTCGGCGGCGGCGGCCCTGCTCGTGATCGGCGGGGTGATCGCGATCGTCTCGGTGCGCCAGGTGATCAGCGCTCGCGATCAAGCACGCGCCGCGCTGGCCACCGTCGAGCGAGACAAGCGCGCCTTCCTCGTCGAGGAAGGTCGACAGGAGCTGGTCGCCGGCAAGACCACGAAGGCCGCGACGCTGCTCGGCGAGGCGTACCAGAGCGACGCCGACGACTACACGCGCATGCTGCTCGCCCATGCGATCCGACCGCTCGATGCGGCGATCGCACGGATCGACACCACGTCGTCCCGCGAGCTGGGAGCGCTCGCCAGCGACCGCTTCATCGCGATCGATGACAACGACTCGATCACCGTGTGGACGCTCGACGGCAAGCTCCTCGAGAAGATCGAAGGCGTCGGGCGAACGCTCGCGATCTCGCAGGACGGCACGCGCTTCGCGTTCCAGCTCGAGACCGCGATCGAGGTCGTGGGTGCGTCGGATCTGACTCGCGTGGCGAAGCTCGAGGTCGGCGAGCTCGAGGTGGCGACCACGACGTTCTCCCCCGATGGCGCACGCGTCTATGCGGTGCTGGGCGGCCAGGACAAGCCCACCGAGCTCGTCGCGTGGAGCGTCGCTGGTGGGCCGGTGCGCCGCCTCGCGCTCGAGGTCGCCTTCGACGGTGTCGCGTCGGTCGCGGTGCTGTCGACCGGCGTGGTCTACGTCCAGACGCAGGAGGACGGCGTGCGCATGGTGCCGCCCGAGCTGTCCTCGGCGACCAAGCTCCCCGGCGACACCGTGCATGTCAGCAGTGACGGCAGTCATGTCGCGTTCGGCCTGACCAAGACCGAGACCGGCATGACCCACACGTCGATCGGCGTGTTCGCCGCCTCGGCTCCGACAGAGGTCGCGGCGGCGATCCCGAACGCGACCCTCGAGTTCGCGATCGATCGACGGGGTACGCGTGTCCTCCAGCTCCCCGGCGTCACCGATGCGGTGCTCTGCGAGGTGACCAACGTGGAGCATGATCCACTCGCGCGGATCTCCGGCGTGCGCGCGGCGCTGTCGCCCGACGGCACGCGCGTGGCGACCACCGACGAAAATCACGTCACCCGGATCTGGGACGATCGCGGAGAGGTGCTCGCGGTGTGGCCCGGGCATCAGCGCGAGATCAAGGAGCTGGTGTTTTCGCCCGATGGGCGATCGCTGATCTCCGGCGGCGAAGATGGCATTCGCACGTGGCGCGTGGTGACACCTGATCCGTTGCGGATCGCCGCCGCCGGGATCAGCGACGGTGCAGGGTCGCCCGATGGCAAGCGTCTCCTGGTGCTCGGCGTCGAGAGCACGTCGGTGGTGGACAGCGCGACGGGCAAGGTCGTGCGCGAGCTCGCCTCCGGTCCACCGTGGACGGCCGCCTTCTCGCCCGATGGTACGAAGCTCGTGACCACCGCGAGGTCGGGCACGCTGATCGTATGGGCCGTGACGGGCAAGCGCCTCGTCGAGACCAAGCTCTATGCGTGGTCGGCGCGGTTCTCTCCCGACGGTCAGAAGCTGGTGACCGCCGGGGATGTCGACGGTCATCTGCTCGATGTCGCCACCGGCGCGGACCTCGTCCTCGATGGCGCCGACCTCGTGCGCTCGGCCCGGTTCTCCGCCGACGGCACGCAGGTGATCACAGGCGGCCACGATGGCATCGCACGAATCTAC
>JBBQJJ010000644.1:0-3784 GCA_038325805.1 Haliangiales bacterium
GGATGACCGCCGTGCCGAACGTCGTCGCTGCCTGGCTCGGGAGGCCGACCGGGTCGCGACCGTCGGCGGCCAGCGTCGCGTCGCGGGTGAACGCCATGATCGCGCTGCCCGCGCCGCCCACCGTCGTCACCAGCGCGATCACGCCGCCGGCGAACACCGCCGCTGACACCGCATCGCGCGACAGGGCGAGGTCGCCGCGCTTGCGGAAGTCCTTCACCCGCTTGGGTGTCGCCTTGTGTGTGCGTTGCGGATCGGCCACGGTCAGTGGCTTGTTTTGCAACGCGTGCGCCGCGCCAAGTGCGCGCTGTGGTTGAGGGTGCGATCGTCAACGAAGGCGCCGTCGGCAGCGTTGACGGATCGTTTAGCGAGAATCAGTCGGGCTCGCGGGTAAGCAGGTAGATGTCGAAGTCGCCTGCGCCGCCAGCGATCCCATTGGTGCTCATGTAGGCGTGGCAGCCATCCGGCGACAGCGAGGTGATCCATGCGCTGTCCTGGGGTGGCAGCTCGGCGAGACGAACGCCCTGCTCGAAGGCCGCCGTTTGCGAGGTCCGAGTCGCGAAGTACGGATCGAAGATCTGCGTGTTGATCCGCTGCGCCGAGTAGTGGAGGCCAAGCCCGTCGGGCGTGACGTGGGGTGAGAAGCGGATCGCGATCGTGCCGGCGACCGGCTTGCTGATCTGGGATGTCGCCTGGTCGCCCGATGGGTCGCGGCTCGCCTACGCCGGCGATCACGCGGCGCTGATCGATCGCGCGACGCTGGCGGTGACGAAGCTCGCCGGGCATCCCGGTCGCGTCAACCGCGTGCAGTTCCACGACACGCGGCTCCTCACTGCTGGTGACACGACGGTGCGAATCTGGGATGCAGCGTCGGCGAAGCAGCTCACAGTGCTCGAGCATCCCGCGCGGATCAGCTCGGCGATCTGGGATCGCGAGGGTGCGCGGATCTTCGTCGCCTGCGCCGACGGCAAGGTGCGGATCTGGGACGTCCCTCGCAGTTCTCAGATCAGCGAGCTCGAGGTCGGTACGCGCTACCTCGATCTCGCGCTGTCATCCGACGGCAAGCGTCTCGCGCTCGGTGGTCACGACAACACGATCGCGATCTGGGATGTCGACGCCCGCACGAAGCTGAGCGACGCGCTCGGGCACACCGGTCCGGTGACCAGCGTGGCGTGGAGTCCCGACGGTGCGTTGCTCGCTTCATCCGCAGATGACCAGACCGCGCGGATCTGGGATCCGCAGACCGGGCGCCTCCTCGGAATTCGCCGCCATCTCGACGGTGCGATGAGCGTGGCGTGGAGTGCCGATGGAAGATCGCTGATCACGGCGAGCACCGATGGCAACGTCCGGATCTGGGATGCGCACCGCGAGCTGCGGAGTGCTGCGGAGCTACAGCGCCTGGTCGAGGCGCTTCGTTAAGGCTTCGCGTTCGCCGGATCGTTCGGCACGCGGTCGCCGTCGAGCTCGACCTCCAGATGCTTGGTGACCGCGGGGTTGTACCCGTCGACGAAGTTGCCGGTGAACAGCCCGGCGAAGGTTGCCTCCGCCAGGTTCTGCTCGTTGATCATCCACGCAGCCACGCTGATCGTCGTCGGTGATCCCAGCGCGGCTCGCGAGATCGACATCTCGAAGAAGCCGCTGCCTTGGGCGACCACCGGAGATGTCGAGGGCCCAGTTGACGCCGTCATAGCTCTCGAGCGAGCTCACCGTTCCATCGGCCTTGTGGCGGAGGTAGTGGTCCGCACCGAACGGCAACGCAGCACTCTGCGTGTTGTATTGCTGGCTCGCCGTCGCTCCGCCGGCTGCCGTGTCGAGGTAGACGAACAGCCACTTGGTCCCGGCGCCACCGACGTTCGGATCGAGGTCCGGACCGCTGTAGCCGATGTAGAGGTTGGTCGCGTCCCAGCTGACCATCGCAGCGAAGCTCGGCGACGACGTGGTCTCGAACCTGTCGACGGCCGCAAAGTCGTCGGTGCCATCGATCGCGATCGTATGGCGATACGGCTGCGGTCCGTCGGAGCTGGCGTCTTCTGCGTCGCTGCCCGGGGAGGCATCGGGATCGAGGCCGCTGTCGAGCCGCGGACCCAAGGGAGTGGGGCCGCAGGCGACGAGCGCGAGGAACAGGACGGGTTTCACGGCCACCAGCATCGCACGCTAACGGTCGACCCGGCTCTCGGTCAGTGCGTGAGCCAGCTGTTGATCGCGGTCACCACCTGCCGGCGGTCGTCCTCGAGCAGCTGCGTGTGATCGAGGTGCGGGAAGTAGTCGACGGTGACGCGATTCTGGAACGCGATGTTCGGGAACATCTTCTGGAGCTGCTCGGGATGGTTGAACGAGCTCTGTTGCCCACCGGTATAGACGAAGTGCACGCGCGCCTTGCGCTCGATCATCGCTCTCAGGATCCGGCTCGATTCCGCGTGCTCCATGTACTTGTACTGGATCAACTTGTGCGCGTAGGGCTTGGACTCGACCGGCTCGAAGACCTTCGCAGACCGCAGCGCACGTCGCGCCATCCGATACGCGAGGAACCGCCAGTGGTGGCCTTCCGTTCGGTAGCTGAACGGATCGATCAGCAGCACGCCGGTGATCCGCGGATCGTGTTCGGCATAGCGGAACGAATCCTCGGCGCCCGAGCACAAGCCCCCGATCACGATCTGGCGCGTCTCGGGAAACCGTCGCTGAACCTCGTCGACGGCGGAGCTGATCTCGACATGCGTGCGCTCGCGCAGCGGCAGATGCTTGAGCTCCTGTCGGCTGTCGCCGATGCCTCCGAGATCGAAGCGCAGCGTCGCGATGTGCTCGCGGGCGAGCCTGCGAGCGACATCGACGTAGAGTCGAAACGGGCCGAGCTTCGGTACCAGGCCGGCGTTGACCAGGATGCATATCGTCCTGGGAATGCCCGCCGGTGCGGTGATGATGCCCGCGAGGTGCCGGTGCTCGCCGAACTGACAGGTCTCGATCACGAGGTCACCATCGCGGCCAGCGCGTGCGCGATGCCGACATCGGGGATGATGTCCTCGAGCCGCGAGATGTCGCGCCATCCGCAGTCGAGGGTGCTCGACTCGAAGCCGATCTTCGTCGACGACAACGCATCGAAGCGCGCGGACTGCTGCGGGATGTCGTAGGTGGCGAGCCAGCGCAGTGGCGCTTCGAAGCGAGGCAACACGAGCCGCCCGATCTCCTTGCGCGCCGTCGGCGAGTACGTCACGCCGAGGAGCTCCTCACCGCCGAGCGGTTGGTGCGGTCGCCGGCCGCGACGGAGATCTTGCTGGCCGCGCAAGTAGCGGCGGTGCAGCTCGGCCTGCTCGTCGAGCCAGTCCTCGCCGCGGGCTACCGGATCCCACAACACGAGCGACGCCGCGATGCCTGCGGTCGCGAGCAGCGTGGCACCGAACCGCGCCCCGATCCCGGTGATCCGGGTCGCACCGGTCTTGCGAACCAGCTCGTCGCGCGCCGCCGCGATGTCGCGCTGCCATCGCTTGGGAGTCGCCTCGACGGAGGTGCCCTCGGAATCGCCGAGCCCGTAGTAGTCGAAGCGCATCACCGGCGTGCCGCGAGCCGCGAGCAGGCTGCCGACGCGGCTGAGGATGAAGTGCGCGCGCACGGCCTCCTGACCGATCGGCGGACAGATCAACACGGCCTCGGTCGCGGGGCGATTGCCGTGCAACACGCCGTACAGACCGTCGAAGAAGAACGTCTCGAGCTGACCGCCCGCGATGCGAGCGTGCGGTGCCTTCGCGACGACGGTGCCGAGCTTGCGATCGCAGATCCCGGCGACCACCTCGAG
>JBBQJJ010000645.1:0-3780 GCA_038325805.1 Haliangiales bacterium
GACAAGGCGCGGTCGCGGGTTGGCACTGCGCCTGTGGCTTCGCTATAACGTACGCGATGCGCCTTTTGCTGATCGGAGCTCTCGTCGCGCTTCTCGTTGGCGCGTGCGGCGGAGGCAAGGGCCCGAGTGGCACGCTCGACACCTACGGTCGCGCGCTGAAGAACCGTGACTTTGGCGGGGCGTACGATCTGATGTCGTCGAGCTTTCGCGGTCGCGTGTCGCGCGAGGACTACGTGCGGATGATGCGGGACAACGTCCGCGAGGTCGACGAGACCGCGGATCGCCTGCGAGGCAAGAAGGGTAGCCTCGAGGTCTCGGCGGAGTTCGCGTACGGGCTCGGCGACAAGATGCTGCTCGTCCAGGAGGGCGGTCGGTGGCGGATCGCGAGCAACCCGCTCGGCTTCTACGATCAATCGACGCCGCGCAACGCGCTGCGCTCGTTCCTCCGCGCGTATCACCTCGAGCGCTGGGACGTGATGCTCAAGTTCGTGCCCAACACGTATCGCGAGAAGATGGACGCCGCGAAGATGAAGCAGCAGTTCACCGGGCCCTCGAAGGAGCCGATGGAGAACTTGGTGATGGCGCTCGAGGCGAATGTCGACGAGCCGATCATCGAGCGCGGCAACGACGCGAAGATGACCTACGGCGATCGCTTCGAGGTGCGCTTCATGAAAGAAGATGGCGTCTGGAAGCTCAAGGACCTCGACTGAACGGACTGGCTAGTCGACTAGCCAGGCGGTGTGCGTGTTTGCCGACACCACACGGAGACGAACGGCCGTTTCTCGGCACGGGCCGCAAAAAGGTCAGGGTCGTCACGAGTGCGTCAACTCGCTGTGCAGGTTCGGGAAACCCGATGACGCGGGTCGTTCTGAGGACTGCACACGACACGTGGTGCCTCGCTCCCGACGTGGTGTGGCCGATCTCGCAGGTCGAAGATTTCCACGATGTGAACTGGAGCCCCGCGAAACCACGTGCGTTAGAATAGAAATGTGGGCGTCATGGTCGATGAGATAGGCAGAGGCCCACCCGTTGCACACGTACTAGGTAGGAGTTACGTAGCGACTACTAGCTTGGTTCGGTCGTACTAGAACGCATTCCTCTGGAAAGGCGGTCCCTGATGTTGGATCCCTGGATCATCGAAGAAATCCTGAAGAAGGAAGAGCAACTGCGGCGCGAGCAAGAGCGGGTTCCCGCCGAGCTTCCGTTGCACCGTCCCGATATGGGCGAACGATCTAGTGTCACCCCACCCCGTGAAGAGGGTGGTGAGCGTGGTGTGATGATCATCGACATCTAACCAGCAGCCGCCTGGGGGGCTGTTTTTCATAGCCGGCCGCTTCCTCACCTGGGGACGGCCGGTTTCGCGTTTTCGGAACTGACTCGAACGAGATAGCGCGAGGGATGAGATAAGTACCCGGTGGTGGCGCGTTCGGTCGGACAGACATTCACGATCGCCGTCGGGCTGATCGGGTGGGGTGTTGTCGTCGGCTTGCCGATCGCCGGCATCCTGCCGGATCCCGAGCCCACCGCCGCCTTGTGGATCGCGCTGTTCGTCAGCGTGATCCTGGCAGCGCGCGTGCTCGCGTTCCGCGTCGAGGGCAGTGTGCTGTCGCTCGACTCCGCGTACTACGTCGCCGCCGCGCTGTGTGTGGGCTCGGTGGGAGCGGGGCGGTTGGTCGCGGTGGCGCTGACGATCGACGCGTCGGTGCGACTGTACCTCGCGCGCAGTCACGGCAAGCGGGACGAGGGAGGGCCGCTCGCAGAGCTCGGCTACGTGCTTTATTTCGGTGGGTTCTCCGGCGGCCTTCTCGTGTTCTGCGGGTGGCTGTTCGGAGCCGATCACGTGAGCCCGACGAATCCGTGGCAGGTCGCGATGCGGGTGGTCGCGATCGCCACGCTGTTCCTCGCGATCCACTACACGGTGCAGGGCATCCGGTTGCGCATGCTCGGCCGGCCGTGGCGCGCGTATCTGAAGGAGCTCGCGCTGCCGGGCGTGATCGCCGAGGCGTCGCTGATGCCGATCGGCGTGGTGCTCGTGCTGCTCTACGACCCCGGCCAGCCGCTCGGCTTCCTGTTGTTGTCGCTGACGTACCTGCTGATCAACCTGGTGTTCTCGCGGCTGTCGCGGACCAGCAAGCAGCTCCACGAGCGCGTCCACGATCTGGAGATCCTGACCGCCACGGCGCGCCGCCTCGCTGCCTCGTTGCAACTCGAGGAGCTGGTCGAGGCGGTCGCGCGCGAGACGATCAAGGCGATCCCCGAGGCCGAGGCCGTGGCGCTCGTGCACCGCCGCGCGGGCGGCGAGAGCGGGTTCGTGCTCGACGGCTACGATGGCGCGAGCGACAAGTTCTTCCGGCAGGCGATGCAGGAGGGCGAGGGCGCGGCGGGCCACGTGATGACACGCGGCCAGACCAAGCGGATCGATGACCTCGCGGAGAGCGATATCGCGATCGACGAGAAGGGCAGCGGGATCCGAGCGTGGCTCGGTGTGCCGCTGTTCATGTACGGCGGCTGCGAGGGTGTGATCGTCGTGCAGTCGTCGCAGCCAGCGGCGTTCCGCCCCGACCACGAGCGGCTGCTCGAATCGCTCGCGCTCCAGATCGCGGCGGCGCTCCAGAACGCCCATCTCTACGAGCTCGCGATGGTCGACGGCCTCACCGGCCTGTTCATGCGGCGCTACTTCGACGCCCGGATCGAGGAGGAGGTCGAGCGCAGCAAGCGCTACGGCACGCCGTTCTCGGTGGTGATGATGGACGTCGACAATTTCAAGAAGCTCAACGACGAGCACGGGCATCTGATCGGCGACCGCGTGCTCCGGGCGATCTCGAACGTCGTCAAGGCGCAGATGCGCGGCGTCGACACGGCCGCGCGGTACGGCGGCGAGGAGATCTCGTTGATCCTGCCGCGCACCGACATGCTGAACGCGTACAACGTCGGCGAGCGCATCCGCATGGCGATCGCGGAGCAACGCGTGACCACCGACAGCGAGCCACCCAAGGTGCTGAGCGTCACCGCGTCGTTCGGCATCGCGTCGTATCCCGAGACCAAGGCCGCGAACGGCGAGGACCTCGTTCGGCGCGCCGACCGTGCGCTGTATCGCGCGAAGAAGACCGGCAAGAACCGCGTCGAGCTGTTCTGGAGCGATGATACCGGTCCGGCGAAGTTCAGCACGCCCGACCCCGACGAGGTGCGAGCCCTCGACCGGAGTGCCAAGGTCGAGAAGGTCGATCGGAGCACCAAGGTCGAGAAGCTCGACCGGAGCACCAAGATCGAGAAGGTCGATCGGAGCGCGAAGTTCGAGAAGCTCGAGAAGCTCGAGCCCGAAGGCCCGATCGATCGGCCGAGTGACACGCCGCAGCCGGAGTGGCCGATCGAGAAGCTCGATCGGAGCTCGCGTGTCGAGAGGGTCGATGCACCGGTGGTGGCATCGAGTCGACCGACCGTGAAGATCGATCGCAGCAAGCTCGCGCTCGACGACATCAGGACGAGCGAGGAGAACGTGGAAAACGTGGAGAAGGAGCAGAAAGAGCAGAAAGAGGAGAAAGAGGCGACGTGAGCGACGATCGAAAGAAGGCAGAGCGGCGCGTCGGGTTCGCTCGGTTGTGGGCGCGCGCGAAGCAGATCGTCACCACCGATCCGACCGGCTCCGACGAGGACGATCATGTCGTCGACGAGGAAGCAGCACGCGTGCTCGCATCGAACGCGGGTCGCTTGAAGGGTGGGCTCGCGAAGGTCGCGCAGCTCGCGGCGTACGATCCGGGGGCGACGCTCGGTGGGCGAACC
>JBBQJJ010000646.1:0-3764 GCA_038325805.1 Haliangiales bacterium
TTACTTCGACGAGCGGTTCGATGCCACGCGCACCGATGTACAGGGACGCTGGCAGATCACCGGACTGCCACGCGAGACGTTTCGTTTTTGCGGGCATCACGCCGACTACGCGCCGGGTGCGAGCGGGCCGCTCACGCTCCGCGGTGACCTCGAGGACATCGCGATCGTCCTCGAAGCAGGAGCGACCCTGCGCGTCAGGGTCGTCGACGCGAACCGGCAGGTCGTCCCCGGCGCCGAGGTCCGGATCAGCGCCGACACCGTGCTCGGTGGTCAGGTCCGCCGCGCGGTCACCGATGCGCGCGGTGAGGTGACGCTCGCGGGCCTGCCGCGCCGCGCGATGTCGATCCTCGCGGCGAGTGACGACGCGACCTCCAGGACGATCGCGATCGACCTCGTCACCGATCCGAAACCGCTCGAGTTGGTCCTCGATCAGGTGGCCGCGATCGAGGGTCTCGTCGTCACCGCCGGCGGCGAGCCGGTTCCCGAAGCGAGGGTGGTCGCCGAGCCGGCGCGCACCGAGCGCACCTCCGAGCAGGTCGACCATCGCCTGCGCGGCGTCGAATCAGCGATCGCCGGGATGGACGGCCGGTTCCGGATCGCACCGCTGCCACCGGGTTCGTACCTGGTCCGCGCGATCCGCCCTGGAGCCGCGAACGACTTGCTCGGGATGCGCACCGGCGTCGAGGTCGCGACCGGCGCGCAGGCGCGGATCGTCGTCGATGACTTATCGAAGCTGATCGGTAAGCTCGCGTTCGACGATGGCTCGCCAGTGACGAGCTTCGCGGTCCGGCTAGGTGGTTCGTCGGTGCGGCACTTCACGACGGCCGACGGGGCGTTCTCGATCGACGACGTCCCGGCCGGCAAGCAGTACGTCGAGCTCACCGGCGCGTTCGCGACGCAGCCCCTGGCCGACGTGCAGATCGAGCGTGGTCGCGTCACCGATCTCGGCACGATCACCGTCAGCCGCGGCCGCACGATCGTGGGTCGCGTCATCGACCGACGTGCGCATCCCGTGGCCGGTGCGATGGTCGCGGTCGCCCGCGAGCTGCGCGCAGATGGGACGTCCTTGGTGCCGGTTCCGAGCTCGCGCGTGCTCCAGGTCGCCACCGATGCCGACGGTCGGTTCACCCTCCGCGGTGTTGGCACCGGGCCGCAGCAGATCGCCGCCGAGCACGCGTCGGGGCGCTCGCCGATGGCGGTCCTTCCCCCGGGCCTGACCGAGATCACGCTGACCCTCCTCGAGTCGGGCGTGGTCTACGGGGTCGTCCGGATCGATGGCAAACCCGGCGAGGCGATGGTGATGCTGCGCCCCGAGACCGCGGTCGATTCGCGGATCACTGTTCGCACCGGGCTCGATGGCAGCTATCGCTTCGATCGCGTCGCCGCCGAGCGCTACACGCACATGACGATCGTGGTCCAGGGAACGCGCGACGAGAACACGATCAGCAAGACCCGGCCCGTCGAGGTCAGCCCCGGTCGGGCGCTCGAGGTGAATGTCGACCTCACCGCGCAGGGCGTCACCGTGGCCCTCCACCTGGCGTCGCCTGCCAACGCGGTGCAGTTCGGCTACGGCATCCTCGCGATCGTCGACGATCCGGCGGCGGTGAACCTGCCACTCCCGCACACGATCAGCGAGGGTCGGGCGTTCGGTGCGAAGGTCGGCTCGCTACAGACGCGCGACGGCATGATCGTCAAGGACCGGCAGATCGCGTTCGCCCGCGTCCCCCCGGGCAAGCACATCGGCTGCATCGCTCCGCTGCGCGGCGACCCCGGCGATCCGCAGGTCCTCGCCGAGCTGACGCGTGGGGCCGCCGACTGGCCGCTCTACTGCAAATGGGTCACGATCGCTGCCGCACCCGATCCCCAGCACATCACCGTCGAAGTTCTGCCGGCGGGGCCGGCGGGGCCTGATGCACGGTGACTCCGACCCTGGTTCATTCGGGGCGCGAGAGTTCTTTCACCTGCCTGGAAAACCTGCTGGACCCCGTCTTGACGGGCGCTTGCGACCTACTTAGGTTGCGCGGCACACAAACCCAACAGGGGCATACGAAGTCATGGGCAAAATCATCGGAATCGACCTCGGTACTACCAACTCCGTGGTCGCGATCATGGAAGGTAAGGAACCGAAGGTCATCGCAAACGAGGAGGGTGCACGTCTGACCCCCTCGGTGGTTGCCTTCGATGACAAGGGCGAAGTCCTCGTCGGACAGATCGCTCGCCGTCAGGCCATCACCAATCCCGAGAACACCGTGTTCTCGTCCAAGCGTTTCATGGGTCGGAAGCGTACCGACGCCATCGTCGAGGAGGAATCCAAGCGGGTTCCCTACAAGCTTGTCGGAGCTAGCAACGGTGACACGGCGTTCGAGATCCGCGGCAAGCGCTACTCGCCGCCGGAGATCGGCGCCCGCGTGCTGATGAAGCTGAAGCGCGCGGCCGAGGAGTATTTGGGCGAGCCGGTCACCGAAGCGGTGATCACGGTCCCGGCGTACTTCAATGACAGCCAGCGCCAGGCCACCAAGGACGCTGGCAAGATCGCCGGCCTCGACGTCAAGCGCATCATCAACGAGCCCACCGCGGCCGCGCTCGCCTACGGTCTCGACAAGACCAAGGAGCAGCTGATCGCTGTCTTCGATATGGGCGGCGGCACCTTCGATATCTCGGTGCTCGAGGTCGGCGACAAGGTCGTCGAAGTCATCTCGACCAACGGCGATACCCACCTCGGTGGCGACGACATCGACAACCGCCTGATGGACTGGCTGGTCGCCGAGTTCAAGAAGGACACCGGGATCGACGTCTCGAAGGACAAGATGGTCCTCCAGCGTCTCAAGGAGGCCTCGGAGAAGGCGAAGATCGAGCTGTCGAACGTCCAGGAGACGGAGATCAACCTCCCGTACCTGACCGCCGATGCGACGGGTCCGAAGCACCTGCTGAAGAAGCTGTCGCGCAGCAAGTTCGAGCAGATGATCGAGGACATCGTCACGCGCGCGATGGAGCCCTGCAAGAAGGCGCTGTCGGACGCGGGGAAAAAAGTCGAAGACATCCACGAGGTCGTCCTCGTCGGTGGGTCGACGCGCATCCCGATGGTGCAGGCGAAGGTCAAGGAGTTCTTCAAGAAGGAACCCAACCGCTCGGTCAACGCGGATGAAGTCGTCGCGCTCGGTGCGGCGGTCCAGGGCGGTGTCCTCTCGGGCGACGTCAAGGACATCCTCCTGCTCGACGTCACGCCGCTGTCGCTGTCGATCGAGACGCTCGGTGGTGTCGCCACCGTGCTGATCCCGCGCAACACCACGATCCCCACGCGCAAGAGCGAGACGTTCTCGACGGCGGCTGACAACCAGTCGAGCGTCGAGGTCCACGTCGCCCAGGGCGAGCGCCCGATGGCCAAGGACAACAAGACGCTCGGCAAGTTCCAGCTCACCGGCATCCCGTCGGCCCCGCGCGGCGTCCCGCAGATCGAGGTCACGTTCGACATCGACGCCAACGGCATCTTGAACGTCGCAGCCAAGGACCAGGCCACCGGCGCCGAGAAGACGATCCGGATCGAAGCGTCGTCGGGTCTGTCGGACGCGGATATCAAGCGCGCCGTCGACGATGCCGAGAAGCACGAGACCGAGGACAAGGCGCGCAAGGAAGTCATCGAGGCTCGCAACCAGCTCGACACGCTGGTCTACGGCACGCGCAAGCTGGTGTCGGAGAACGGCGCGAAGATCAGCGATACCGACAAGATGATGGTCGAAGAGGAGCTCAAGTCCGCGGAAGAGGTG
>JBBQJJ010000647.1:0-3760 GCA_038325805.1 Haliangiales bacterium
CGGTGGTCAGATCCGCTCGTTGACGACGACCAGCGTCGATTGCGCGCAGGCCGGTGACAACAGCATCACCAACGCAAATCTGATCTGCTTCGACGCATCCGATGGCACCGGCAGCTGCTACGGCGATGGCGGCGCGCCGTCCTTCGTCGGCGCGAACACGGCGGTTGCCGGTCTCGGGTCGGGTGGCACCGGCAGCTCGTGCACCCGCGGGCTCGACGTCTACACGGCGATCTCGGCCGAGCTCGCGTTCATCGATTCGGTGCTCCCGCAGGCGACCCCGCCGCCGACCGATCCGACGCCGCCGCCGACCGATCCGACCAACCCCGACGCGTCGGGCGATCCGGTCGACGACGACGATGACGATCGTCCACCGCAGGTGCGCGGTTGCAGCGCGGGCGGTAGCACCGGCGGGCTGCTCGCGATCGGCCTCGCGCTCCTCGCGTTCCGCCGCCGCTGCCGCTCACAGACTGCGACGCGGTGACACGACGGCGTTCGCGATCAACAAGCCCGCGACGATCGCGATCGCGACGACGAACATCTCGAACACGGTGCCGACACCGCTGAGCGTGTCGCGACCGAGCAGCGCCGAGACGCCGCGGAAGCCCATGCTGCCCGGCACGAGCAGCAGCGTCGCCGGGACGTGCACGACCTGCGCGGGCCGCTCCATGAGTCGCGCGAAGATGTTGCCCATCACGCCGACGAAGAACGCGCCGACCAGCACGCCCATCTGGTCGTCGAGCCATTCGGTGCCGATGCCGGTGCCGAGATAACCGACGACACTCGCGGCGAGGATCCAGCTGAAGGCACGGCGCTGCGCCTGGACGATGATCGCCATGCCGAGGGCGGATGCGACCAAGGCCACCCATCGCGCCCAGTACGGCAACTGCGCCGGCTCGGTGACGTGGACGATGACGAGCGCGTTGCCGAGCTTCGAGCCGATGGCGACCCCGACGACGAGCTGCAAGAGCACGATCACCGCCGCCATCAACCGCGCCGTCCCCGCGATCAGGTTGCGAGTCGCGAGCTCGGTCATCGCGACGGTGAGCGACATGCCCGGAAGCAAGACGACGAGCGCGGCGAGCGTGACCAGCGTCGGCGAGATGTCGACCCACGACGACAACACGTTCGCGGTCAACGCGCAGAACGCCGACCCGACGAGCTCGAACACGCGCGTCTGATCGGTGGAGCGATGGGTGACGATCTCGAGCAGTCCGAGCATCACGCCGATCAGCGAAGCGATCGCGACATCCATCAGCGAGCCGCCGAAGAACACCGCGAGCGTGCCGGAGGTCAGCCCGTTGACGACGACGGTGACCGAGCGACTGTAGACGCGGGGGGCGGCGAGGATCTGCTCGAGTCGCACCACACCCTCGGCGGCGGTGACGTGTTGTGCGGCGACCTCGTCGGCGAGGTCATCGACCTGCTCGAGCTTGTCCATGTCGAGCTCGCCGCCTTCGACGCGCATCATCCGCGTCCGCAGCTCGTGCGGATCGCCGAAGCTCATGATGATCGCGGTCGGAGTGGTGAAGATCTCGGACTCGAGATCGAGCCGCATGCACGCGACCCGCAGCGCCTCCTCCAGCCGATGCGCCGGGGTGCCGTACCTGTGGAGGGCGCGCCCGAGCGCGAGCACGAACGCGATCGCGTCGTCCTGGCGTTGGACCACCGGTGACGCGTCGTCGCTCACGCGCAAAAGGGTATCGGGCTCCGGGGACCAGGGCCCGAAAACGCCGAACGCCCGAGCGGCAACTCAGGCGTTCGATTCAAGCAAGACTAACTAACTAAGTGGCTGATAATCGGAGATTAAATAGATAGTCCGACGACCAATCGCTGACGCGGCAACGCCAGCGCGGTCGCCATCAAAGCAAAGCTCAGGCCACGACCACCAGAGGCCACCTAATGTCTTGTAACGCATTGGTTTGCATGTTACCGACGCAGCCCGACCCCTCCCTGCGCGCGACTCGTCTAGGACATTCATGTCGCGACGCTCCGGAGCGGGCGCAACAGATTGCAGAGCTTTCATGAACAACATGCTCGTGGTCAACGCAGAGGGACCCGAGATCCGCGTGGCGGTCGTTGAAGAGGGTGCCCTCGCTGAGTTTTTTGTCGAACGCAAACGGGATCGCGGCTTAGTCGGAAACATCTATCGCGGCAAAGTGACCCGGGTCCTCCCGGGCATGCAGGCGGCATTCGTCGATCTCGGCTCGAAGGTGGAGCGCGCTGCGTTCCTCTACGTGGCCGACGTGCTGGGAGCGGGCGACCAATCCAAGCTATTCGACGACGCCGACACCGATGATGGTGCGGACGAGTCTCCCGAAGGCGCCGCGTCGCGCATCGCGCGCTCGCGCAAACAACTCGCGAACCGAAAGATCGAAGACCTCCTGAAGCCCGGGCAGACCGTGCTGTGTCAGGTGGTGAAGGATCCGATCGGACAAAAGGGCGCTCGCGTCACCGGCTACCTCTCGCTTCCCGGTCGGTACTCCGTGTTCATGCCTCACGTCGCCCAAATCGGCGTGTCGCGTCGCATCGGATCCGATAAGGAGCGTCGTCGCCTACGCGATCTCGTCAACGAAGTTCGGCCGAAGGGCTCGGGCTTCATCATTCGCACTGCCGCGGAAGACGCCGGCGATCAGGAGCTGCGCGACGACGTCGATTTCCTCGCGCGCCTGTGGGGCGAGATCGACAAGCGGCACGAGCTGATGTCGGGCTCCGGGTTGGTCTACGCCGATCTGGATCTCTCGCTGCGGGTCGTTCGCGACCTGATGCGCGAGGACACGGCGGAAGTCCAGATCGACGACGACGAGCAGTGCGAGCGCGTCCGCAAGTTCACCGAGGCGTTCCTGCCGCGGTTCACCGAGCGGATCAAGAAGTACGACGGCCGCCGTCCGATCTTCGACCACTATCACATCGAGCCCGCACTCCGCGCCGCGGTCGCCCGCAAGGTCCCGCTCCGCAGCGGTGGCTCGCTGGTGATCGACCAGGGCGAGGCGCTGACGGCGATCGATATCAACACCGGCTCGTTCACGAACACCGGCTCGGGAAACCTCGAGGATACGGTCACCGCAAACAACCTCGAGGCCTGCGATGAGGTCGCGCGTCAGCTCCGGCTGCGCAACATCGGCGGCATCATCGTCGTCGACTTCGTCGACATGGACAAAGAGAACAACCGCCGCAAGGTGTGGGACGCGTTCCAGAAGGCGCTGTCTCGCGATCGCGCGCGCACGAACGTGACCAAGATCAGCGAGCTCGGGCTCGTCGAGATGACGCGCAAGCGCACGCGCGAGTCTCTCGTGCAACTACTCACCGAGCCCTGCCCCACGTGCGAGGGCTCTGGCGTGGTGAAGAGCGTGGTCACCGTCGCGTACGAGATCCTGCGCGAGGTGCGTCGCTCGGGCACGTTGGTCGACACCGAGAAGATCGAGATCGAAGCCGCACCGCGCGTCGCCGAGCTGTTGTCGCGCCAGGAGCGCGATTACCTCGATCACCTCGAGAAGCGGTTCCAGAAGCTGATCACCGTGATCGGTCAGAAGGGCTGGAAGCCGGATCAATTCCGCGTCGCCGGCAAGATGTCGACGGACATCGCCGCGCAGGAAGCTGCCGAAGCAGGCGCGCCGCGTCCACCAGCGCCGAGCGCGCCACGCGCTGCGAGCAGCGGTGGTGATCGCAGCGGCGGTGGCGAGCGTGGAAATCGTGGTGGTCGGCGCCGTCGTCGCGGCGGTCGCGGCAGTCGCGCCGAAGCCTGAGTCAGGCGCGCGGCTGC
>JBBQJJ010000648.1:0-3735 GCA_038325805.1 Haliangiales bacterium
GCGGCGAGGAGCGATCGCAAGAAGGCGTTCGTCACCCGCGACGAGCTCGCGCTGTTGATCGAGAGCGAGCCGACCACCGATAAGCCGGAGATCGACGCCGACGAGCGCGAGATGATCGCGAACGTGTTCGAGCTCTCCGAGTACAAGGTCGGCGAGCTGATGGTGCCGCTGTCCGAGATCACGGCGCTCGAGGAGGACACTCCGGTCAAGGAAGCCGCGCTCGAGATCGCCGACAAGCAACACTCGCGGATGCCGATCTACAAGGACCGGATCGACGACGTCGTCGGCATCGTCCACGTGTTCGACGTGCTGCAGGCCGCGACTGCGAGGTCCGACAAGTCCGTTGGCTCGCTCTCACACGCGCCGACCTACGTGCCCGAGACGATGAAGGCGTCGGATCTCCTGGTCCAGCTCCAGGCCGAGCAGACCCACCTCGCGATCGTGGTCAACGAGTACGGCAAGGCCGTCGGCATCTGCACGATCGAGGATCTCCTCGAGATCATCGTCGGCGACATCGACGACGAGTTCGACACCGATCCGTCGCCGATCAAGGTCGAGCGCCCAGGCGCGTGGCGGGTCGAAGCCCGGACCAGCGTCGAGCGGCTCAACACGGAGCTCGACCTCGGGCTCCCCGAGAGCGAGGACTACGAGACGATCGCGGGGCTGTTGATCGAGAGGTTCCGCCGGATCCCCGAGAAGGGCGAGACGCTCGCGTTGCTGGGGCTGACGATCGAGGTGATCGCGGCGAACGACCGCGCCATCGAAGCCGTCCGGATCACGAAGCGCAAGAAGTAGGTCAGGGGCAGGTGCCCTGGTCGAACACGCGGCTCGTGCCCTCGATCTCCCAGTGGATGCAGCCCTGCGAGATCGAGACCAGCAAGGTATCGACGCCGCGCAGCGTCAGCGAGCTCACGGCACTCTGGCCGGACACCGCGATCGTGCCCGACACCCGAGCGCCACCGACGCCCAGCAGCTCGAGCCCGCTCTCGCCGTGCTCGCAGGTCAACGAGCTCTGATCGCACGCGAGGAACAGATCCGAGCGCACGCTCAGCCCCATCAGCTCGCTGGTGAGATCGAGATCGAGCGTCGCGAAGCTCGGCGCGGTGGTGAACACGCCGTCCCACGCCTGCACGATGCCGGCGGCCTCGCTGCGGACGATCGTGAAGCCGGAGAAGTCGTAGATCGAGTCGTCACGAACGTCGTACTCGAGGTCACCCCAGCCGAGCGGGTTGATGATCGTCGCGCTGCCCTCGATCTGTTCGTCGTCGAGCGTGCTGCATCCGCCGGTGATCGTGACGGTGTTAGCCGCGAGGTCCTCGGTGATCGCGGGGCATGGATCGCCATCGACCGGGTCGTCGAACGACGACACCACCGCCTGTGCACCGAACCCCTCCGAGACCGTTGCCGCCGACACCAGCCGCGAGATCTCCGCATCACTGCGATCGGCGAACACCAGCGTCGGTTCGACATCCGTGGAGCCGCCGACGCTGCCACCGCACGCACCCAGCACCAGCACCAGTCCCAAGCTACGTGAAGTCATCTCGTCAAGGATACGTCCCTGGTCGTGTAGGCAGGTCGCACGCGGAGTGCACGGACCGGCAAAATCGAGGTAAACGAGTGACGTGGATCGCACGCAGTTGCTCGAGGTGCTCGAACGCGTGCGCGCTGGAGCGCTGAGCCCCGAGGACGCGGCGCGCCTGGTCGGCGATCTTCCGTATGCCGAGGTCGCGCATGCGGTCGGCAGCTCGATGATCGATCACCACCGCGAGCTGCGCACCGGGATTCCGGAGATCGTGTACGGCCAGAGCAAGACCGGCGAGCAGATCGCAGGGGCGCTCGGCGAGCTCGCACGTGTCGCGGGTGCCGCGATCGCCACGCGCGTCGATGCCCCGAAAGCGGCGATCGTGCAGCTCGCCCACCCCGAGGCGGTGTTCCACGAGCTCGCGCGGGTCGTCACCCTGGGCAAGCCTTCCAATCGGCCGCCGGCAGAATCGATCGCCGTCGTCTGCGCCGGGACCAGTGACCTCGCGGTCGCGGAGGAGTGCGCGCTGGTCGCCGAGTACCTGGGCGCGCCGGTGTCGCGCATCCATGATGTCGGCGTCGCCGGGTTGCATCGCTTGCTCGCGCGCGTCCCCGATCTCCAGCGCGCCGGCGTGGTGATCGCGATCGCCGGGATGGAAGCGGCGCTGCCGTCGGTGCTCGGCGGGTTGATCGATCGGCCGCTGATCGCCGTCCCCACCAGCGTCGGATATGGCGTCTCGATCGATGGCCTGGTCGCGCTCGCCGCGATGCTGAGCTCGTGCGCGCCAGGCATTGCAGTCGTCAACATCGATAACGGCGTCGGAGCAGCGGTGGCCGCGATCAAGATCGCTCGGCTAGCCAAGGGAGCAGCGCGATGACGGAGCTACGCGGTCTTCACCTCCACGTCGATGCGGCGAGCGGTGCCGCCGGCGACATGATGCTCGGTGCGCTGCTCGATCTCGGCGTTCCGATCGACGTCGTCGGCGCGGCGCTCGACGCGATCGGCGCGGGGCGCGCGCGGCTCAAGACGGCGAAGGTGCTCAAGCACGGCATCACGGCGACGGACGTCAAGGTCGACACCGCCGGTGAGATTTCCGGCATCGCCCATGCGCACGCGAGATCCGATCAAGAGTCGACGGGCGCGGTGCCGATCGAAACGCTCGCGAAGCTCGTCGAACGCACCAAGTTCGACGAGCATCACGACGACCACGACCACGACCACCACCACGACCACGACCACCACCACACCCATCCACTCCCCACGCGCCACGATCACCCGCACTACCACTACCGCGACATCCGCGAGCGGATCGTCGCCGCGCCACTGACCGAGGGCACCAAGAAGCGCGCGCTCGACATCTTCGATCGGATCGCGCGTGCCGAGGCCAAGCTCCACGGCTCCACCGTCGAGGACGTCGCGTTCCACGAGGTCGGCGCGATCGATTCGATCGTCGACATCGTCGGCACTGCTGCGGCGCTCGACTGGCTATCACCGGCGAGCGTGAGCTGCGCCGCCGTCGCGATGGGCCACGGCACGATCACCTGCTCGCACGGCGTGCTGCCGGTGCCGGCACCTGCCGCCCTCGAAGTCTTGCGCGAGGCGCAGGGCGTGATGGCCGACGGCGGCGTGGCGCGCGAGCTATGCACGCCCACCGGCGCCGCGATCCTGTCCTCCGCCGTCACCCACTGGGGACCCCCACCGAACGGCCGCCCGATCGGCGTGGGGTGGGGCGCGGGCGATGTCGATCTCGCGGATCGCGCGAACGTCCTGCGCGTCGTCACGCTCGCGCGGACCGTCCGCTCGCCAGATGGGGCGGGGTCCCTCTCCACGACAGACGAGATCTGGCAGATCGACGCGAACGTCGACGACATGTCCTCGGAGCTCTGCGCCCCGGCGCTCGACGCGATCTTCGCGGCCGGCGCCGTCGATGCGTGGTGGACGCCGATCCAGATGAAGAAGGGCAGGCCGGCGCTGACGATCAGCGCGCTCGCCACCCTCGACCGGCGCAGCGCGGTGATCACCGCGATCCTGCGCGAGACCACCACGATCGGCGTGCGCTATGCGCAGCTCGAACGCACCACGCTCGAGCGCTCGTTCGTCGACGTCACCACGCGGTACGGCGTGATCTCGATGAAGATCGCGCGCGACGGCAACCTCGTGATCAACGCGGCGCCCGAGTACGAAGCGTGCGCGAAGGCGGCGAAGGCGAACGA
>JBBQJJ010000649.1:0-3730 GCA_038325805.1 Haliangiales bacterium
GTCCGCGTACGACGCCGAGACGTAGATCGAGAAGACCGGAGCGGTCAGTCCGCCGGCTCGCGCACGGGGAATATCGAAGTGATCGGTCGAGCCGGAGGCCGCCAGATCGGCCCACTTGTCGGCGAGCTGATCGGGCGCGTCAAGGTGAGTGTCGACGACGATCGCGTCGCGATGCAGCTTGTCGGATCTCGGATCGGCGAACGCGATCGCGGGGACGAGGAGTAACCACCAGCGCATGGCAGCAGCCTACGTCAGTGCGCGTTGGACCGCGAGCAACGTCGTCGAGGACACCGCATCGATCCGCAGGATCGCGTGCGGATCCCCTCGCGTCGGCCCGCGGTTGATGATCGCGACCGGGATGCCGTGCTCGCCGGCGCGCCGCACGAACCGGTAGCCCGAGAACACCGTCAGCGACGAGCCGACCACGAGCAACACCTCGGCGAGTCCGAACATCGCCCACGCGGCATCGAGCGTGGTCCTGGGCACGCTGCCGCCGAAGAACACGACAT
The DNA here is from genome assembly GCA_038325805.1 of Haliangiales bacterium. Classification (GTDB taxonomy): domain Bacteria; phylum Myxococcota_A; class Polyangia; order Haliangiales; family Haliangiaceae; genus JABFXX01. The sequence goes on from JBBQJJ010000649.1 coordinate 510, forward strand.
CCGGCATCAGCGTGCCGCCGCAGGGACACGCGACGACCTCGAAGGCGTCGTAGATCTCGTCGACGTCGGCATCGCCATCGGGTGCGGCTTCATTCTGGGATCCGGCGACGCCGTCCCCACCGACCCACGTGGGATTCGCGGTACACAGCCGATCCTGCACGGTCTCGCGCGACGTGATCGCTTCACACGCCAGGCACCGCACGCGCGCGAGTGCACCGTGTAGCTCGATCACCTCCCGACTCCCCGCCGCCTGGTGCAGCCCGTCGACGTTCTGCGTGATCGTCCCCGCGATCACTCCGGCGTGCTCGAGCCCGGCGAGCGCGGTGTGCGTGGCATTCGGCCGCGCAGCGCTGATCTTCGGCCAGCCGATCATCGAGCGCGCCCAGTACCGCCGGCGCCACTCCGGCTTGTCGACGAACTCGCGATGCTGGATCGGGGGCCGCTTCCTGGGCGGCGTCTCGGGGCCTCGGTAATCGGGGATCCCCGACTCGGTCGAGCAGCCCGCGCCGGTCAATGCGACGACGCGCTTTCCTCGCAGGAGCTCGATCAGCTCGTCGACCACGCGCCACCGTAGCGCACCATGGGCGACTAGTCACAGGCGACTGACCCGCGTACCATCGAGGGATGCCGCCCGTCGAGGACCTGCAGACGATCGAGTACAAGTTGAACAAGCGCGGGTTCCGTCGCGACGACCTCTATCTCCATAGCTGCGAGAAGTGCAACGAGCAGGCGGTCGCGTCCTACATCATCGCCGGCAAGGTCGGCGGCCGCGATATCAAGCTGTGCCTCGCGTGCGGTGATTCGCGCTCGTGGCGGAGTGGCTCGGGGTTGAATGAACGCGTCGAGGACGAAGGGTTCGATCTGCGCGCGTTCATCGGCTGAGCGAAGGAGAACACCATGCGTAGGCGATGGCAGGTGCTCAGCGGGATCTCGAGCTTCGGCGTGATGAGCTTCGCCGCCGTGCTCGCCCTCGGCTATCCCTCCGAACGGTGGTTCTGGCTTGGGCTCGGCGGCTTTGCCGCGGCGTGTGGCGTCTCGCTGTGGGCGGCGATCACCGACTATCACGGGCGGTGGCCGGCGGCCGTCGCACTCGCGACGTTCGCGCCGTTCGCCGACCTTCTGCTTGGTGGCCAGCTGAACTTTCGCGGCGTCAACCTGTTCGCGTTCGAGGTCGTCGTGTGCTCGCTCTTCACCGTCGGTGCGGCCGTGGTGATCCTGGTGATGAAGGTTCCGCCGCCCCGCGACGCGATCGCGCCTGCTCGCCTGGTCTAACCCTCCTCGACGAGCTCGCGAGGGTTAGTTCGGTTCGTCGACGACGAGTCGAAACCACAGCTGGCGCTTGGCCGCACACCGCGTGCAGCTGACGTCGACGACGCGCAAGCCGGTGGCGTGATCGACGGTGTGATCGCCGATGCGCGTCTCGCTCTCGCACTGATGACACGGCATCGCGTGCGCGCGCACCTCGATCACGGCCACGGAGTCGACCGTGATCGGATACTCCGGCGAGCCGCCGGTGGTCAGGCCCGCGAGCCGCTCGCGATCGCGCACGAGCTTCTGCGCCGACCTCTCCTCGATCCGTCGCGCGGTGCGGTCTCGCTTCTTCGCCACTAGTTCCCGAACTTGGAACGATCGAGAGGCTGCACGCCATAGCGCGCGCGCACCTCGTCGAGCGGACGCTCCCAGAGGTCTTCCCAGTACACCGACAACAAGGGTTCGGCGTTGCGACCGGAGCGATACGCCTCCATCAGCGAATGACGAAGGGCCTCCCACCGGCGCTCGAACAGCATGTGCTTCATCGTGCCGAACACCATGATCAGCGCCGACACCGGCAACCGCAGCTGACCGTACGAGAACCAGTGGGTCAGCACTTCCTCGTGACCGGTGATGCCGATGCCCATCAGCGCGTGCCAGACGTCGTGGGTCTGACGGAATCGCCGCATCAAGTACGCCATCTCGGGATCATCGACGTGGCGCGTGGCAGCCGCCTGGTAGTCGGCGCTCAGCTTGTTGGTGTCGAGGTGACGTGCGTACGCACCACCGAGTGTCGACGCCGGCAAGGCGCGGAGGCGATCGTAGTCGACGTGGTCGCTCGACAGCTCGGGTCGCTCCGCGAGGATGCGCCGACCTTCAGGCGTGGCTGCCATCTCCGCGAGCAGCCGGCGATAGCGAGGCCGGCCCGTGATCTCCTCGACGCGATGAATCTCGTGCGTCTTGGTCGAATCGCCGAGCACGCGAACGACCGCCTGACCGACTCGATACGCATCCTGGAGGGTTGCCGAGACCGACATATCTAGAAGGTACTCCCAACTCGGTGTGGCGGATCGAAGTGCAACGCATCGAGAGCGCCCGATATTTCTCCAACAAAATCAGGGAGCCCGACGTCGGGCTCACCCGTACTACGTCCAATGCTGCGAGCTATTTTGAAGCTGGTCGCCGTCGGTGGAGTCGTGACGCTGTGCGGGATGGCGAGCTCCGACGAGCTCTACGCCGCGAGCGGTGGAGCGCTGCTCGCGCTGCCGTTCGCGGTGGTGTTGATCGATCGCAAGAAGGCGGTGCGGGCAGCATCCGAGCCCGTCGATCTCGCGAGGGCGCACACCACGCTCGACGTCATGCCGCTGCCCGCGCCGGAGAGTCCGGAGGACATCGAAGGACTCACGGTGCGCGCGCCGATGTCGAACCAGGAAGCGTACGAGATGCATGCGCGCTACGCGCCGAACTTCGATCAGCAGGCCGCGATCGCGCGGTACGAGGCGCAGCGCGACGAAGTGCTGTCGCAGGAGGCGGCGTCGGATCCCGCGTCCTTCGATCAAGGTCGCTATGCGGCGGCGCTGCAGTACGCCGAAGCGTTCGACGCGCAGCTGCGGAACCGCCGAACGGCGGCGTACGAAGTCGCGCCTCCTCGACGGATGGCGCGCGGCTCGGTGACGCCACAACGGTATCGAGTCATCGACAAGACGTTCGCGACGTCCCCCGACTGGGAAGGCGAGGAGAAGACGATCGTCGGTGTGCCGCCGGCGAAGCGCGCCACGTAGGCGGTGCGTTGCTGCACGCGTGCATCGAGTCCCTGACAAGTTGCGACCATCAGCACGCGATGCGGACCGCGTCTAGCGTGCCCCGGTAGTGGAGCAGCTCGAGCGTGGTCTCGCCGATCTGCTGGAGCAGCTCGGGATCGTCGTCGATCACGACCTGGACGATCGGAGTTCGCGCGATCGCCTCGAGCA
>JBBQJJ010000650.1:0-3728 GCA_038325805.1 Haliangiales bacterium
GGCGACGGTACGCACAAGGTGTCGCTCGACAAGGTGATCAAGACGATGTGGCGGACCGGGGCCGACATGAGCAGCAAGTACAAGGAGACCGCACGCGGTGGTCTCGCCGTGAATATTATCGAGTGCTGAGCGCTGGTCGCGGCGCGATGCGACCCGGCCGAGCCCGCAGCCGCAAGTGCCAGCTCACGCGGTGGTCTCGCCGCGAACACTATGGAGTGCCGATCCTGTAGGCTGGACCTCCGTGGATCTCTCCGGCTTCGAGCCGCGGCGCAGCGATCTCTCGCGCGGGATCGTGATCGCTCGCACCGCACGAGCACTCGACGGTGCCGAGCAACGCTCGCTGTGGAAGCAGCTCGGCCTCGCTGGCATCACCGAATCGGACGAGGAAGAACCGGAGCGGGTCGATTCCGAGAACGCCACCCCGGAACCCGCCAGGCGCTGGCACGCCGCGCCGTGGTTACCGCCGAGCAGCGAAGAGCTCGACGCGCAGCGCCTCGCGATCGAAGCGACTGCGAGCACGTTCGACGTCGACGCGATGTGGTTCGTCAAGGTCGAGACCGGCATCGACGGTGTCGCGTGGATGGAGCTCACCGCCCTGGAGTCGGACGACGCCGAGGAAGCGGACGGCGATGCGGACATCACGGTCCCGGGCACCGAGAGCGACGTGGTCGATGCGATCTTCGATGCGCCGGCCGAGGTGCTGTACGCCGCACCCGATGCGCCCGCGACCGAGGAAGCTGCCGACGACGATCTCGATGACGACGACGACGGCGATCCCGAGACCGGCGAGCACGAGGTGGGCGTGCTCGAGAGCCACTGGCGCAACGGTGCGCCGCCCTTCGAGCGATCGGTGACGTTCCCGATCGAGCGCTATCCCGAGATCATCGACAACTACGACTGGGAGGCGTTCGGCGTCGCCTTCAAGCTCGGTGGCGAGGCGCTGCCCGGCGAAGAATCGGTCGTCAACGCGTTCTTCGCGCTGTGGTTGTCGGTCTACCAGGACGAACGCGTCGACGAGCTCGAGGCGTTCCAGCGCGCCGACGTGGTCCACGATCGCCGGCATCGCTCGGCCCTGATGTGGGTCGAGAAGTTCTCGGTCCCGGCGACGGCCTCGGATCAGACGCACTTCCTGCTGTGGCTGCTCGCGCGGATCAACGACATCCTGCCGCTGACCTGGGCGCGCTACGAGATCATCGACGGTGCGGTCAAGTCCCGCGCGTCGGGTGATGAAGGCGACGTCTTCGTGCTCGCCGGCAATCCCTTCTCCGATCGCTTCGCGCGTCACGGTGAGGAAGCTGCGCTCGCGTGGGCGGTCGCGCAGAGTGCGTGGACGCGCCGCGAGCTCGCCGGGATGCTGATCGAGGTCGCGCTCGATCACGATCCCGACAACGCGACGACCGCCGAGGTGGCCGAGCGGCTGCTCCGGCGTGCGCTCGCCTTCGACGCGAAGTCCGATGCCGCGGGATACCTCTCGATCGTGCTGGTGCGGCAGCACCGAATCGCCGAGGCGATCGAGCTCGCGCGCGAGGCTGAGAGTCGCGATGTCCGGTTGCTCGTCGTCGGGGAGCTGGCCGAGCACGCACCCGCGGAGCTAGCGGCTGCGCTCGAGCTGCTGGACGCCGAGACAATGGAGGCGACCGATCCGGATGATCTCGCCGAGCTCACGGCCTCGGTCGCGCGGCATGCACCCGCGTCGCTCGGTGCCGTGCTCGAGCGGATGCCCGAGGATCGCAACCTGATCGCCTACCTCTACAACGTGAGCTTCTCGGTCGATCGTCCGCAGGCGCTAGCGATTCTCGAGAAGGTCCTTGCCCTTCCCAGTCCGGAGCCAGGATCCAGTGAGGGTCGCACTGCGTTGGTGATGGCGTGGAACAAAGCGTGTATTCACGCGCACGCCCTCGGTGACTACCGGCGCGCGGTCGAGCTCGCCGAGCAAGGCCAGCCGTACGCGGCCGAGAACCCCTACATCTATCACTCGGCCGCCTGCGCCTTTGCTGCGGTCGGTCAGATCGATCTCGCTCTCGATCAGGTCAGCAAGGCGATCGAGCACGAGTACGAGCACACCGAGAAGATGGAGACCGACAACGATCTCGCGCCGCTACGCGCCGATCCGCGGTTCGCGTCACTGTTCGTCGAGTGGCGCAACCGGCGCGCCGACCTCAACTGAGGTCTGACCCAGCGCTTTCATCCTCGGGACTCGTCGCGTTAAGATGCTCGACGATGGGGCGCCTGCCGTATCTGCTCGTGGCGTTGGGCGCGTGCTCCTACTCCGCGCCGCCCGCGGGACAGGCCGACGATCAGCCGCGAGAAGACGCGTCGATCGTCGATCCGGACGGACCACCACCGGATCTGCCCGTCGTTCCGTTGGATACGCAGCCAGCCGACGGTCCGCCAGAACCACAAACGTCGGATCACGTGTCGTCGCTGGACAACTACATCGATGACTTCGGGTTCAATCAGAATTCGAACTTCGGAAACCAGGCGACGATGTTCGTCGATGGCGCCCCAGGCGCGGTCGGGCTGATGAAGTTCGATCTCTCGGGACTCCCGACCACGACGACCGTGATGGTCGTCGAGCTCCACGTGTTCGCCGCTGCCCCGGGTGGCGAGATCGAGGTCTTCCCGATGCGGGAGTCTTGGACGGAGACCACGTCGTCCTGGCGGCGTCGCAACACGAACACGGCCTGGCTCGCGCAGGGTGCAGCGCCACCGTCGCGGGGCACCACGGCGATCGCGACGTTCACGCCCAACGCGGTCGCCGAGTTCACCGCGGACGTCGACGTCGCCACGGTTCAGGGATGGGTGACGGATCCGGCGACCAACCTCGGCCTCGCGCTGACCAGCACGAGCTCCGACGAGTCCCTGATCCGGTCGAGCGAAGCGGCGAACGGCAAGCCGTTCCTCCGGATTACGCACACCCCCTGAGCTGTCAGAGGGGTCTCGTAGGGTCGCGGCGTGGCGAAGCTCTACTTCCGATACGGCACGATGGATTCGGCGAAGTCGATGAACCTGCTCGCGGTCGCCCACAACTACCGCAAGCAAGGGAAGCGCGTGCTGCTCGTCAAGCCGCGGCTCGATATCCGGTTCGGCGCTGCCAAGATCTCGTCGCGCAGCGGGCTCGAAGCAGAAGCCGACATGATGATCGACGAGGACACGGTCCTCGATCCCCGCGAGTTCGAGGGGCTCGATTGCGTGCTCGTCGACGAAGCGCAGTTCCTCCCGCCCACCGTGATCGAGGATCTCCGTCGCATCACCGATGACCCGGGCGTGCCCGTGATCTGTTACGGCCTGCGCACCGATTTCCGGACCCGGTTGTTCCCCGGTGCCCAGCGCCTGATGGAGCTCGCGGACGGCATCGAAGAGGTCAAGGTGACCTGCCAGTACTGTCAGAAGAAGGCGATCTGCAACCTGCGGTTCGTCAACGGGACTCCCACCACCGTCGGGCCACAGGTCCAGCTTGGAGCCGACGAGACGTACGCTCCGGTGTGCTGGCGCCACTACGACGAAGCCACGCGCCAGGTCTCTGCGGAAGCGTCGGGCGCCACGTTGCGTCCGAGCTAACGCAGATCGAATCCGTCACTCGAGTCCAGTTCGGACTCGAAGAGCAGGGTTGATCAGGTTGCTGGTCGCGTGTTCCCAATATCGATCCGGCCGACGCCGTTGTCTCCGGAGACAGAGGGCGTTCGGCAGGCGGCAGTGACGAAGGAGGGCTGGCGGTTCCCCTGTGT
>JBBQJJ010000651.1:0-3722 GCA_038325805.1 Haliangiales bacterium
CCTCTCGTGGATGCCGTCGAGCAGCGCGTCCTTGCCGTCGACGTGGTTGTAGAGCGACATCGCCTCGACCCCCAGCACCGTCGCGAGCTTGCGCATCGACAGCCCGTCGAATCCGTGCTGATCGAGCAGCGCGATCGCGGCATCGAGGATCGCCTCGCGGTTCAGGGGTTTGCGTTTTACCACTTGCCGTACTTACAGCATAAGCTTACGGTGTAAGTCATGCGGCAGATCATCGAGCGGCTGTGCAGCGACGAGTGCGCGGGACGGCGACCAGGGACGCCGGGAGGGCTCGCCGCGCGACGGCTTGTCGTCCAGGCGTTTCGTGACGCCGGGCTCGATCCGTACGAACAGCCCGTGCCGGGCTGCAACGGCGCGAACGTGCTCGCGAAGATCCGGGGTGACGTCGAGCGCTACATCCTGATCGGCGCGCACTTCGATCATCTCGGGATGATCGGCAAGAGCGTGTTTCGCGGCGCCGACGACAATGCCGCGGCGGTCGCGATCCTGATCGAGGTCGGGCGTGCGCTCGCCGCGGAGCACACCGGTCGCGGCGTGATCATCGCGGCATTCGACGGCGAGGAGCCACCGCACTTCCTGACCGGTGCGATGGGCTCGCGCGAGTTTGTACGAGCGAACCGAGACCCGATCGACTTCATGGTCTGCATGGACCTGGTCGGCCATCGCTTCGGCGACGCCGCGCTCCCTGACGAGGTCGGCGAGTCGCTGTTCGCGCTGGGCTCCGAGCGCAGTCGCGGCACCTACGAGCTGGTGCGTTCACTCAAGCGCGCCGAGCCCGGCGTGATCGTGCGACCGGCAGATGCCGAGATCATCCCGCCGCTGTCGGACTACGAGGCGTTCTGGGAGCAACGGATCCCGTTTCTGTTCCTCAGCGCCGGGCGGTCGCGGGTCTATCACACCCCGGAGGACACGCCCGACAAGCTCGATTACACGAAGATCGCGGCGACGGCACGGTGGCTGACCGGGTTTACGCGGATCGCACGGACTCGCGAAGCGACGCAGTTCCGCAACGACTCGCTCGATCGGGGCACCCTCGACGAGGTCGGCGAGGTGCTCGACGCACTATCGGCGCTGTCGCCGGAAGCGGCGTACGCCCGCGCGCATGTCGGGAAGCTGGCGGCGAGCTGCGACCGGGCAGGGCGGTTACCCGAGAAGCGGCGCTCCGAGGTGGGAGCGCTGGTCAGCATGCTCGAGGCCGCCCTGACCTAACCGGTTAAAGGTTTCCCGGATGCGGCCGAGACGATCGGCATGCTGGCACGTGTGATGTCTTGGTTTCGTCCGCGGCGGGCGCAGGTGGAGACTCCTTCGGTGGCTCCGGTGGTCTCCAAGCATCCCAAATTACCGGCGCGGACTCCCGTCACGGTGATGGACGTGCTGCGCGACCAGATCGAGGGTGGGCAGGAGGTGCCGACGAGCCTGCCCGACGGTGTGGCGCAGCTCGCCGAGACGGTGTTCGCTCGTGCCTTCGATACGCCGGCTCCACCCTCGTTTCCGGCGGTCGCCGGTCGCGTGATGGCGATCGCGCGCGACCCCAGCGCCGACGTCAATCAGCTCGTCGGCGCCGTGCAACGCGATGCCGCGATCGCCCAGGCCCTGCTACGCGTCGCGAACTCCGCGGTGTACGCGGGCGGTGAGCCGATCAATTCGCTGCGCGGTGCGGTGCAGAAGCTCGGCATGTACTCGGTCATCGAGATCGTGATGGGCGAGGCTGGTCGCGGCTACTACCAGCTCGCGTCGAAGCAGGAGCTCGCGCTGTTTCCGGTGATCTGGCCGAGCCTCGCCGACGAGGCGATGGCGAATGGCTTCGCGGCCGGACGGCTCGGCCTCGATGTCCGCGGTGCACGCAGCGAGCGAGCGCTGCTGGGCGGGCTCCTCGCCGATGTCGGACGGCCGATCGCGCTCCGCGTGATCAGCGCGATGATCCTCGAAGGCGCGCCGCACCACGACGACGCCAGCGTGCTCGCGGTGCTCGACGAAGTCGCGCCCGCGATCGGTGCGCGCGCGATCTCGCGGATGAATCTGCCGGAGGACGTCGTCGCCGCGTGCGCGTGCGAAGGCGTGCTCGATATCGACGCGCGCGTCGCGCAGCTGATCGCAGCGGTCGGCGGCGTGCAACGCCGTGGTGCACGCGTGTGGCGCCACGCGAACACGATCAATACACAGGCCGAGAAGCTCGACCTCACGCCGCTCGCGGTGCGCGCTCTGTTCGCGCAGCGCCTGGCCTACGTCGAGCAGGCATCTCAGATGTTCAAGGGTTGAACCCCGCCGCTAGTCGACGAGCTTGAGATGCCCGCCGCGCGACTTGGTGCGCGGCTCGGCGATCTCGGGCACCACGGGCGGTGACGCGGCCTCGCCCGATCCACCGAGCACGTCCTCGGGGACATCCTCGGGCCACACCGTGCCACGCTGCTCGCCCTCGACCATCGCGGCGTAGACCGCGGTCCACGGCAGGATGCAGCGGAACGGCTGGCCGGCGAACGTCAGCGTGCCTGCGATCGCGTTGTCGTCGACGACGAGATCGCCGATCGCGGGCGTCAGGTTGTGACCGAAGCGGAGCACCAGCGAGGCATCGGCCCGGAAGCGCGGCGGCACCGAGACCTCCGAGCGCCGCGCATCGACGTGGACCAGCACCGGTCCGCGCATGAGCAACGCGTCGAGCGTGCGACGCTTGTCGGGGGCCGACGCGTCATCTTCATCGCGTAGCGATTCGATCGCTGGGACGTCGGCCGGCGGCTTGCCGACCAGCTGCTCGAACTCTTCCCCCGTCATCAGGCCCGCATCGACGGCATCGCGCAGGATGCCTTCCGGGCGGTCCCCGGCGGCCGCGGTGACCTTCTCGACCGTGCGCTCGCAACGTGCGGCGTGGCGGAGCACCGCTCCGTGGGCTGCGAGTGCCGAGTGCGACCCATCGCGCCACTTCGCGAGCGCGCGCTCGACATCGGCCAGCGAGCTCGAGACGCGGTGCTCGATCAGCGCCGTGACGATCGTCTGGAGACGCGCGAGGGTCTTGGGGTCACGCTCGAGCATGCGGGAGGGTTACTCCGAGTTCAGTCGCATGGTAAAGGCCGGTTCCGGGTAAGCGGTGGGTTTTTTCGACCGTGTCGTAACTCTCACGAAACGACGAGATCCGACAGCATCGCGACCACCCGCTCGGGGACTGGCATCGCAACGAATCGAGCTAGATCGACGACGGCACACACGACCGTCCCCTCCGCGCACAGCACACGTTCACGATCGTCGCTCACCCGAGGCGTGCTCTCACCTTCGGAAGATCGAAAGATCCGATACCGAAACGTGATCGACTTTGCGCCGAGCCTGGAGACCGTGACCTCGATCTCGGCGCTGTCCCCGAACCTGAGCGGCGCCTTGAAATCACATTCGGCGCGCACCGCCGGAAAGCCGACCTTGTCGCGATCGATCAAGTCGCTGTACGCGCGCGGGCCGATCCGCGACCGCCACAGCTCCTCGAACGCGACGTGAAAGAAATGAAAGAACCGCGGGTAGTAGACGATGCCCGCGTGATCGATATCGGAGAACCGTACCGGCGCGGAGAACGTGAAGCTCACGTCGCCACCGCGGGCAGCACGATCCGCACGCCGCACGCCGCCGGAACACCCGGACAGGGCGGGGCGAGCTTCTCGAGCTCGATCACGACCTTCGCGTGCGGATACAGCTCCTGGATCTTGGCGCCGATCGCACCGGCC
>JBBQJJ010000652.1:0-3707 GCA_038325805.1 Haliangiales bacterium
GCAGATCGGAGAACGGTAGGTCGCAGTACCAGAACCCGACGCCCGACAGCTGCACGGCGAACTCCAACCGACCGTGATGTTCGGCGAGCTCGCGCTGCACCGAGGCACGTTCCAAGGCTTCCCAGCACCTGCCAGCGACGACCGCGACCAGCTCGACCTCGTCGCTCGTCCAGGCTCGTGGCCGATTCTGATGAACGGCCAGTGCCGCCGTGAAGCGGTCGCCCTTGTGAAGCGGCACGCAGATCACGCCGCGAATGTTGGTCGCGCGATACGCGGCCAGCGCCTCGGGGGTGATTCGCGCATCGACCTCGGTGTCCTCGACCACGTAGGGTCGGTTCGCGAGCATGTCGGCGACACACGCCACACCGAACGCGGCCACCGGCCAGCGACCGATGATGCTCGGGACTCCCCTGACGAACTCGCCGGTGATGTCGAACACCATCGCGGTCTCGACGTTCGCGTATGCACAACGCTCGACGTCGAGGTGGTTCGCGAGTAACCGAGCGGTGGTCTGCAGGAGCGTCGGAGGTGCTGCGAGTGGACGGATCGCCTCGTCGAGCTCCGCCAGGAAGCGCTGGCGATTTACCAGGTAGTTGGTGCGCTCGAAGATGTCCTCGAGCGGCGCGACGAGATCGGTGTTTCCGGATGACTCGAGCGCACGCAGCACGCGGGTCTGGAGGACGCGTAGGTCATCCGTCGTGGACGCTGACACGTGGGGAGAATAGCCGAGGAGATCGATGGTTGGTCGGCGTCGAAGGCGTTCCTCGAGTCGCGTCAGAATCGCACACCGTGCTTGGGGGCGCAGATGACCGTCAGGGTAGCGACTCGAATGCGAGATCGAGCGCCGCGATCATCGCACGCGCGTCTGCGAACCGATGCTCGGGTTGCTTCGCCAGCGCGCCGTCGACCAGCACGGTGATCTCGGGCGTGCACCACGGTGCGTCGTTGGTGATCTTGCGCAGGCTCGGTGGCTCGAGCTTGACCTGCTGGCGCATCACGACGACCGGGTCGGGATCGCGGAACGGCACCCGACCGACGAGCATCTCGTACAGCATGATGCCGACGGCGTAGACATCCGCGCGCGCATCGACGAGCCGGCCGAGCGCCTGCTCGGGTGCCATGTACGCAGGCGTGCCGAACACCAGGCCTGTGCGGGTCAGGGCACCGGCACCGAACGCAGCCGCGGCATCGCCGAGCAGCTTGACGATGCCGAAGTCGATCAGCTTGACGCGCTCCCAGCCGCTCATCGGTTGCAGCAGCACGTTGTCGGGCTTGAGATCGCGGTGCACGAAGCCGCGCTGGTGGGCGTGGTCGACGCCGTCGAGGATCTGCCGCGCGAGCACGAGCGCGGTCCGCGGGGTGATCGGATCTTCCTTGTCCGCGATTCGCTTGGTCAGCGTGCGGCCGTCGACCTTCTCCATCACGAGGTAGAGCTGGCCGGCCTCGACGAACATATCGAGCGCGGCGATCAGGTTCGGGTGATCGAGCATGCGCAGCGCGTTCGCTTCGCGCGCGAACCGACGCGTGATCTCGCCGCCGGCGTTGTCCTGCAGCGTCGACTTGAGCGCCAGTCGCCGGCCGTGATCGTCCTCGACCTCGAACACGCCGCCCATGCCCCCGCGACCGAGCGGTGCGATCACGCGATAGGCGCCAACGCGCGTTCCGGGCTCCATGACGCCCCAGTCTAATCGCGTTCGTGCGTGTCGCGCGCTGACGGTGGCGGGAGTTGATCGCGGAGGCTCTTGGTCTCGTCGCTCGCGCCCCACTTGCGCTCGAACTCCGAAAGTTTCTTCGCCGCCTCGCCGAGCTCGCCCTTGTAGAGCTTGTCGACGACCTTGTTCCAGTCCTTCGCGGCGCGGCGATCGGTGGTCGCCACTGCAGGCGTCGTCGCGCGGAGCTCGCCCGGCTCGAGCGGTCTCTCGACGGCCGCATCGGGAGGATGCAAGACGGTGTCGGAAGCCTCCGCGTGCGATCGCGGCGATGATCCCGATCGCGAGCACGGCTGCCGCGCCGATCGCGATCCACTTCCACGGAGGCTTCGAGATGCCGACCACCGGACCCGCCGGAGATCCGACGACCGTGTGATGGCCGAGCGTGACGCCGGGATCGGAGCTCGCCCCGGCGAGGGCATCCGCGAGCTCGCTCGCCGACGGGCGGTGACTCGGTTCGACGGCGACCGCGCGATCGATCGCCGCGGCGAGCTCGTGCGGGAGCGCCGGCACCAGCTCGCGCAGTGGCGGCACCGGTCCGAACAACGCGCCGCTCGTCGCGTCGCTGCGCGGCCATCTCCCGGCGGCGGCCTCGTACAGCGTGGCGCCGAGCCCGTAGACATCTCCTGCAACACCGGTCTCGCCACGCACCAGCGCTTCCGGTGCGGCGTACGCCGGCGAGCCGACGAACTGGCCGGTCATCGTGATCGCGGAGTCCGGGACGTGCGCGACGCCGAAATCGGCCAGCTTCCACGCGCCGCCGGTGGCCGACAAGATGTTCGCCGGCTTGACGTCGCGATGGACGATGCCCGCTTCGTGCGCCGCGGCGAGTGCGCGACCGACCTGGACCCCGAGTGCGCGGAGCTCGCTCGCCCCGAGCACGCCCTTCGCGAGCCGCTCCTTCAACGACGGCCCGGCGACGCGCTCCATCACGATGTACGGCGGCTCGGCGGTGAGATCGATGTCGAACACCTGCACGACGCCAGGATGAGCGAGCGCGGCGATCGCACGCGCCTCTTGCTTGAATCGCTCGTCGAGCAGCCGCGCGGCGAGCCCACCGTGCTTGCCTCGCAGCGTCTTGACGGCGACCGGCCGGCCGAGCACCTCGTCGATGGCCTCGTAGACCTCGCCCATGCCTCCCACACCGAGGGTGCCGGTCACCTTGTAGCGGCCGAACGCCTCTGCGGTCACAGCGTCAGGCTACCGCAGGACCGAGCGTGTCTGTCACGACAAACCCGGGTTGTCGCCCCCGTGCGCGCGCGCCACAGCCCGATCTCCGTCGAGGATCCGCCTCGAGAAGGTCCGAGGTAGGAGGTACCGCCAGGTCAGCGCGCTGGTCGAGCAGGTCCGTAAGTCGGGCTAGTCTCTCCTGGATGGCCGAAGCTTCGGTGGAGCTCGAACCGGGAACCATCCTGGTCGACAAGTACCGGGTCGAGCGCATGCTCGGCAAAGGCGGCATGGGCGTGGTGGTGTTGGTCAGTCACCTCGAGCTCGAGGATAAGTTTGCGGTCAAGGTTCTGACCGGTCAGCTCGACGCCGATGCACAGCTACGCTTTCTCCGCGAGGCGCGCGCGGCGGCGCAGATCAAGAGCGATCACGTGGCGCGGGTCGTCGACGTCGGCACGTTGCCCGAGGGCGTGCCGTACATGGTGATGGAGTTCCTCGAGGGCACGGACCTCGCCGGGTTGATCGAACAGGGCGGTGCGCTCCCGATCCCCGAAGCGGTCGAGCTGGTGCTGCAGACCTGCACCGGGCTCACCGAGGCGCACGCGCGGGGCTTCGTACATCGCGATCTCAAGCCGGCGAATCTATTCTTGCAGACGACCAACGACGGTCGCCGCGTCGTCAAGCTGCTCGACTTCGGGATCTCGAAGGCGACGCACGACGTCTCGCTGACCAGCACGCGTGCGGTGCTCGGCACGCCGGCGTACATGGCGCCGGAGCAGTGGCGCAGCGCGAAGGAAGCCGACGTCCGCTCCGATATCTGGTCGCTCGGCG
>JBBQJJ010000653.1:0-3701 GCA_038325805.1 Haliangiales bacterium
TGGTAGATGCGCAGGATGTCAGCCGCCGTCTCTTCGATCGCGCGATTGGTGACGTCGATGACCGGCCAGTTCGCGTGCTTGCGGAAGATCTCTCGCGAGTACGCGATCTCGTTCTCGATGTGCGCGCGCTGGCCGTACGACGAATCGTTCGGCATGCCGAGGTGCGAGAGGCGCGCCTGGCGGATCCGCATCAGCATGTCGGGCTGGACGATCAGGCCGAACACCTTGCGATCATCGACCTGCGACAGCTCCTCGGGCGGGTCGACGCCGAGGACGAGCGGCACGTTGGCGCACTTGAGGCCGCGCTGCGCGAGGTACGTGGAGAGCGGCGTCTTCGAGGTTCGCGAGATGCCGACGAGGACGATGTCGGCCTTCGGCAGGTTGCGCGGTTCGGCACCATCGTCGTTCTTGACCGCGAACTCGACCGCCTCGATGCGGCGGAAGTAGTCGTCGTTGATCGTGTGGAGCAGACCAGGAACACCGGCGGGCGGCGAGCCGAGGTAGACGGCGAGCTTGTTGATCAACGTGCCGATCAGATCGACCGTCTCGATGTTGTAGCGCTCGACGAGCTGATTGATCAGCACGCGCTCTTCGGCGTTGACCACGGTGAACACCACGAGCGCACGGGACTCGGAGGCCTTCTCGAGGATCGATTCGAGCTCGCTCTCGAGACGCACGCGCGAGAACAGGCGGATCTGGACCGGTTCGCTGAACTGCAGCGTCGCCGCGCGAACCATGCGCTCGGCGGTCTCGCCGGTGGCGTCGCTGATGATCATCACCGTCTTCATGGGGTGACGGTTCTATAACACAACCAGTTAGATCGGCTCGATCCCGATCCACAGCGGAAAGCCGCGCGTGCGTGCGAGCTCGCGAGCTGCCTGGATCTTCGATTTCGCGTCAGGTGCGCGGAAGCGCCCCACCACGCCACGTCCCTCGCTGTGGGTCTTCTGCGTGCTCGTGATCGCCGTGTCTCGGGCGAGCCCGAACGTGCCGGTCAGCAGCTCGACCACGAAGTCGCCGGTCGTGTAGTCGTCGTTGCGCAGCACGATGTGGACGTCACCGGGATCCATCGTGTCGAGCGACGGTACCGCGCCGTGCACGAGGCGGTAGAGGATGTCGAGGTGCGAGACCTTCGCGGTCTCGAGCACCGCGACCGCATCGGAGTCCCGGAGGTAGGCCCAGAGGTCGACGATGCTGGGCTTGCGCTCGGCGTGACCGGCGCTATGGAACGCGTACGCGTAGATCAAGCGGACGCGCTCGGTGACGCCGGTGGAGATCGGGCGAGGTGTGCCCAGCGTGTCGAGGATCGCGTTCTCGAACACATCGGGATCGACGCCAGTGTCGCGCAGCGCCTCGATCACGCGCTCGTCCTGGACCAGGCCGTAGAGGATGTGGACCGAGGACAACGCGTGACCGCGGGTGACGGCCTCGTGCTGCGCGACATGGAGCGCGACCTCGGCGTCGTCATCGAACGCGGCGGGCAGCGCGGCATACGCGCGACGATTGCCTCGCGCCTGGACCCACCACAACCCACCGGCCCCGGCGGCAGCGGCGAGTGCGAGGAGGACCGCTTCCATCTCCGAACTGTGTCGGGGATCGCGGGTGTTGTCCAGGCGCCGACAGGTGTCGCTTTCGCGGGCACGACCGCAGTCTGGTATCGGCCCGTCTATGCCGGGTCGTTGACGACGGGAAGCCGAACGATGCGTGGGGCGTGATCGACGACGCGTGGGCATTCCGGATCGGGAGCCGCGAGGTCGCCGTGGACGTGCGCGGCGACCACCTTGCAGCCACCGCGGCACAGCGCGTGGTACTCGCAGCTCGCGCACGGCTCGGCGGCGTCGCGCCACGTGCGAAACGCACCGAACGCATCGGGCGCGTTCCAGTACGCGGCGAGCTGCTCGACCTTCGGTCGCTGCTCTTCGAGTGCAGGTGGTGGTGCGGCGAAGCTGCACGCCGTGAGCTGACCACCGGGCTTTGCACCGACGAGGAAGTCCCCACCGGTGCAGCCGTAGACGCAGAGCTCGGCGAGGAGGGCGCGATCAGGTCGGTGATGCGCGAGCATCGGCGTGTACGAGCAGTCGACCTTGACGCGCACGGCATGCTTCTTCGCGGCGGCGAGGATCGTCGGGAGGAACGCGCGGTGTTGCTCGTCGGTGCAGCGCAGCTGATCGTAGGTGCGCGAGCCGCGCCCGGCGGGCTTGAAGCGCAGGAGCTCGATCTCGGAGAGTCGGCGCTCGGCGGCATACGCGAACAGCGCGTCGAGCTGATCGAAGTTGGTGCGCGTGACAACGACGTTGATCCCGATCTCGCGCTTGATCGCGCGCAACCTCCGGATCGCCGCATCGGCACGCTCGAAGCCGTCGAAGCCACGCACGGCGGCGTAGGCATCGCCGAGGCCGTCGAGCGACACGTTGATCTGCCCGAGCTTGTCGGCGATCGCGACGAGAGCATCGAGGCCGGCGAGCCCGGACGTCGTCAGGTTCGGGATGATCCCTTTCGCGCGGGCATGGTCCGCGAGCTCGCCGAGCCACGGCAGCACCGCACTCTCGCCACCACCGAGGGCGACGTGAAACACGCCGGCGTCGGCCAGCGCATCGATCGCCCGCTTCCACTCGACGAGGCCGTACTCGTTCGGCGCGCCCTGCGGCGACGCGCCGGTGTAGCAACCTTGGCAGCCCGCATCGCACTTGTTCGTCAGCTGGAGGTGCGCCTCGAGCGGAGCGCTGAGCACGTGTTCGCCGAGCGCGGGCTCGGGGCCTTGCCAGGACTCGGCAACGCCGATCGACCGCGCGTAGTCGCGATCGACGAACACGAGGGCACGTGGCGCGATCAACTGGACGATCGCCCCGAACCGTTCGACGCGAACCCGCCGCGGGGGCTGCGAGCGAGCCGCTCGAACGCGCTCGATGCCCGAGACGATCGCGTCGAGACCTCGGCGAGCGATCCGCGCCACGCGCGAGATCGGAATCACGACGGCTCGGGCTCGGGCTCGGGCTTCGGATCGGCCGGCTTGCGCCACCGCAGCAGGGCGCCCACGATCGGCGTCACCATCGCGAGCGCCGTCGCCCCGACGAGCAGGAACGTGACATCGACGCCGAGACTCGACGAGTTGGGGTTCATCCCCCACTTGATCGCGAGGATCTTGCCTCGAGGCCGGCGCATCCTCGCAACTCTAGCCGATCCACGGCTGCACGCTGTAGTGCTCGACGGGAACGTTGTTGACGCTGGCGACCACCGACCCCTCGAGCGCCTCGCGCGACAGCAGTGCGAAGACCTCGGTGGCGGCGGTCCGGGTGTGCTCGGCGTCGTCGAGCGCGAGGTGGACGTGGAGCGTCGTCTTGTCGATCCCGAAGCACCGCAACCAGCCGCCAGCGAGGGCCGCGAGCTCGGTCTCGCTGTCGATGTGCGCCCGAGCGCTAGACAGCGCGCGGTCGAGCACGGGGCGATCGCTGAACTGGAAACTGCCCGTGTAGCGAACGATCGAGTGAGTCATGCGCGGGACGCTACCGAGGCCGCGTGTCAGCTCGGTGCCATCCCGGCACCAGCTCTTGGACGATCCGCTGGCGAGATCAGCCGGCCTTGGGTGGCGCGGCCGTGACGACGATCCGCTCGCGCTTGCTCACCACCACGCCACCCGGCGCTTCGACGGTGACCGCGAACAGCACCGGTTCGTTGACGTGGAGCTTCGGCGAGATCTTGAC
>JBBQJJ010000654.1:0-3680 GCA_038325805.1 Haliangiales bacterium
TGGGATCAACGTCAGGTGCCGCACGTCGAGGCCGATCGCCCAGACCTCGGCGCCCGTGCCGTTGCGGACGATCCGGATCTTGTTCGTCGCCTTCGGCATCGAGGGAACTGGCTTCCAGGTCGCACCACCATCGGTGGTCTCGAAGCCGTGTGGCATGGCGCCGACCCAGCCGTGCAGCTCGTCGACGAAGCCGATGCCGAGCTGGCGCACGTCGGCTTGCTCGACGAGCGGGACCTCCTTCCAGGTCGCGCCGCTATCGGTGGTCTTCACCACGTAGCGGTGTGCGTCGGGTGCTTCGCCGGCTTCGGAGTAGTTTTGCAGCGAGGCGTAGCCGACGTTGCGCGACGGGAACGACGCCTTCCACATCAGCTCGAAGGGGCGCGCCGATTCGTAGACGACGTGCCAGGTGAGGCCGCCGTCCTGCGTGCGCGCGATCAGGCCGTGCGAGGTGGCGACGTCGGGATCGCTACCGGCAAACACGAAGCCGAGAGACGGGTCGAGGAACTTGACGTCGAGGATCATCGCGACCTTCGGAGGGAGCGTGAGCCGCTTCCAGGTGGTGCCGGCGTCGTCGGAGCGAAACAGCGAGGCGGGGCCGCCGACGCGACCACCGACGTGGACGATCTGCTTGCGGTTGGGGTGGCCGGCGTTGACCGCGTCGATGGTCAGGATGTCGATCGAGCAGACGCCGCGCGCGCCGTCGACATCGGGCAGCGCGACCGGGTTCCAGGTCGTGCCGCCGTCATCGGTGCGGTAGAGGAGGGTGGTGTCGGTGACGTTCGGGAACGCGTCGGGGCCGAGGTTGCCGACGAAGCCGTGCTGATCGTCGAGAAAGCCGACGGCGCGGATGAAGGTGCCCGGCTTCTCGAGGATCTTCGTCCAGCTCGCTCCGCCATCGTCGGTGCGGAACAGCTTGCCGTCACCGTTGCCGTAGAAACCGCGCGTCGGTGTGGCGAACGCGAGGTCGTCCTGCTTGCCGCGGAACGGCTCGCTCGGCGAGACCTGCCAGTCACCCGCCGCGACGAGCGGTCGTACCGCGGGGACGACCGTGATCGGCGTGGATGCGGTGGTCGACGTTGCGGTAGCGCTGCCACCACACGCGACCAGGAACAGAAACAGCACTCGGCGCATGGGCTGGAACCTAGCAGCGCGGCGAGGGCGGTGTGGCTACGAGAGGTAACGCGCTTCCACAAGGCGCACGGTGCGCAGCGGGGCGGGTGTTCGCCTCGGTGGTTGCCCCTCGTGCTCGCAGTCGACAGGTCCGTGACCAAGCACCTCGGACGGAGCGAACGTCCGCGGACATCGCCCGCTCGCATGTCGCGAAGAAATCCTCGCTAGTTGGAAATGGAACGACACGTGGATGTGGATCCGAAACGTGGATGCACTCGAGGAATCGTCGTCGAGTAACTGCGTCGCAGAGGTCGCGGCTGTCGCGCTTGATCAACTGATTCGCGAACACCTCGATCAAGAGTCGGCCTCTGTGCCGGCGTGTAGGACACGGACGCGCTCGACGGCACACATCGCGACGTGTCGACGACGAAAAGTAGATCGCGTGATCGATGGTTTCGCGCGAATTGCGTGACACGCCCGATCCGGATCGGTAATTTCTAAGGTGGGCATTCTTTCGACTTGGAGGGAGCAGGCATGAGCAATCTGAAACAGATCGAGAACCGCCATGGTCGTGACCGTTGGAAGGACCTGATCTTCATCGGGGCAGCTGTCTTGCTGACGGCGCTGTCGATCGGAGCGACCACCTCGCAGGCCGTTGGCAAGCGGGTCGAGCATCAGTGGTCGGTACAGGTCGTCGATCCGGATACGAACGTGGAGATCGCGCGGACGCCTGACGTTCGTAGCGAGCGCTAAACAACAAAGAGCCCTCGAGACCGTCAGGATCTCGAGGGCCGACTCCAGCTGTCCGAGGTTCGGACGTTCGCTGGGATCTACGACACGGCAGTCACGACGCCAGCACCAACCGTGCGACCGCCTTCGCGGAGCGCGAACCGCACGCCGGGCTCGATGCCGACGGGGCGATCGAGTGTCATCGCGACTTCCGCACGGGAGCCTGGAGCGAGCTCCATGTCGAGTGCGAGCGTCGCCGTGACGTCGAGGGCACCGACGAACAGCTGCGGTCGATAGCCGCCGCGGATCGGACGAGCGCGTCCACCCTCACGAGTGGCGAGCAAGTAGAGCTCCGCACGGCAGCTGCGCTGCGGCTGGATCGAACCCGGGAACGCGAGCACGTGACCGCGCGCGATCTCGTCGCGCTTGATCCCGCGGAGGCGGAGCCCGACGTTCTCGCCGGCCGCTGCCTCCGTCTGCTCGCGGTGGAACGACTCGATGCCGGTGACCACCGTGGTGCCGATGGTGCCGTCGCGCCGACCGAGGACCTCGATCGCGTCGCCGACGCGCACGATGCCCCGATTGATACACCCCGTGACCACCGTGCCGATGCCATCGATGGTGTGAACACCCTCGACGGTCACCAGGAACGGAGACGTCAGGTCGCGCATCGGATCGGGGATCGCGCGGTCGAGCGTCGCGACCAGCTCGTCGATCGTGGCGAGCCACGGGTCGTCGAGCCGGCGCTCCACAGCCGCGTGCAGCGCACCGAGCGCAGAGCCACGCACGATGGGCGCGTCGACATAGCCGTGCTCCCGGAGGAGCTCGTCGATGTCGAGCGCGACGAGGTCGACGAGCTCGGGATCCGCGACGTCCATCTTGTTCACGAACACCACGACGTGCTTGACGCCGACCTGGCGCGCCAGGAGGACGTGCTCGCG
Organism: Haliangiales bacterium; assembly: GCA_038325805.1. Lineage (GTDB taxonomy): Bacteria > Myxococcota_A > Polyangia > Haliangiales > Haliangiaceae > JABFXX01. The sequence goes on from JBBQJJ010000654.1 coordinate 2,781, forward strand.
CGTCTGCTCCTGCGAGCCCTGCGTGGCGTCGACGAGGACGATCGCTCCGTCCATCTGCGACGCACCGGTGATCATGTTCTTGATGTAGTCGGCGTGACCGGGGCAGTCGACGTGCGCGTAGCGCCGCGTCGCCGAGCAGTACTCGACGTGAGCCAGGTTGATGGTCACGCCGTGGATCTTCTCGGCGGGTGCGCTGTCGAGCTGGTCGAACTTCAGCGGCGTGCCTCCGTGACGGAGCGCCATCACCTGCGTGATCGCGGCCGTCAGCGTGGTCTTGCCGTGATCGACGTGACCGATGGTTCCGACGTTGACGATGGGCTTGCGCATTTCCAGTTCCACTTCGTCCCTGTGAAGGGACCCTTTCCTCGCGAGGTGGGCGATGTCCTCGCCGTCGCACCGAGGAGAGGTCCTGGAGAATTCCGGGCACGCTCGTCGGCGCGGCCCGAAAATGACTCGGGCCGGGAGACGCTCCCAGCCCGACGTTCGAAGCGCTTCTCGACGACGAATCGTCGGGACAGCGCGAAGCTCGTTAGGCGATCGCGTCCCAGCACGTCGCCCCGACCGGGCGACATGATGACGTTGACGAGCGCGTCGAACCGAACATGACAGCCACAAGTAGCCATGCGCGATCCGAGTTGTCAACGACGACTTCGGAACCGCGCGTGGTGGCGAGGTTATCGCCTACCTCCCAGGAGGCGGCGGAGGTGGCGGCGCACCGCCTGCCTTCTGTGGCGAGCAGAAGAACAGCGTTGCAGCGACGACGATCGCGACCGTCCAGATCAGGCCCCCGTTCGCTTGATCGAGCTCGGCCGGAGTCAGCGTCCGGATCGTTTCGGTGGTCAGAGACAGCTTTCGATTCTGCTTGAGATCCTTCTTCATGGCACATCCCTCTTCGTGAAC
>JBBQJJ010000655.1:0-3674 GCA_038325805.1 Haliangiales bacterium
AGTGGGGGTGCTCGCATGATCACGCGTGCAGTTGCAGCTTTGTTTGCGATCGCGATTTCTGCTTGTGGTGCTGACCTCGGAGACGAGGACGACGCGGCTGGTGACAACCTGTCAGCCGAGCATGACGACGAGGATGACAACGAGGTCGAGGGCACTCCTCGCATTCGCGTGTGCGCCGACGGCGCCACCACCAAGGGCATCGACGTCTCGAAGTGGCAGGGCACGATCGACTGGGGCAAGGTGAAGACCGCCGGGTACGCGTTTGCCTTCATCCGCGTCTCCGACGGTGCGAACACCAAGGATGCGAAGTTCGACTCGAACTGGGCCTCCGCGAAGTCGGTCGGCATCATCCGCGGCGCCTATCAGTTCTTCCGCCCGAGCCAGTCGGTGACGACGCAGGCCAACCTGATGATCGACAAGATCGGCACGTACACGCCGGGCGACCTGCCTCCCGTGATCGATGTCGAGGACGACGGTGGGCTGTCATCCGCGACGGTCGCGAGCCGCGTCCGCCAGTGGGTCGATCAGGTGAAGGCCGCGGTCGGTGTCGAGCCGATCGTCTACACGGGGAAGTACTTCTGGCGCGACGAGGTCGGCTCGCCTGCCTCGTTCGCACCCAACCCGCTGTGGATCGCGCAGTACACGTCGTTGTGTCCGGACATCCCGGGTCCGTGGGCGAAGTGGACGTTCTGGCAGTACACCGATTCGGGCAGCGTCCCCGGCATCGCCGGTCCGGTCGACACCAACCGGTTCAACGGCACGGTCGCGCAGCTCCAGGCGTTCGCGCAGAGCCTGCCCGCACGAGCCTTGCCGTTCAGCTGGCAGCGCAACGCGAGCGGCAACTACACGTTCTCGGTCGCGCCCGGCTCGGGCGTCGCGAAGGTCGAGCTCCGCGTCGAGGACTACCTGATCGGTGCACCCACCACGAGCACCGGCTCGGGCTCGCTGACCTACTCGTTCAACGTCGCGACGCCGAATCGCGTGATCGAAGCGCGCGGACTCGCTTCCGATGGAACGCTCGTCGCGCTCGGCAACGGCATCATCGATTCGATCTCTGCGACCGCCGCCTTCGTGCGGCAGACCGGAGAGCACGAGTACGAGATCGGGCTCGAGCGCGCTCCGTCGACCTGGGCGACCGTGGAGGTCGTCGTCGATGGACTGACGTTGACGGATCTCGAGACCGGCACGCAGCGGTCGTCGCGCAAGGCAGTCCGCTACAAGTTCTCCGGGCTCGGCAATCGCACGCTGTCGATCATCGCGCGCAACGCGGCCGGGACCAAGGTCGACACCCGCACTCGCATTCTCAAGGTGCGCTGACATCGACCTGGCCCGTCGCTACGGGCGAAAGTAAAGCCGGATGGTGGCGTGTGAAGAAGCCTTCCGGAAGTCGAGCCGCTTCAACAGCTCTCCCATACAGATCACCAGCGGGCGATCCGCGCTGTCCATGTCGCTCGTCTTGTAGACGCCGTCCTCGACCTCCAGGTTGATCGACAGATGCGCGGGCGATTCCGTGCCGAGAGCAAAGCAGCGACGGAGTTGCGAGGCTCGGGCTTCGAACGCGCGCTGGATCGCCTGGCGTGCGGACTCCGGGGTTCCTTCCACGACAACGCCCACCGTCGGCCGACTGGGTGGTCGGACATCGGGCACCCGCGTGGCGACCCGGGCATCGACCGCCGCATCGACCGTGGTCTCGAACGCCGCATCGACCGCGGCATCGACCACCCCATCGACCGCCGCATCGACCGCTGCATCGACCGCCGCGTCGAGGGCGGTTGCTCGCTCGATGGGGATCTCGATCCGGATGTCCGCGTCGAGCCCGGCAACCTCGACTGCGTCCGTTGCGCGGAGCACCAAGGCAACACCAAGCCCGAGGACCATGATCAGCCCACCGATCGCCCCACCGATCACCACCCAGCGATGCCGTCGCGGACGCGAGGGCGGCGATTGCTTGGGGGTGGCGGTGTCCATCGTGACGCCGGCGACATCGCGGGGTTCGGGCGCGACTCGTGGGGCTGCGAGTGGTGGCGCACTCGCACGGAGGTCGTCGGCCAACGGCACCAGCACCGCCGAGATCTGGTCGGTCGTCGGGCGATCGTTGGCGTCCTTCGCGAGCAGGCGCTCGACCAGCTGCGCGAGCCCGCGAGGGGTCTCGGGCGCGACGTCCACCAGCGACGGCACCGGGTTGGTCAGACACATCTGGCACGCCTGGGCCATCGAGGTCGCGACGTAGGGCGGTCGACCGGACGCCATCTCGAAGGTCACGCAGCCCAACGAGTACAGATCCGCACGATGATCGACGGTCGCCGCGTCACCCCACTGCTCGGGCGCCATGTACGCGGGCGTCCCGAGGACTCCCTGGGTCAGCTGGGATTGCGTGCCGCGAACCGACAGCTTCGCGATCCCGAAATCGAGCACCTTGACCCGTTCGCGCATCGCGAGCTCGCGATCGGGGACGAGGAAGATGTTCTCGGGCTTCAGATCGCGGTGGATGATCCCTGCGTGGTGCGTGGCCGCGAGGACGCTGGAGATCTGACGCGCGATCTCGACCGTGGTCGCCGGAGGCACGCGACCGAGGCGACGGATCCGCGCCGCCAGTGTCTCGCCCTCGAGGTACTCCATGATCAAGTAGGCGCGCCCGCTCTCGTGCGTGCCGACATCGAAGATCCTGACGATGCCGGCGTGCTGGATGTCCCTGACCGCCCGTGCTTCGTTGAGGAAGCGCTGGACCTGCCCCTCGTCCTCCGAGATCTCGGCACGCAACAGCTTGATCGCCACGCGCGTCTCGACTCGGTGATGCTCGGCGAGGAACACCTCTCCCATGCCACCCCGACCGAGGCGGCTGACGATCCTGAAGTTCCCGACCGTTTCTCCGATCACGAACCTCGAACATACCGCGAGTCCTAGAGCCAGCCACGGACGGCGCGCGGCGCGAACCGAGTGATCGCGAAGTCCCAGATCCGATACAGCACGATGCCGGCGATCACCGCGACGAGGGTCATCACGATCGCGTACGGCACACCTTCCGGGATGCCGGCGCGCTCGGCAACCTTCAGCAGCACCAGGTTGGTCTGGTGATCGGTGAGGTAGATGAACAGCGAGGCGCTCGCGACGATCGTGACGAGCCGACCGACCAGGACCGGTAGCGTGACACGCGAAACGAACGCGAGGAACGCCGTCGCGAGGAACGGGAACCACACGTAGTCCTCCTCGTGATTCCACGCGTTGTCACCGAACACCGGGATGGTGAGGGCGACCACGATCAGCTTGCGCGGCAGCGTGGTCGCGTAGACCACCGTCCAGCCGAGGAACACCGCCCGCAAGTAGTAGAGCGGTGTGCGGTCGTAGAGATCCGAGAGGTCGATGAAGTACGGTGCCGCGAGCGCGATGCCGACGAACAGCAGCGTCATCGCAACCAGGACGTAGAACGGATCGCCGTCGACGAGGATGCGGCGGATCGGCCGGAGCGCGAGCAGCAACGCCAGCACCACGAAGCACTGGAACAGCACGTCGATGTACCAGAACCCCAGGCCGGCGATCTTCGAATCGTGGTGGACGAGGTTGTTCGCGAGCAGGAGCCCTGGCCACTTCGGGAGGTGATAGCCGACGTTGAGCACGAGCGCGTAGAGCGCCGCGGGCACGCCGATCTTGACGACCAGCTTCGCGATCGGCGTCAC
>JBBQJJ010000656.1:0-3663 GCA_038325805.1 Haliangiales bacterium
ACCCACGGAGAACGACTCGGCGGGCAAGACCGGCGAAGCGGGTGCGTGGCGGCAAGCGTTCTTCGACGCGCCGTATCTGCAGTCCGCGCTGCTCTCGATCGGCGTCCTCTCCGACACCTTCGAGACCGCCTGCACGTGGACCCAGTTCCCCGAGCTCGACGCGAAGATCCGCGCCGCGGTGTCGAAGGCTCTCGACGAGACCTGTGGTGGTGGCCTGGTCTCGTGTCGCTTCACGCACGTCTATCCCGACGGGCCGGCGCCGTATTACACGTTCCTCGGTGCGCTCAAGCTCGGCGGCGAGCTGGAACAATGGCGCACGATCAAGGCCGCAGCCGCGGAGGCGCTCCACTCCGCCGGCGGCACGATCACGCATCACCACGCCGTCGGTCGCATCCACGATCCGTGGTACCGGCGCGAGCGCCCCGCGCTGTTCGGCGAGGCCCTCGCGGCCGTCAAGCGCATCTGGGATCCCGCCGCGATCCTCAACCCCGGCGTCCTCGTCTGAGGGTCAGGCCTTGTTCTCGAGCGTGACGACGATCGGCGGATGTGGCCGCGTCCGACCGAGCTCGAGTTGACCGCCGAGCACGCCGAACCGGATCACCATCCGCAGCAGCGAGACACCGAGCCGCACCAGGAACAGCGTCACCGCCCCGCCAGCGCCGTACATCGGATGGCCTTGCGCGAGGTACGCGTACGCGATCGTCACCACGAACACCGCGAGCCATCCGAAGCCGCCATGCAGCAACGTGACCGGCCGCTTCGCGACCCACACGATCGTGCGCAGGTACGTCGAGATCACTCCCGGATCGTGCGAGTGCTCGCGCAACGTCAGCTCGACGCGCGCGTACTCGGTGACCGTCCAGAAGAAGTGCGTCAGCACCATCGCGGGGAGCACCGCGAGGACGATCGGCACGACCAGCTGCGGCAGCGTCAGCGCGGTGTCGAGTCCGGGCGACACCGCACCGAGCCCGACACCGAGGACGAACAGCACGAGGATCCAGCTCGGTAACGTACACAGCGCGAGCCGTGCGTACGCGAGGTACGTGCTCGCACCGGAGGCACCGAACACGCGTGCGGTCTCGCGGCGACCCTCGGGGCGCTGATCGAGCACGCCGTAGACCCCTCCCACGAGGAATCACGACGCCAGCTGCCAGATCAGCAACCCGCCGAGCGCGATGCCCGCGATCGCGAGGAAGCTCGGCTTGCCCCAGCGCACGCAGTAGACGATCGCGATCAAGTCCCCATCGACGGCATCGTCGAACATCGGCAGATGCGAGAACGCCTGCGCGAGCACCACGAACATCGCGACCATGCACGCCATCGCGATCAGCGTCTGCACCAGGAACACCGCGAGCAGCGTGCCCGTGTACCTCGAGATCGCGCGACCGCCCGCCCGGATCAGCTCGCCGAGACCAACCCGCTTGGCCGTCATGGTCCGATCACCTGCATCACCATCTGCGTGGCCGCCGCGAACCACGACGCCGCGCGCAGCGACGCATCGCCATCACCCTCGATCCGGTGGTGGTGGTGCATCGGTGAATCGAGCGCGAGCTTGTTGTCGGGATCGATCCGGACCTCGGCGAGCGGCGTGCTGCGCTGGACCAGGAAGCGCTGCCAGTGCGTGGTCCCGCGGTCATCCCACTTGACCCGCTGGGAGCCGCCGTCGACGAACCGTAGCTCGATGTCGACGGGCACGTGGATCGTGCCGGTGTTCGTGATCACCACCTCGCAGCTGAAGCCCTGCATCTCGAAGGCAGTGACGTGGTTCAGGCCCGAGCCGGTGCCGAACAGACCGCGCGGCGCATGCGCGAGCTCGCACTTCGCCTTGCGGATCGCGAGCCGATGGCCGCCGACCTGGTGGAACACCGGTTCGAAGAACCACGCGAGATCCTGGTCGAGCTCCTTCGACAGCGTGTCGAACAGATCGCGCCCGGTGGGATGCGTGAACGCGAACTTCTTCACGTAGACCTTCATCGCCGCGGCGAACCGCGTCGAGCCGACGACGTTCTCGAGCGTCAGCAAGGCGCGCGAGGTGCTCTCGTAGGTCGCGATCGCGTACGCGCCTTCGTCGACGAACGAGGCCGCGGCAGTGGCGATCGGCGACGGCAGCGAACCCGGATCGTCGGCGAGTGCACGCCGCAGCGCGACGACATCTGCCTGCCACCCCATCCAGTCGATGCCGCTCGACCGCGGACCGTAGAGCTCGGCCATCACCTTCGCGTCGGCCCAGTCGTTGACGCCTTCGTCGAGCCACGCCTCGACCGGCTCGTTCGACGCGAGCATGCCCTGGAACCAGTTGTGCCCGATCTCGTGCACGGTGACGAACTCGGGGAGACGCATGCCGGGGCGTGCGAACACGGTGTCGCCGGCGGTGGTGACCAGCGTCGGATACTCCATCCCGCCCGCGGAGGCCGCGGCTTCGGGCGGCGGATCGACGACGGTGAGGATCGGCCACGGGTACGGCGTGAACATCGACGAGAACTTCGTGATCGCGCCGACCGCGGCGTCGAGGTGACGTTTCGCGTACTCCTTCTGCGCCGGCCGGTAGAGCACGCGGACTTCGACGGTGCCGTCCTCGAGCTTCGCCTGGCCCGACATCACCTCCATGAATGGATCCGCCATCCACACGAAGTCGTGCACGTCCTCGGCGCGATACGTGTACGTGCGCGTGGTGGCCTCGGTGTTCTCCTTCGCCGCCGACAGCACGCCGGTCGCCGCGACGACGTACGTGCTCGGTACCGTCAGCGTGACGTCATAGGTGCCGAAATCGGCGAAGAACTCGGCGTGTGAATGAAACGGCTGGCACTCCCAGCGCTCCGCACCGGGCGGCCCGACGCGCACGCCGATCTTGGGGAACCACTGCCCGACGAGGTGGAAGTCGCCGGCGTAGCCCGTGCGCGCGAACACCTCGGGGAGCTGCGCGGTGAACGTGAACGCGACCTCGATCGTGGCCCCCGGAGCGACCGGCTCGGCGAGCGGCAACTCGACCACCGTCTCGTCGTGATCGGTGCCCGGCGTCACCAGCTTGCTCGTGACATCCACGCCTGCGATCGAGGCGCGCTCGATCTGGATCCAGCCCCAGCCTTCGAGCGACGCCCTGCTGCCGCGGAGCTGTCCGCCCGACGTGCGCATGAACAGCGTCGACTCGTTCTTGAATGCGTTGAGGTAGAGGTGGAACGGCAACCGATCGACGGAGGTCTCGCCGGGATTCGTCCACGACAGCGTCTCGGTGCCGGTGATCCAGTGCTTCACCGGATCGAGCGCCGCCTCGATCTTGTAGTTGGCGATCCGCTTGCTCCGCGCGGGACCACCACCACGGAGGGCGGGGCTACCGTCGAGCTTCGGCATCGGACGGACGCGTGGTGTGGACGCTTCGCGCCCGCAGGCGCCGATCAGCGCGCCGATCAGCGCGACCAAGGCGAGGGCGAGGACGCTTCTCACGTAGGACCTCTATACCAAACCTGGAAAGGTTATAGAGTCGAAGCCCTCGATGGACGACGGGACAAGGATGAACGATCCGAAGGCGCGGGTGGCGGAGCTGCTCGCTCGGTTCGCGCGCGAGCGCAACCTGACGCTGCCTCCTCTCGCCGAGGACGGCACGGGGTCGATCCAGCGAGGCTCGGCGGTCGTCACCATCCACGTGCTCGCGGATCGAGGCGTCCT
>JBBQJJ010000657.1:0-3655 GCA_038325805.1 Haliangiales bacterium
GCACGACCCGATCCGGAGCTCTGCAGTCGGGCCTCCTCGAGCTCGAGGTTGACCACCGCACGGAGCGGTGTGCCGTCACGTCCGAACATCGTGTAGCGGACCTTGAGCGCCTTGATGATGCAGCGCAGGGGTCGGATGCCCTCGCCGAACACCACGACGCAGAAGTGCGGGCGGCGCAGCTCCTCCTTGGGTGACTCGGGGTCGCGCACCGTCGACATCACCTCGAGGAGATCGATGATCGGTTCGACCGAGCGGCCGTCCTCGTAGCCATCGAACAGCAGCTCGAGCGCCATCGTCCGCGCCGGCGTGCCCTTGTACTCGTGGCTGTCCTGGTTGCTCTTCGTGGTCGCCTTCGGATCGTTCTGCTCGTTCTTGGTGCTCCACGGCATCGTCTTGCCGATCGCGAGCTCGGACGGGTTGTAGTGCGCGACCACGGTGATCGAAGGATCGTCGATGCTGGCGATGCTGAGCCGAGCGCGGCACTTCTCGAATGGCATGTGCGGGTTCAAAGCACGTCGCGTGCCTCGCGAACCCGTGGAAGCCTGGGACTCGGCTCACCTCCGCGTCTCCTGGCAGGCGACACCTGTTGCTACGCGGGGTGAAACTCGCCGAATCGCTCGCGCAGCACGTCGGCGATCTCTCCCACCGTCGCCATCGCCTTCACCGCACCCACGATCGGCGCGACCAGGTTCGCCGTCCCGGCCGCGGTATCGGCGAGCGCTTGGAGCGCCCGCGCGTGCTCGACCGCGTTGCGCCGCGAGCGCAGCGCTTGCAGCCGCGCCACCTGATCACTCTCGAGCTGCGGATCGATGGTCGCAACCGGCGTGGGCGCTTCATCGGCGAGCACGAAGTCGTTGACGCCCACCACGATGCGTTGCTTCGCCTCGACGGCACGTTGGTGCTCGTAGGCGCGGCGCTCGATCTCCTTCTGCGGGAAGCCCTGTTCGATCGCCTTCACCATCCCGCCGAGCGCATCGATCTTCGCGAAGTACTCGCCGACGCGTGTCTCGATCTCCTCGGTCAGCTTCTCGATCGCCCAGCTACCGCCGAGCGCATCGATGAAGTCGGCGACGCCGGACTCGTTCGCGATCACCTGCTGCGTGCGAAGCGCGATTCGCGCGGCCTCCTCGGTGGGCAGGCCGAGCGCTTCATCGTACGAGTTCGTGTGCAGCGACTGCGTGCCGCCGAGCACGGCGGCGAGCGCCTGGAGCGTCACACGCACCACGTTGACTAGCGGTTGCTGCGCTTGCAGCGTCACACCTGCGGTCTGCGTGTGGAAGCGCAGCATGTGGCTCTTCGGGTTCTTCGCCCCGAACTTGTCCTTCATGATCCACGCCCACAACGTGCGAGCCGCGCGGAACTTCGCGACCTCCTCCATGAAGTTGTTGTGGACGTTGAAGAAGAACGACAGGCGTGGCGCGAAGTCGTCGACGTCGAGTCCGGCGGCGATCGCGGCTTCGACGTACGCGACGCCGTCCGCGAGCGTGAACGCGACCTCCTGCACCGCGTCGGAGCCGGCCTCGCGGATGTGATAGCCGCTGATCGAGACGGTGTTCCACTGCGGCACGTGCTGGGCGCAGTAGGTGAACGTGTCGGTGATCAGGCGCATCGAGCCGGCGGGCGGATAGATGTACGTGCCGCGCGCGATGTACTCCTTGAGGATGTCGTTCTGGATCGTGCCTCGCAGCGCCTTCGCCGGTGTGCCTTGTTCCTCTCCGACCGCGATGTAGAGGGCGAGTAGCGTGGCGGCCGTCGCGTTGATCGTCATCGAGGTCGAGACGTCCGCGAGCGGAATGCCGTCGAACAGCACGCGCATGTCCTCCAGCGAATCGATCGCGACGCCGACCCGACCCACCTCGCCCCGCGACATCGCGTGGTCGCTGTCGCGGCCCATCTGGGTCGGCAGATCGAACGCGACCGAGAGGCCCTTGCCACCCTGCGCGAGGAGGTACTTGTAACGCTTGTTCGATTCCGAGGCGGTGCCGAACCCGGCGTACTGCCGCATCGTCCACAGCTGGCCGCGGTACATCGTCGACTGGACGCCGCGTGTGTATGGAAACGCGCCGGCCTCGGGTGGAGGGCTCGGGGGGACGTCGGCCGGTCCATACGATCCCTGGATCTCGATATCGGCGTCGGTAGCGAACCGCGGCTTGCGGAGCCGGGGACGATTCTTGTCGGTCACAGCCGTGATATACGGCAAGCCGGTATGCCGAACTACTCGAAGCTGCACGACCTGATCAGCCACCGCGTCACGATCGAGTACGACACCGGCGCTCGGATCACCGGCTACCTCGCGTCGTGCCAACCCAGCTCGGGCCCTGTCGAGTTCGCGGTGCTCAGCGAGGCCAAGCTGATCGATTCGAAGGGCCGCGTGCTGCGCGAGGCCGGCGAGCTCACGGTGTGCCCGAACATGCTGACGTCGATCTCGCTGGACGAAGGTCCGCGCGGCCGCGATCTCAAGTAGTCGCGCCGAGCGTCCCGCCGAAGCGCGCCACCAGCACGTCGTCGTGGTCGTCGGCGTACGTGGTGATCCGCTTGATCAGCTCCAGCACCTCGCTGCGGTCGAGGTCCAGCGTCGAGCGCTCGGTCACCAGCAGCACGCGTTCACCGTCGATCGCGAACGCCGCTCCCCACAGCGTGGCGTTGAGCTGCAGAAGGTGGGTGAACAGTGCGCCGCGATCGACCTTACCGTCGAGCGTCATCACCACCGACGACACGCGGATGTGCGTGAACGCGGTACGGTCGATCAGCGAGACCAGCGACACCGACGATCCCTTCCGGATCTGCCAGGCGTGCAGCGCGTTCCGCTCGTCGATCCGGCTGTCGTTTGCGGGATGCCCCAGCTCCGACAGCGCAGCCTCGACGAGCGACAGCGTCGAAGCCAGGTTGGTTTCTCGCATGTTCGCGAACAGTCCCGACGACACGAGGTGAGCGTAACCCATTATTGAGGTCGAACCGGGTTGGACCGGATCGATCGCGCTATCGTTGCGCGGTGCCGGACGAGGAGCCGCCGAAACCGACGGAGCCCGTGCCGCCGGACGATCCGGAGGTCGCCGCGGTCGCGTCTCGCGGCAGGCGAGTCCGGCTGATCGCGCTGGCGATGTTGCTCGGCGTCGCCGTGATCCTCGTGGTCGGCATCATCCGTACGGACCGCGGCTCCCCTGCTGAGGCGCCCGTCGTCACAGGCGATGGCGGCACCTCGCTGCAGGCTCCACCGCGCCCCTCGCTCCCGGGCGATCCGACGCACCCGCGGCTCACCGGGTTCGTCGTCGACGGCACCAACGCACCGGTGCTCGGTGCGATGGTGAGCGCGGAGCTCGAGCGCGGCATGCCGGACCGCGCCGGCTCGGCGAGCCCCGGGCCGGGCAGCGGTGGTGCCTCGCCCGCTGCGGCACCGGCCACCGGCGCCGATGGCCGCTTCGTCATCGATCTCGACGCCCCGGGTCGCTATCGCGTGCGCGTCACCGGGCCGGGCCTGATCCCGGCGGAGCTGCGCTATGTGCCGGTGCCGTCCGACGAGGCGCGGATCGTGGTCGCGCGGAAGGTCTCGATCGAAGGCCGCGTCGTCGACGGTGGGACGCCGGTGGCCAACGCGCATGTCGGGTTGCGCGGCGAGGCGATCGGCGGCGGCATCGAGATCGTGACCGATGCGAAG
>JBBQJJ010000658.1:0-3647 GCA_038325805.1 Haliangiales bacterium
GCGGGGACGATCAAGTACATCGGCATCACGCACTACGGCTCGCTCGCTCAGCTCGAAGCAGTCGTCAACGCCGAGAAGCTCGACTTCGTGCAGCTGCCGTACTCGATCGTCGCGCGCGGCGCCGAGAAGCGGCTCCTCCCGGCGTGCGCCGACAGAGGGTGTGCCGTGCTCGTGATGGAGCCGTTCGCGAAGGGCGGCGTGTTCGCGAAGGTGAAGGGCAAGCCGCTTCCAGGAGTCGCCGCCGAGCTCGCGTGCACGACGTGGGCGCAGCTGTTCCTCAAGTTTCTGCTCGCGCATCCCGCCGTCACCTGCCCGATCCCTGCGACCTCGAAGGTCGAGCACGTCGAGGACAACCTCGGTGCGATGCGTGGGCCGGTGCCGACGACGCAGCAGCGCGACGCGATCGCCAAGGCCTTCGCGAGCTAACTCGCAGGGCTCCTGCGCGCGTGGCGACATCGGCGCACGCACGGAGTCTCGCGATCGCCGTTGCGAGCCTCACGAATGCGGGTTCGTAGCCGGGGCACGTGCTCTGCATCGCCGAGCACATGCACTCGACCCAGAACGGGAAACGTCACATCCCCAAGACCACGCGCGCCCCGCTGGATCGCGTCTTCGACCGCGAGGTCGCCGAAGACCGCACGCTCAGCCACGGGACTGCCGCGATGCCACTCCTCGGAGCGCTCCCGCTCACGCGGCTGATCCCGCAGGACGTGCACTCGATGATGGACTACGCCAGTGGCGCAGCCACCGGTGCCGGCGCCCTGCTGACGGACGATCCCGCGGCGCGGATCGCGAGCATCGCCCTCGGTGCCAGCCTCGTCGGCGTCTCTGCGATGACCGACTACCGGCTGAGCATCGCGAAGGTGATCCCGATCAAGGGACACGAGACGGCCGACTACCTGTGGGGCGCGGCGGCGATCGCAGCGCCGTTCGCGCTCGGCTACTGGAAGCGCGCGCCGCACGTCGCGATGATGCACGTGGTGGCCGGTGCGGGAACCATCCTCGCGTCGTTGCTGACCGACTACCGATCCGCCAAGCGCCGGCGCTGAGTCACCGAGCTGCGGTTGTTAGTTGCCGTTGCCTCCATCACGTTCATCTCGACCGTGCGTGGCGGCGCCAGCGCGCTCGCCTTCAACAGCTCCAACCAGACGATGGTCGCCGGCACCGCAGATCAGACCCAGCGGCTGGTTACGCTCGCGAGCACCACCGGAACAACGACGACCAGGTTCAGGTCAGTTCGCTCGGATGAAGTCGGGGTCACCCTTGAGAAAGTTGACGATGTTCTGCGCGGCGCGCACGCCCTGTCGCTCGACCGACTCTGCCGTCCGGCTCGCGACATGCGGCGTGACGAGGATGTTGTCGATCCCGACGAATGGGTGGTCGGCGACCTGCGGCTCCTTCTCGAGCACGTCGGTCGCGTAGCCGCCGAGCTGCTTGCTCAGACACGCCTCGGCGACCGCACGTTCATCGACCAGGCCGCCGCGCGCGATGTTGATCACCAGCGCGCCCTGCTTCAGCTTCGCGATCCGCTCGCGTCCCAGCCACTGCTTGTTCGCCGCCGTGAGGTTCATCGCGAGGGTGAGCACGTCGGCACCGTCCGCTGCTTCGTCGAGAGAGGCCGCACGCGTGATGTCGTACTTGGTCGCGACCTCGTCGTCCCACGCGACGTCGTAGCCGACGAGCTGCATGTCGAACGCGGCTGCACGCTTCGCGATCTCCTTGCCGATCCGCCCGAGGCCGAGCAGCGCGAGTCGCTTACCCGCGAGCTCGCCGCCGGTGATCCGCTTCCACTGCCCCGCCTTGGTCGATTGCAGGTGCAACCAGAAGTGCTTCGAGAGCGCGACCATCAGCCCGAACGCGTGCTCGGCCACCGTGGTGTGATTGACACCCGGGGTGAACAGCACCGGCAACTTCCTCACGGTCGCGTGCTCGACATCGATCGAATCGAGGCCGATGCCGTACTTCGCGATCACCTTGAGCCGCGGCAGCGCCGCATCGATCACCCTCGGGGTGATCGCGTCGTCGCCGTTGAGCAGGCCGTCGAAACCCTCCCCTGCAAACAGCTCGAGCAGCTGCGCTTCGGTGAGTGGGCCACGCGCGTTGACGATCTCGAATCCACTGCCGGCGAGGATGGCGTGGTGTGGGCCCTTGGTGTCCTGAAAGCTCGTCGTCGTCACGAGGATGCGCACGACGAGGTCTTTACCACGTCAGGGTGCCGGGCATTCGCAGACGAAGTCACGCGTGTCGGTGCACTCGCGATCCTCGAATGCAAGCCTCGCTGTCTCCGCCATCGAGATCCGCCCGCAACCTGTCAGCGGGATCAGCAGCCGCACCTGCCTTACCCTACCGGAGTTCGGGCTAGTCGTCGTCGCGGAGTTGCGCGCCAGCGGCTGGCAACGTCTGCTTGGACACGTCGGTCTGCTGGCGCGCCTCGAAGTCGAGCGTGGGCGTCCACCTCGGGCGGCGAATCCGTAGCTGCCCCGCGGCCGGTGGCCGCGAGTGGATCGGCGTGGCCAACGCGTCTGCGATCCACGACAGATCCGCGAGCACTTCGGCGGCGCTCGGGCGATCCCAGCGATCGTAGGCGAGCATCGAATCGACGAGGTTGCCGAGCTCGGGCGGGAGATCGGGGCAGTGGATGATCGTCGGCACGTGCTGCGTGGTGCCGTCGTCGACGATCGCCAAGATCCCCTGATCGAACGGCAGCCGGCCGGTGAGCAGCTGGTACGCGATCACGCCGATCGAGAACACGTCGGTGCGATCGTCGATCGGATCGCCGCAGGCGAGCTCGGGTGACGTGTAGTGCCAGCCTGCCTGATCCGGGCTGTACTGCTGGAGGCGCGAATCGTGGACGCGCGAGGAGCTCCAGTCCGCGATGCACAGCGGGAACGAGCGACGCCGACCGGTGAGCAACACGCGGTCCGGGCGAATGCCGCAGTGGACGATGCCTCGGTGATAGGCGTGCTCGAGGACATCCGCGACATCGCGGAGCAGCACGATCGCGTCGATCCGATCGACGGCACCCGGCGACATCACGGTGCGCAACGAAACGCCTTCCACGTGCTCGATCGCGAACCACGGACTGCCGGCCTGCGCCAGCGAGCCAGTCCCCTTGGGGTGCATGCCAGACTCGAACACGCGCGGAATGCCGGGATGGCTGAGTGCATCGAGGATGCAGGCCTCGCGCAGCATCCCGACCGCTGCGGGCTGGGTGGCATCGGCCATCAGCTTGATCATCGCGCGCCGCGGCAACACGAGGTGCTTCGCGAGGAACACCGAGACGCGCGTGTCGCCGAGAACTTCACTCTCGAGTCTGTAGTTCCCGATCCGATCGCCGACGTCCATCACGGGCCTTGTCTACTACTACGAGCTAGCGAAGCACCTGGTTGTCGACGTGAATCGTGGTGCCTGTCAGCACTTGAGAGCCCGCGAGGATCTCGCGTGACTCTGGGTCGAGACGACTGACGCGAAGGCTCGTCAAATGGTGGGCTTTCGGTCCCGTGACGCGGCGAGGTACTTGCCGCGCCGCCGAACCGCTGCATCAGGGCATCTGGTTCTTGCGCGCCGCGAGCATCTCGATCAGATCCATCTTGGTGACGATGCCGATCACCTTGCGATCGTCGTCGACCACGATCGCGACCTCGCCG
>JBBQJJ010000659.1:0-3645 GCA_038325805.1 Haliangiales bacterium
CGAGCTCCTTGAAGTAGCGCTCGCGCTCCATGCGGTCGGGAAGATCGACGGTACCAATGCTGACCATACGAGACGGCCGGACCCTACGTGGTCATGGCGCAGTGCGCAACGAAGGTCCGCACGAAGTGGCAGCACATCGCGAACGTGCAGGTCGTGTTCGCGCACCCCCACTCGCGAGCTAAGACCGCGTGATGTCTAACGTTGCGGTCTGGGTACCGATGCACGACCGGAACGCTGTTGATCGGACGTTGCTCCTCACGCGCTCAATAGCGCGAGCCTCGCGCTTGCGGACGACCGCGGACGCAGCGACGCTTCCCCCGATGCGGTGCGTCGTCCTCGTGCTCGTCGTCGTCGTCGGGTGCACCGATGATCTCGGACCGCGGCTGACGTCGGTCTCCCCCGAAGCCGCACCACGTGGTGCACGTGTGACGCTCATCGGCGAGCGGCTGTGCGCGGGGAACTGCGAGACCGCTGGCGGCGAGATCCAGATCGGCCTCGACCTGCCCGCGGCGCTCGCGATGGTGATCGAATACGACGACACCGGCGCGGTGATCGAGATTCCGTCGCAGGCAGTGGTTGGTTCGTCGGAGATCGTGGTGACCGTCAACGACCAGGCCTCGAATGCGATCGCGTTCGAGGTGCTCGCGCCGTTTTAGCTTTCGAGGTATCTCCTCGGGTCATGGAGGCGTCCCGTCGAGCGTTCAGCGTGGCCGTCTACGCGCGACGTGGCGATCGCGTGCTCGTGATCGAGCATCGACGCTTGAAGACCTGGCTGCCGATCGGCGGCGAGCTCGAAGCAGGAGAGACGCCACTCGAGGCTGCGATCCGGGAGCTTCGCGAGGAGACCGGGCTCTCGGCGCGCTTCCCGACCGTCCACGGCGCACTCGACGGCGTGCCCCGTGGCTTGATCGGCTACGAAGAGCATCAAGCGGGCTCGAAGGGCCTCCACATGAACTTCGTGTTCGTCGCCGAAGTGGCGGCCGATGCCGAGGTCGTTCCGAACGAAGAGTTCGGTGCGTTCCGCTGGGTAAATCGCGCCGAGCTCGAGGCGCTCGAGTCGCCGCTCAACGTGCGGCAGTTCGGCTACGTCGCACTCGACGCGCGCTGGTAACGCATGCGGATCCGGCAGCACGTCAATCCGAACCAGATCCACTTCGAGCAGTTTCGCGGCGAACTCCCGCCGTTCGACCATCGGCTCGTCGAGGTCGAGATCGGCTGCGCCGACGCGCAGTTCTTGTTCGAGCGTGCGGCCGCGGATCCGTCGCGGCTCTACGTCGGCCTCGAGATCCGCGACGAGTGGACGATCGAGGTCAACAAGCGCGCTCTCTCGATCGGTGCGCCGGTGCACGCGGTGTTCTGTCACGCGCAGCACCACATGGGCTTGATCTTCAAGCCCGCCAGCGTCGAGCGCGTCTACGTGAACTTTCCGGATCCGTGGTTCAAGCGAAAGCATCACGGTCGCCGGATGGTCGACGCCACGCTCGCCGATCGGATCGCCGATGCGCTGCGCCCGGGTGCGGATCTGTTCGTGCAGACCGATGTCTGGGACCTCGCGATCGATTCGATGGAGACGTTCGACGCCGACGAGCGCTTCGAGAATGTCGCCGGCGAGTGGTCGTTCTGGCGCGCCGGCAATCCCTACGGGGTGCGGTCGTGGCGTGAGGAGAACGCCGAAGCGACCGGCCTGCCGATCTGGCGGATGCTGTATCGTCGACGTGCGTGACCGACGATCCCGAGCAGACGTTCCTCGCGGCGATCGCGGCGAACACCAACGATGTGGATGCGCGGGCCGTCTATGCGGACTGGCTCGAGGAGCGCGGCGATCCGCGTGGCGAGTACCTCCGGCTCGAGGCCTTGCTGTACGCCGGGCCGGCTCGGATCCTCGAGCTGACCCAGCACATCGACCCGACCTGGCTCGCCTCGGTGACGCGCCGCTGCGACGTCGTGCTGGTCGAGATGGGACCTAACAAGATCTCGGTGATCAAGACCGTTCGCGAGGTCAGCGGGCTCGGGCTCAAGGATGCGAAGGATCTCGTCGAGGCGGCCCTGCCACGGCGGGTTCGGCTCGACCTGACGTTCGACGAGGCCACCGAGGTCGTCTCGAAGTTCGACACCACGGGGGCGCGCGTGGTCGTGATGCCTCACGTCGGCGAGGTTCCGGGCGGCTACCCGAAACCGCCGCTGCGCGTGGCACTCGGCTATCGAGAGCAGCAGCTGTGGATCACGCGCGTCGACACGAGTCGCCGTCTCGATGCCATCAAGGCGGTGCGCGAGGTCACGGGCATCGCGCTCGAGCAAGCGAAGGATCTGGTCGACGCCGTCGCGAATGGCGAACGCCGCGCGCTGTTCGTGCAGGGTTCGCCGGAGCAGCTCGCGTCGTACGTGGCGCTGCTTCGCGCATCCTGTGACGTCGAGCTCTAGCTCGGGTTCGAATCGAGCACTGTCGCCGACTGGATCTTGTCGAGGCGGAACTGGCGGTCTTCGCCTGTCTCGAGGTCGACGCAGTTGAGCAGCGTGACCTGGCGATCGAACACGAGGTTTCGGATCCGCACGTGCCGCGGGCTGAGCTGCCACTTCGACTTCAGGTAGACGATCCGCAGCGCACGAGACTCGAACCACGCGGTCTCGATCGCATCGCGCACCGCCGCCGGGATCGGTAGGGAAGGGACGCCGATCAGCTGGAGCTGACTGACGAGCTGCAACAGCTCGCGTTGTGCGGACGTGGTCAGCGCCGCGCGCACCTTGTCGGCGGCCTTCTCGATCATCGAGGGGAACGGCATCAAGCGTTGCTCGGTGGCGAGCCGGCACAGCGCGACGAGCAACGCCGCTTCGCGCGCGGTGAAGTTGATCGGCGGCAACTGGTAGTGCATGTCGAGCGCATACCCGCCGCCGCGACCGCGATCGGCCTTGATCGGCATCCCGGCATCCTGCAGAGATTCGAGATCGCGATAGATCGTCCGCAGCGTCACGCCGAAGCGATCCGCGAGCTGTTGCGCGGTCACGCCGGTGCGTCGCGCGCGCAACGCCTCCGCGATCGCGAACAAACGGGACTTCTTTCGCATGCTTGAACCCCTAGCACACAAACCTGACAGAAGGCTGTCACCTGTCACCTCCAAGCTCCTGCCATGAAGACGAAGCCGCAGTGCCCCGCAACTCCCTGGTGGATCTGGTTGGCGCATCTCGCACCACCCGTTCGGGGCCAGCGGCCGTGCCGTTGAATCGAGCTAGAGTGCCGACCGTGCCGACCACGTATCGCAGCAAGAAGGCGAAGCGCGCAGAACACGCACCGCGCGATCTGCCGAAGACGTCGGAGCAGACCTTCAAGCTGGTCTCGCACTACCAGCCGGCGGGTGATCAGCCGAAAGCAATCGAGGAGCTGATCGACGGCGTCAAGCGCGGCGAGCACGCGCAGGTGCTGCTCGGTATCACCGGCTCGGGCAAGACGTTCACGGTCGCGAACGTGATCGCGGAGATCGGCAAGCCCACGCTGATCATCGCGCACAACACGGTCCTCGCGGCGCAGCTCTACGGCGAGTTCAAGGAGCTGTTCCCCGACAACGCCGTCCACTACTTCGTCAGCTACTACGACTACTACCAGCCCGAGGCGTACGTCCCGACCACCGACACGTTCATCGAGAAGGACTC
>JBBQJJ010000660.1:0-3640 GCA_038325805.1 Haliangiales bacterium
CTGGGGCGCCGAGTACAAGGCGAGCTTTCGCGACCTCGGCCGTCACTTGCTCGCGATCGCGATCGTCGGGAAGCAACGCACCGAACGCACGATCGTGGTCGCCGACGACAACGGCAATGCGAAGGTCACCGGTGCCGCGTATCACCCAGCCCCGGGTGCGCTCGAAGCCGCGAGGGCGATCATCAAGGCGCTCGGCGGCGAGCCAGCAGAGACGCCGTGGGAGGCTGGCAAGCGCGCGTTCACGGTCCATCCCACCGGTGGGTGCGCGATGGGCGAGGGTCCCGATGCGGTCGTGCGTGCACGCGACCTCCAGGTCCAGCACAACCCCGGGCTCTACGTGATCGACGGCAGCGTGGTGCCCGGCAACCCGATGCGAAATCCGTCGCACACGATCGCGGCGATCGCCGAGCGCGCGCTCGATCTCATTCTGCGATAGGCCACGGTTGGGAAGGAGCCAGGAGCTCGACGCACTGTGGATCTCGCCGATCTCGCGATCGCGCCAGCCATGACGGACGTGATCGGCGCGGCGATCCACCAGGATCTGGAAGCTCCCGATGGTGGGTCTCGCAAGATCGCAACCGCCAGTTTGACCAACCCCAGTGAGACCTCCGTCTCCTGCGACCCCGGCCGGGCGGTGCCGCTGCCAGCCTACGAGCCCTGGGTGACGAGCCGGGGCCGCGCGAAGGGCTCGCAGGACTCGCAGATCGTGCGAAGGCGTCGCCGCCGCTGACCGTTCATTGCTACGCTGTCAGCTCCGGTGCGTCACCGAGGTCGTAGCCACTGATGCCAGGAGGTCGCCAGGTGCGTCCGCGCGGCCGGCCGTACACGTTCGCGTGTCGGGACTGCCGGATCATGCTGCACGACGGCGTCGACTACACGTGGTGTCCGCGGTGCGGCAACGAAGTGGATTGGGTCGACGGCCGCTACCGCGTGCTGACCTGTGCGCCCTGCGATCTGCTCGTCAACAAGCGGATCGTCGAGCACGAGCTCTGCCCGAACTGCACCGCGCCACTGACCTCGATCTCCGGCCCGCTGCGCGCCGACGAGCAGCCAAAGGCCCAGGCTCGCCCGCTCCTGGTGATGACCCGCCGGATCGGGATCGCCCTGATCCTCATCCAGACGGTGCTCGCGCTCCTCGATCCCGAGGCCTTCCCGTACCTCGGCCCGTTGCTCGTGTTCGCGCAGCTCGCCGGCTTTCTCGTGATCTCGGCGATGGTCGCGAGCTCCGGTGAGATTCGCGCGCTTGCCACCTACCGCGCGACGCGTGTGATCCACGGACTCGAGCATGCAACCTGGAAGGTCCTCGAGGAGCGCGGCATCCCCGTCGGCAGCGGTCAGACCTCGCACGGGATGTTCGCCCTCGAATTTCGCAACGACGGCACGCTCTACGAAACCTTCGAGACCACCGTTCGCGATGCCGCGACCGACGCGATCTCGCGGATTCGCTTCGGCGAGCACCGTCTCGCGTATGACCGGCGCTGCGGCACCAGTTACCTGGTCGGGCTCTCGCTGCTCGCGCTGGCCATCGTCGGCGTCGGGATCGCCGCGCTGATCCTCGGCGCTCCCTCCGGGCTGACGTTCGCGTACTCCGTGATCGCCGCGTTCACCGCTCACCTGATCGCTCGACCTGTGGGTCTGGCGGCGCAGCGCTGGCTGACTGTCTCGACGAACTTCTCCTCGGCGGTGGTCACCCATGTCGAGAAGCGCGTGTCCTCCGATGGCGACACGCTCACCGCGATCGTGATGATCGACGTCATCCCGAAGCCGCGCGCACGCGCATCCGATGTCGACGCCGTGTCGCCGATCCCGATGTGATGTGACCGACGCACCCGACCACGGAGCTGCTCCTCCGGCCACGTTCGCTCGCCTCGCACTGCCTCTCGCGATCCTCGCCGTGTCGACGGGGGCGCCCTTCGCACGCTGGGCCGCACCCGCATCACCGATCGCGATCGCAGCGCTGCGTGTGCTGTTCGCCTCGGTCCTGCTGTTCGCCGTCGGCTACCGCGAGCTCGCTGGACTCCGTCGCGCCTCGCCTCGCGAGCGCCTGCTGATCGTCGCCTCGGGCCTCCTCCTCGGCATCCATTTTGGCTCCTGGATCGCGTCGCTGTCCTTCACGTCGACCGCTGCCTCGGTGGCGCTGGTCTGCACGAACCCGATCTTCGCCGCGCTGTTCGGCACGCTGCTCGGTGACCGCGTCCAGCGCCGAGAGATCGTCGGCATCGGGATCGCCGGGCTCGGTTGCGCGGTGCTCGCGGGTGGCGACTGGTCGGCCGGTGGAGACGCGCTGATCGGTGACGTGCTCGCGCTGATCGGCGCTGCCTCGGCGGCGGCGTACCTCGTCGTCGGTCGCAAGCTGCGCACGTCGGTCCCGTTGATCCCGTACCTGTGCTGCGTCAACGCGATCGCCGGGCTTGGCCTCGCGATCACCGCTCTCGCGATCGGTGCCGACCTCACCTCGATCGGCGGCCACAGCTACCTCGCCTGTGCGTGCGCCGCCGTGATCGCGTCGCTGGTCGGCCACAGCCTGCTCAACGCCGCGGTCCGCACGACGCCGACCCATCTGGTCGCGCTCGCCGTCCTAGGGGAACCGGTGGTGAGCTCGCTCCTCACCTGGGTCGCGTTCGACGAACAACCACCGAGCTACGCGGCCGTCGGCGGCACGATCATCCTCGTCGGCATCGCCCTCGGCTTCATCCGAAGTCGTCGACCTGCGTAGCAGCCTCGCGCTCACCAACCGCGAGTATCGGGTTCCCCTTTGAACGGTCCGACGATCTCGGAGGTGATCCAGCCCCCGTAAAAGTTCCCCGGCTGTGGACGGACGCGCTCGCCCTCGACCTCGCACTCGAGCACGTTCGCGTAGCACCCTAGATGACCCGCGATCGTGGAGGCCTCCGCGAACGGATGCTCGTACGACCACGCCACCCGCGGAACCCGCCGGTCACCTATAGATAGATCGTAGTAGGTGCACTCGCCTTTCCACTCACACAGCGAGCCGCCATCTCGCGATCGCGCGAAGTAGCTCATCGCAACGTCCGTACGCGGGATGTAGAAGGTCGGGGGATGGGAGGTCTCGAGGAGACGGACCGACGATCCGGTTCGCGCGATCTCGATCCCGTCGATCCGGACCACGACCTCGCGAGAATCCGCCACCAGGAGCGGCGGTCGAGGATAGTCCCAGACCGACTCCTGTCCCGGTCCTGGTGTGATCGCAAACGCGGGACGGGCCGCACCCGTCCACGTCCAACCAACGCGTCCCGCACGCGCCCACGCAGGCAACTTGTCATCACTGGTCACAGGCAAGGCTAGCTCAGTCACCGAATGATGCGAGCGCCGCACCGTCGACCAGGTCGACATACCGAGGGGCGTACGACCAACCGGGCAGGTTCGCGAACCGATCCTCTGGGGTTCGCAACGTGCGCATGCCGGGATCATACCTGGCCGTCGAACACGATCAGCATCGACGCCGCCTCGTTCGTTTAGGCGTCCGCCTTCGGCTTCGGATCCTCGTCGAGGACCGTGAGCGCGATCGCCATCGCCTTCTTCGCTCGCGCTTTCATCGCGTCGTCCTGCTTGATCTTCTGGTACGCGCGCAGCACCTGATCCTGGTAGCTCGCGTTCTCGGTCTCGATCGCCTCGATCT
>JBBQJJ010000661.1:0-3635 GCA_038325805.1 Haliangiales bacterium
GGTGGTCACGGTCGCGCGGCAAGGGGTGGTCGCCCAGCGCCAGATCGAGCTCGCCAAAGAGACCACGACCTTCGAGCTGCCGATCGACCCGTCGTTCATCCGCAACGTCCACGTCATCGTCGATCGCACCAGCAAGCGACCGAACAGCGACCTCCCGGAGCGAACATCTGCCGCCGTCGAGCTCAAGCTCGATCCCGAGCACGGCCGGCTCGCCGTGATCACACGTCCGACCAAGCCCACCGTCGGCCCGGGCGAGCGCGCGTCGTTCGAGGTCACGGTCAAGCATCGAGGCAAGCCGGTCGCCGGTGCCGAGGTCGCGCTGCTCGCTGTCGACGAGGCGGTGCTCGCCGTCAGCGACAAGCACCACGCCGATCCGCTGCTGCCGTTCTACTTCGACGTCGAGGCTGCCACCACGGCGTGGACCACGCTGGATCAGATCGTCGACGCCGGTGACGAGGTCACGAAGTCACCGGGCTTCGTGCGCGTCGGCCTCGGGAGCGGCACCGGAAGCGGCTACGGCATCGGCGGCGGTCGCGGTGGGATGAGCGGGCGAACCAGCTCGGTGCCGAGCGTCCGGATCGGTTCGGCGAACATGACGGCGACGCGCCGAGACTTTCGCGCCACGGCCGTCTGGTCGCCGAAGCTCTCCACCGACGCGCATGGTCGCGCGATGGTGACGGTGACCATGCCGGATAGCCTGACGCGGTTTCGGATCGTCGCGCTCGCGACCGCCTCGACGCGCAACTTCGGTAAGGCCGAGAGCACGATCGCGACGCAGCGCCCTCTCAACGTGCGCGCGACCGCGCCGCGGTTTCTCTCCGTCGGCGATCGATTCTCGCTGCCGGTGGTGGTGCAGAACCTCGATCGCGCGCCGCGCACGATCGACGTCGGCGTGCGCGCGGCGAACTTGATCTCGAGTGGTCCCGCCGGCAAGCGCGTCACCGTGCCCGCCGGGCAGCGGGCCGAGCTGCGCTTCGAGTTCCGCGCCCAGGCTCGCGGTCGCGCGACGATCCAGACGGTCGCGCAGTCCGGTGAGCTCTTCGACGCCTCCCAGATCGACCTCCCGATCTATGTCCCAGCGACGACGGAATCCTTCGCGACGTACGGCGTGGTCGACGGCGCTCAACCGGCGTTCGAGCAACTCGCCGTGCCCGGAGCCATCATCCCCGATGTCGGCGGGGTCGAGACCGACCTGTTCGCGTCGCAGATCTCGTCGTTGCTCGACGCGTTCTGGTACCTCCAGGAGTATCCGTTCGAGTGCGCCGAGCAGCGGTCGTCACGCGTGCTGGCGAACGCGGCGCTCGTCGACGTGCTCGATGGCTTCGCCGCACCGGATCGACCGTCGCGCGCCGAGATCGATGCCCAGCGCGCTCGCGATCTCCGCGCGCTCGAGCGCGATCATCGACCCGGCGGATGGGGCTACTTCTCTCGCACCGCGGTTGACCCGTTCGTCACGCAACAGGTGATCGCCGCGCTGATCGCATCCGGCGCGAAGGGGACGTGGATCGACACCGCGATCGCGGATCTGACGAAGGCCAACGTCGAACGAATCGCGAAGCTCGAACGCTTCGCCGCGACTCCGCCAAGGTTGAGGCTCTCGAACTCGGCAGACACCATGCTCGCCTCGTCGACGATGTCGCTCGCGGCCGCGGAGCTCGTCACGCTCGGCACGCTCGGGCAGCGCCCTGCCCTGTCCCTCGCGTTGCGCCTCCATGCCGTCGCGACCAAGCTCGGCAACTATCCGATCGATGCGAAGGCGCGCGTGCTCGCGGTCATCGCAACCCGACCGGCCGCCGCAGCCGTTCGAAAGCAGCTCCTGACGCAGCTGCTCTCCGCGGCTCGCGAGGATGCGAGCACGGCGACGATCACCACGGCCTACGGCTTGGACGAGCGACTGCTCCTGGTCTCGGCACCGAAGACCACGGCGCTCGTCCTCGCTGCATTGATCCGCGAGGCGCCGCAACACACGCTGATCCCGAAGCTCGCGCGAGGCCTGCTCGACGGTCGCAAGCGCGGTCGCTGGATGTCGACGCAGGAGAACCTCGTCGTGCTCCAGGCCATGCGGCGCTACTTCGACACCTACGAGAAGACCGCACCTGACTTCACCGGGAAGCTGTGGGTCGGAACCGTCGGTTACGCCGAGCACGGCTTCGCGAAGCGCGACGCCCGCGCGACCGTGCGAGTGCCGTGGACGCAACTGCCTGGCGCTGCGCACACGCTCGCCGTCTCGAAGACCGGCCCGGGCCGCCTCTACTACCGCGTCGGCATCCAGTACGCGCCCGCGAGGCTCGATCTCCCATCCCTCGATGCCGGCTTTGTGGTCCGCCGCAGCTACCAAGCGGCGGATCGTCCGTCGGATGTCGTCCGTGGCGCCGATGGCAACTACAAGGTCAAGCTGGGCTCGCTCGTGGTCGTCACGCTCGAGGTGATCACGACGTCGCAGCGGCACGCCGTCGCGCTCGTCGATCCACTACCCGCCGGATTCGAGCCGGTGAACACCCGGCTCGCGACGTCGGAGGCCGCGACCACCGAGACCTCGAGCTGGGATCACGTCAACCTCCGCGACAACCGCAGCGAGGGCTTTGCGATGTCGTTCGCCGAAGGCAGCCGCCGGTTCGTCTACACCGTCCGCGCGACCACGCCGGGCACGTTCGCCGCGGCACCTGCGAAGGCAGAAGAGATGTACTCGCCCGAGACGTTTGGCCGCAGCGCCGGTGCGACCGTCACGATCGACTGACTCCGGCGTGTTCGGGTTCGAGCGAGTGTTCAGACCACCGACAACACGGCGCCCGCGCTCGCGAGCATCGCCATCAGCGCGACACCGAACGTCTTGACACCGCGGACATCGCGCGAGATCGCCGGCATATCGCGAGTCTTCTCGGTCTCCGAAGCCTGGGGAACGAGGGCGCGCACGACGTCGCCCATCGTCTGTGGGCGGCGCGCCGGATCCTTCGCGAGCATCGCCATGATCAGCGCATCGAGTGCGGGATCCGCATCGGGGACGTCTCCGATAATCGAGCGAATCGACCGCGGCGTCGACGAGCGGTGCTGCATCACCAGCTCGCGCAGCGTGCCTTCGAACACCATCTTTCCCGTGATCAGCTGGAACAGCACGCAGCCGAGCGCGTAGATGTCGGAGCGCGAGTCGATGTCGCGCGTCGATTCGCACTGCTCGGGAGACATGTACGCGGGCGTTCCGAACACCGTCGCAGCCTGCGTCTTGACCGAGGCGGTGAGCGTCGGCTTCGCGAGCCCGAAGTCGAGCACCTTGATACGCTCGCCGTCGATCGCCGCGGGATCGGGGACGAGGAAGATGTTCTCCGGCTTGAGATCGCGATGGATGATGCCAGCGTGGTGCGCGGCTTCGAGCGCCGAGGCCGCCTGGCGACCGATCTCGCGAACCTTGTCGGAGGACATCGGACCACGACGCACGAGGCGGGCGTGCAGCGATTCACCCGCCAGCAACTCCATCGCGATGTATGCGGTGCCGCGGCGCGCCTCGGCTCTGCCGAGGTGTGCAGCGCCTGGCGCGAAGGTAAGATCGTCGAGCTCGCCCGCGTCGAACACGCAGACGATGCCCGGATGCGAGATGCACGCGGTGACCTGCGCCTCCTGGAGATTAAAACCCAAAAAAT
>JBBQJJ010000662.1:0-3619 GCA_038325805.1 Haliangiales bacterium
CCGGCTGCGCAAGACGCACCTTGCCGTGCATCTCGAGCAGTTCTTTGCCTGGGCGAGCGCCGAGTACGAGGCCGCGCGACACACACGCGGGTTGCTGTCGACCGCGCTCGGGTATGTTGTACGCCAACGCGGCCCTCTCGAAGCGTTTGTCGCTGATAGCCGACTCGCCATGGACAACAACCGCAGCGAAAGAGCGCTGCGCGCTGTCGCCGTTGGCGTTCATTGTGCACCCCTTGTTCAAGTACCCGGAATCTTGAGCGTCCGTTCGTCACGCGAAATTCGAGACGGGCGCCCGGCGCGCTGGCGGCGGCCGCATAGCGCTTCCTGCACCTCCGGTCGCTCGAGATCGGCGGCGAGGATCTGCCAGGGAGCATCGAAGACATATTGCTTCGCGGGCAAGATCTTCTTCTGAATCAGGACACGGATCGCGTGGCAGCTCACGCCCGTTTTCTCCGCGGCCTCGACCATCGTCAGGCACTTGCCATCCTTGATGGCGGACTCGTAACCCGGAATGCCTTTGGTGCGGCGATAGTCTCCGACGCGCTTCGCGCTCCACGTATGGCCGAAGGGAGTCTTCGATCCCATGCGATTCAACGTCGCCGCGATGTGCTCGTCGGACCAGCGGGCGCCCATTTGTCGGATGACTTCGTCGACCTCGACCGGGTTCTTCATCATGTGCTCGCCCGGCCGCGGCTTGCGAACGCGCACCTCGGAATGTTGGCCGCCGCGCCAGTGGATCACGAGGACGAGCTCACGCGTCGCGTCGTCCACGTCCACGATGATCTCCTCGATGAGTGCGCGGACAAGACGCTGCCTCGTCCGCATGTCGGACGACGAAGATGTCCAGACGGCCTCCAGATCGGTGGCGAGCAGGAGGAGCGTGTCTCGGTCGACGGTCGCCGGCTTCGACGCCGTGCCCGCGAGCAATCGCGCCTCGCATTCCTTCAAGCGCGTCATGGCCGCGTTCCAGCGCGCCTCGAGCTCGGCGGCGACGAGGCGGTTGTCCGGATCGACACGCTCGTAACGGCGCCGCGCGAGCTTGACGTCGTATTCGGCCTGCTGGCGTTCGAGCTCGAGAGCACCGCGGTGCTCGTCGATCTGCGTGATCGCCTCGCGTTCCGCCATAAGGGCAGCTTCCACGGCGAGTGGTTCAACGACAAGTAGAATCTCAGCGCCAACGACTTCGTCGGGACGGCATGCGCCGAAGGAGATGCAGGGCTCGATGCCATGCATCTGCCGACCGCGACGGCAGGAGTAGCGGGGCTTTGCGTAGTGGCCGGTGTACGCGACGGACAGCATGCGCCCGCAGCGACGGCAGCGAAGCAAGCCGGCGAGCAGACCCTTGCCGCCGCGAGCAGACTTGGAGTTGCCCGCAGGCTGAGAGAAGGAGTTCCGCGAAAGGCGAGCTCGGTTGCGCTCGAACGTATCCCACGAGACGAACGCTTCGTGGTGATCGCGCGTGAGCACTGTCCACTGCTCCATCGGCCGCGTTCTGCCGTACACCTTCCGCAACGAGCCCGCGACGAGCTCGGTCTGCACGCGAGCCTTCCCGTACGCATAGGCGCCTGCGTAGAAGGGGTTCTGCAGGACGGAGATCACGTTCCGATACACCGGCTGTCGCCAGTTGAGCTGCGCTGTCGACTTCCCGTCGGCGGGCCGCGGAAACAGTATGCCTTCTCGACGCATGTGAAGGAGGACCTGCGTCGCACTGCCGAGGCGCTCGAACAATCGGAAGACCGTGCGGATCGCATCCTGGATCCTGCGGTCGGGGTCCATCATCAGCCCGTCGTCGCGAGACCAAAGGTAGCCAACGGGAACGCCGATCCGCAGCTCACCACGCTTAGCCTTCGCGACGGCCGCGTCGACCAGCCGTTTGCGGATCAGCGACAGCTCGAACTCGCTCATCGTCCCCTTCAATCCCAAGAGGAGGCGGTCGTTCGGCAGCGCCGGATTGTGAACACCATCACCGTCGACGACGAAGGCACCCACGAGGCCGCACAGCTCGAGCAAGTGGTGCCAGTCGCGCCCGTTGCGCGCGAGTCGCGACGCCTCCAGACAGAACACTGCCCCCACTGTGCCTTCGCAGATCCGACCGACGAGATCGCGGAAGCCTGGACGATCCATCGTGCCGCTCGCCGAGCGACCGAGATCGGCGTCGATGACTGCGACATCTCGAAAGCCATACCGGTGGGCGAGATCGACGAGCTCGTACTGGCGCCGTTGACTCTCGAGATTCTCTTGAACCTGTGCGCCGGTCGACTGCCGGACGTAAACGATGGCCGCGCGGTTGAGCACGTCCTTCGGAAGCTCACGGAGCGTCATCGCGCACCTCGCCTTCGGTGCCGCGGCTTGCGGCTTGGAGCAGAAGACGGCCGAGGAGGGCGACGACCTCCGTTCGAGTCTTCGGATCCAAGCTCTTCTCCCTCGTCGGGAAGGCGAGCCCCATCTGCAAGGTCGGGCTTGTCGGTCGGTCGCGTACGCGCGGTCGTTTCTCCATCGGATCCCTCCGACGCCACGGTGCCAGAAGCCCCGCTCGGTTTCGCTCTCCGGAACTCGGCGAGGATGGATCCGACATCACGGAGCGCGTCGATCGACGCGCAGCGTGGGCCGACGGTCAGGCGTGAGCAGAACGCCCGATCGAACATCCACGCCGGGACGACGACCGCGGCGCCGGCGTCCTCGAGCGTGCAGACGAAGACCTCCTCACCGCCGCGCTTCTCGCGGTAATGAACATCAATCGTGCTGCCGTGTGCGGGGTGCCAGCGATAGTGGACCTCCGCGCGAAATGCGACATGGGCAGAATGAGCTTCGACTTGCCGTCGGACGTAAGGCTTGGCTTTTTTGCGGCAGCGATGACCACGCCGAGGCCGCAGCAAACCTCATGACGCTCGTTGCTTCCGCCAAGCTCCACGGCATCGACCCCGAACTCTACGTACGCGACATCACGCGTGTCCTTGCGTTCTGGCCACGTGAGCGGATGCTCGAGCTTGCCCCGAAGCACTGGGCGCGCACCCGCGCTCGCCTCGACGCGGCTGAACTCGCCGCCGAGGTGGGTGAGATCAACGTGCCGTCCCCCGAAGAGCAAGTGCCGGCGAACTGACGTGGTTGCGTTCACGCGCCGACTGTCGCACCGGGCGCTACGCTACAACAGACGGTCTCCGTGCATCGGATACAAATTCTCGACCGACAATCCGCTTTTGCGCCATGCGCTGATGGCGCTGCGGGCTTCATGCTCAGACCAACGAACTCGCATTCACTTCTCAAAGTTAGAGTGCGAGTAAGATCTCCTAGGATGCACGCCGATGGCAGGGATCGATGGCCGGACGGTTACGGTAGATCAGTCGTTCAGCGGACTGGGCCTTGGAGGTAGTGGCAGTCCCTGCTCCTTCAGTTTGTTTTCCAAAGTGCGACGACTACCACCGGGGGCAAAACAGGTATTCTCGGCAACGCTGTCAGTACGCGCTCCGCAGAGCTTCCGATCCGAGCAACGGCACAAAAACCCCCGCGGACACTCAGCATCGCTCGTGCAATGAACGACACATCTCATTTGCTCATCGTGAGCATGTGGCGATGAACACTTAGCAGGCTCTTTGCAGTCGGAATCGAATCGACACGGACG
>JBBQJJ010000663.1:0-3618 GCA_038325805.1 Haliangiales bacterium
GAGAATCACGAGCTCGCCGAGCAGCTTCTCCATCGCGGCCGACAGAAAGCTCGGCAGCCACACCAGCGTCCAGCTCCCCGTCCCGGTCTCGCCGAACCGCTCCAGCGCGGCGAGATCGTCGTTGGGCGAGAACTGCGCGTCGTCGAACGGATAGTCGACGACCAGTCGCCAGTCCTCGTCGTCGCTGCATCGCAGGTGCTCCGGGTTCATCGTCCGGACGTTGCCGAACACCACCTGGCCGGTGCGCGAGGTGCCGCGCCACTCGATCGCGTGGGGCTTACCGGTATCGAGCACCTTCTCGAGCCCGAGCGCGCCGAACACCAGATCGCGCAGCACGCGTTGCCGCGCACCCACCGAATCCGCGCTGCGCGCGCGCTCGAGGATCGGACCGAGGTCCACGCCCTCGAGCCGGAGCCGCACCCGCGGATCGTTCTCGGCGCCGACCTGGAGCTGGCCGATCTCGGCGGCCCAGGTGCGAAGCTTCTGCGCCACCAGCGTCGCCTCGGTGCCCGGCAGCGGCACCTTGAGCGAGCCGTGGTTGAGCTGCACCAGCTTGCTGGCCGTCAGATCCTTCACGACATCGACTTCCGGAACCAGCGACGCGATCAGCAGCGTCTTCACCATCCGGTTGTCCGATCGACACGCCCGCTCGGGACATCCCGAGCAGCCGATCCTCGTCGGATGCTCGGGACGCTCGCGCTGGCACCGTGCCGCTTCCGTCGTGCCGTTCGTCCGCTGGATCAGCGGCAGAAATTGATACTTGTAGATCTGCTTCGCGGCCTCGAACCGGCTCTTCATGATGCCGTCGGCTGAAACCTGCCCCGATGCCAGAACGTCGAACAGATCGCCGACGCGCACCACCTCGCCGACCACGAGATCGCCGGTGTGCTCGACGAGCAGCTCCATCAGCAGCTTGATCGCCGTGCGCTGCCGCTGTAGCGAGTTCGACAACGCGACGAGGCAATCGACGAGCGCCGGCGAGAACGGATACAGCTTCTCGAACGCGGTCTGATCTTCGTGCGCGAGCAGCGTGTTCCACGCGCTGCCGGCGGTCCGCCGCATGGTCTCGAACGCCGCCTTGAGCGTGGTCTTCGCGGCCTCGTTCTTCGGCTTGAGGATGCGCCGCTCGACGATCGCCGGGAGGTTGTTGTCCTCGAGCTTGAGCTCGCCGTAGCGCCCCTCCCAGTGCTTGAGCGAATCGAACAACCGCTGGTTCTCGATCCCCGCGTAGTCCTCGCCCACCATCTGCGCGAGGTTGCGCTGGCGCGCGATGAACGACACCAGCGGGATCTCGCGGTGCATGTTCGACGCCTCGACCAGCTTGATCATCTTCTCGACCTCGCGGTGAAGCCAGCCGACGTCGGACGCGCGGCCCGACAGCCACAGGATCAGCTCGTCGAGAAACAAGATCACGCCGTGGTAGCCGAGCTTCGCCGCGTGGCGCGCCATCGTCGCGAGCCCTCCATCGAGATCGACGAACTGTCGCGACGCCTGCTCCCAGCCCTGGAAGTGGCTCTGCACCAGCGCCGTGAACAGGGCCGCGCGGACGTCGGGATCGATCGACCGCATCGCGGCCTCGAAGCGATCGCCATCCCAGCGATCGCCGACGTCGCCCCACCCGACCGCCGCCCGGCTGCCCTGATTCATCGGCGCGAAGAACGCCTCGTCGCCGAGCGTCTTGCGCATCCGCGCGGCGTTGTCGAACAGGCTCTCGTCGGCGAACAGCCCCGGCAGCGGCGCATCGGGGTGGTGCGCCTTCAAGTGTGCGAGGTAGCCGGCAAAGATCGCGCCTTCGAGCGAGCTCTGGCCGATCATGTGAAACTGGAGTTCGAGCAGGTTCTTGGTTCCGACGAATCCGTGTTTCGCGCGCAGCGCGTGGAGCTCGGGCAACCGCCACGCATCTTCGTGGCCGGCGACCAGCAGCGACAGCATCGCCATGAAGTGCGACTTGCCGGAGCCGAAGCTGCCGTGCAGGTACGCCGCCTGGCTGCGGCCGTCGCGGAGCGCGCTGCCGATCAGGCCGAGCGCCTGATCGAAGGCCTCGGTCAACCCCGGCGTGACGACATAGGTCTGCGCGGTCTCGCGCGGGTTCGCGATGCCCTCGTTGAGCTTGTGGACGAAGTCGCCCTTGCGGATCTGGTCGGGAATGTCGAACAGCTCGCGGATCGTGGTCGCCGTCATTCCGCGCTCGCTTCCTCGTTCGGGTCGTCGAACATCACGTGCAAGAGCACCCGGACCGCATCGTCATCGAGCTCGAGGTGGTCGTGCGAAAGCTCGTGGTTGGTGAGCGGGATCAGGCGATCGATCAGCGAGGCGAGCTCGCCGGCGTGGCGTTCGAGCGTGAGCGCGAGCTCGGCGAGCAATGGCGCGACCGGGTGGTCGGAGTGCAAACGCTCGGCGAACACCGCGAGGTCGCGGGCCAGCACCGCGTCGCTCATCGCTTCCACCGCACGTTCGGCTTGATCCTCGGCGACGAGCACGGGGCAGCTCATGATCTCGATCATGTCGACCGCCGCATCCTGCATCTGCTCGAGCTCGGGATCGCGTCGCGACGCACGCTTCGCACGCGGCTTGCGCGCCTTGGGCTTGGCTTTCTTGGAAGAACGCGCCATCTAGCTCTCCACGTCGGTGTGATCGGCGGGCTCGGCGGCCGGCGCCTTCGCCTTCCGGGCGCGCGGCTTCTTAAGTGCCGGCTCGGTTTGCTCGTCGTCGGCCTTCGCGGGCTTCTTTTCCTTCGGGGCCTTCGCCGCCTTCGCCGCCTTGGCCTTCGCGCGTTTCTTCTCAGGTCGCCACGCGCGCAGGTCGTCGTGGGTCAGGCCGTGCTGGCGACACTCGCCGTCGAGGAACTGCTCGAAGTACTCGCCCATCCGCAGGTCGTTGAACTCCGCGGATGGCTCGTTGTGCCACTGCTTGACCCACGGGATCAGCTCGAGCACCCCAGCAAGCATCGGTGTCAGCCGCTCGGCGGTCCAGCCCTCGCCGTCCCGGCGCTTCAGGTAGAGCGCGGCGAGGGCTTGTGCGCGTTGCAGGTGATCCCAGCCGGCCCAGCCGTAGACCGGCTCGCCGTCTTGATCGGACTCGCAGCCCGGATAGGAGATGAGCGGCTCCAGCGGAACATCTAGGCCACCGCGAGCCTGCCAATACTCAGGCGCAAGATAATCCTTCTGCGAGTACTTTCGTGGAAGCCTTGGAGCCTTTGTATTGTCACCTCTATCGAGCGCTGTCTGGTGTGCGTGGACAGCGCCCCATTGCGCCTGAAGAATCAGCCCGCTTTCAGTTAAGTAGTAGCTCTTCAAGAATGGCACAGAGCTCATGGATCTTTCTATGATGCTTCTTGCAGACTGGCTATTACCCCATTCTTGCCAATGCGTCTGCGTGGATATCACCCTCTCCACATCGGGCTGTTGTGCGAGTCTCTGAGTCAACACGCCAACGCTTTCGATCGCGCATGAACTCTGGAGACATGCTTCGACAGCACTAAGGGGCCCCGAATGAGCGAGTCGATCGAATTCCATTTCGAAATGGATCGCGGACGATCGACAAGCACTGCGACGGCGTGATCTACGTCCGGGGTGCGGTCGTCGTATGACGCGGAGAAGCTGGTCCGGCAGAAGTGGC
>JBBQJJ010000664.1:0-3607 GCA_038325805.1 Haliangiales bacterium
GAGTTCGCGGTCTATGCGAACTCATTTTCGTTCAAGGTGGTGGCCGGCCGCCGGCCCGCTGGTCTCTGGGGTTAACGCGGGTTAACGCGAGGGAACGCGTGGCGATCACTCGAGCAATCGCGTGAGCTCCTGATCCCTAAGCTCACGCCGGCGGCGACGCCGGAAACGTCGCGGTCAACGGAGGTGAGCTGGATCAGCCTGCAGCAGCTCGATCCGGTTCCCGAACGGATCACGAAATTCGAAGCGTACGAACGCGGGCAGCTGATCGCCTTGGACGATCGCTACACCTGCCGCAGCAAGCTCCAGCCGCGCCGCCTCGAGGTCAGCGACCTGGAAGGCGACGTGCTCGCGGCGTTGCTTCATTCGATCGAAGCTCGCCTCGGCGCCGACGTGGAGCTGGAAGTCCTCGTGCTCCAGCCACAGGCCGCCGCGCCTCCGCAGGATCTCCGGCTTCTCGACCTCGCGTAGCCCGAGCAAATCACAATAGAACGCGCGGGCTTCGTCCTCGCATCCCGCGGGAATCATGAACTGAACGTGGAGCACGCGGCCGAGCTTCATGACTCCACCCTTGCACGCCTGGGCACTGTTGTTCCGCTGACTTGTAAAACAAGCCTTGTGCGATTCGATCGAGTTGCTAAGTTTGCCCTCCCTCGAGCAGGGAGATTCGTCATGTCGCTCCTTCATCCCATCCGCGCCTGAGCGCGTAGTCGCTTCGGCGCGGGTCACCGCAGCCGTTCTGTGATCACTGGGTACTGATACCGGTGCGGTTCGCCGCGCCGTTGGAGCGATATGAAACTCGAACGTCGTGGTGGCAGACGCCATCACAAGGATCTGCAGCTGTGTCGACAGGTGTTCGATGCGTTGTCCCTCGCGCTCGCAGAGATCGACGATCCCTCGATCGACCATCTCGCGCTCGCGTCGGTGACGCCAGCGCCGACTGCGGCACGTCTCCTCGTCACGTTGGTCCCTACTCGCACTGATCTCGATCCCGACGCCGCGCTCGCTAGCGTGCATGGCGTGATGGACGAGCTTCGCGAGGAGGTGGCTGCCGAGATCACGAGGAAACGTGCGCCGGAGCTGGTGTTCCGCATCGGCTACCTCGGCGAACAGGCGTAACGAAGACCGGCGGCTCGTCACCTTGCGAGCCGCCGGTTTGCTTTTGCGTTCTGACAACCACGACAGTCGGCACGTCCGGTGTTCGGACACGATCTGGTCCACGAGTGCGTTACTGTCCTCCGGCATGCACGGGCGCTTGCTCGAGGCTCTACTGCGACGCTTCGCACGCGCGCGCGATGCCGATGCGTATGCCGTGCGCGGCGGGATGGCGATCCGCTCGTGGGTACCCGGCCGCGTGGCGCGCGATGTCGACCTCGTGTGCCGCCTGCCCTACCGCGTTCGCGATCTGACCTCGCGACTCGGCGAGATCCTCGCGTTGCCCGCGAATGACGGCGTGATCTTCGACGAGGAGTTTCGCGTCGATTCGTATGTGGGAAGTCCGAAGCCGGGACTCCAGCTGTTCGCTCGAAGCAACGCGGGCGAGCTCACCGCGGACCTGACCTTCGAGCTCGAGGTCTGGCCGCTCGCACGCCGCGTGTCGCAGGTGTGGATGTGTCCGCACGAGATGGTGATCGCGACCAAGCTGAACGTGCTCGGCGAGCTCGGCCCGCGATCGTGGCGCACCAAGGACCTCGCGGATCTGTGGCACCTGCTGCGGCGGTTTCCCGCGAGCCACACGCTCGGCGAGGCGATCGAACGGTTCACTCGAGGGGATGTCCTCGCCGCGCCGTGGTGGCGCGATCCCGCGACGGCGATGCGGTGGTCACGCTATGTCGCGAAGCATCCGTCGGTCCCGGATCTCGACGCTGTCGTCTCGGAAGTCCGCGCTCATCTCTCACCGTTTGCGAGACAGTCATGACCAAGCACGACGACGCGCTCCTCCACGAGATCCTCAAAGACCCCGCCGCGGATCCACCGAGGCTCGTCTACGCCGACCACCTCGAACAAGAGGGCGACCTGGATCGCGCGAACTTCATCCGTGATCAGATCCGTCGCGCGTCGTTGCCGGCGTGGGAGGCGCAGGCGGTCACGCTCGAGTTGCAGGAGCGCGTGGCGCTCGACAAGCACGGCCTCAAGTGGCGCTCGACGCTGCCGCCTCTCGACGGCGTGAGGTGGGGAGGGTTCTCGCGCGGCTTCGTGGGTAGCGTCGGAGTGAACGGCCTCGCCGCGTTGAATCAGCTCGACGAGGTGCGTAAGGCAAGCCCGGTCCACAGCCTCGCCATGGGCTGGCCGCACGGCGCGAACCTGCCGAAGTTGCCGAAGCTGCCGAAGATCGACGGCATCGACGAGCTGGTGCTGACCGGCACGGTGATGGCTCCGGAGGCTCTCAAGTGGCTGGCGAGCTGCCCCCTGCTGTCGACGCTGAAGACGCTCGACTTCGTCGACTCGTTGATGCGTACCGGGTTGCCGCATCTCCTCAAGTCCACCCATCTGCGCAAGCTCCAGGCGCTGCGGATCCCGCTCCACCTTCTCGGTAACGCCGGGGTCTCCAAGCTGGCCGCGGCGACCACCCTGCCCGCGCTGGTCGAGCTCGTTCTCTCGGTCGGGGAGGACGAGGGCGGCGGCTTTGGCAGCGGACGCCACTACTCGACTCCGCCGGTCACCAGCAAGAGCATCCTCGAGCTGGCCGCATGGCCGGTGTTCGCGCGAATCCACACCCTCGATCTCAGCGGCGCGAAGCTCGGCGCGCAGGGCCTGCTGATGTTGCTGGCGACGCAGAACAGCAAGGCCCTCAAGAAGCTGGCGATCCGCGGGATCAAGGACAGCGACTGGGACATGGACGATTCGCTCGGCGCGTTCAAGTCGGGTCCCGCCGGCACGCTCGAGGAGCTCGACATCTCCGACAACGATCTCGATCCCGAGGCCGCGCACCACCTCGCAGAAGCGAGGGCGCTGCGCGAGCTCAAGGTGCTGCGCCTCGCGAACGTCAAGTCGACGTCATTCGAGCGCCTCGGCAAGGCGAGCTGGATGCGCTCGGTCCGCGTGCTGGCGTGCAACGACCAGCCGCTACCACATCTCCTGCCACGCGCCGAACACCTGCACACGCTCGAGATCACGCCGAGCTCGACACCACTGTCGAAGATCGCGCAGTTGATCGGTGCGCATCCGCCACCTTCCTTGCTCGTGCTCGATCTCTCCGAGGCGCGTGTCGACGACGCCGGGCTCAAGGCCATCGCCGCACTCGACCTCCCGAAGCTCGTCTCGATCACGTTGCCCCACGTGGGCGGCGCGTTCAGCAACCCGGCGATCAAGCACCTCGTGAGCTCGAAGCTCGGCCAGCAGCTCACCAGCTTCGATTGCGGGATCGCTGACTTCGATCGTCTCCCACCACCGAAGGATTACCTGGACCGCGACGAGCTCTGAGTCGCCACGCCTGAGTGAACGTCTCACCGGGCGTCGAGGTGAACGTAGTAATCAGGGCAGCTCGACGAGCATCCGCATGCCCGGCGGATCGACCGGCCCGAGCAGCAGCTCGACGGTGCAGTGCTCGATGTTCGCGTGCTTCGCGAGCCGGCTGATCTTCGTCGGTGCGTCGATCTCCGGATAGAAG
>JBBQJJ010000665.1:0-3595 GCA_038325805.1 Haliangiales bacterium
CGGATCGCGGCACAGTTCGGGCTCAGCCTCGAGCTCTGGCGATCGCTGGTCAGGAGTGGGGACGTCCCCGAGACGCCGTCGTTCATCCGGCAGGTGCCGCATCTCAGTTTCGTCGAGGGAGGGGACGTCGCGTTCCTGCGAACGCGCGCACGCGGGCTCGCGGAGTCGCCGTTGTTTGGCGACATCGAGTACACCGAGGATCGTGTGCAGATCGCGGAGTGGATCCCGCTGCTGATGGAAGGGCGTGCGGACGCACCCGTCGCGGCGACGCGGATGACCCGTGGGACGGACGTCAACTTCGGCGCGCTCGCGCGATCGATGTTCGATTCGTTGACCGCACGAGGTGTCGAGCTGCACCTCAGTCACCAGGTGGAGGAGATCCACCGCGACGGTGACGGCTGGCAGCTCGAGGTTCGCGATCTGAACGGCGGGAGCCGCACCGTACGCGCGAGGTTCGTGTTCATCGGCGCTGGCGGCTACTCGTTGTCGCTGCTCGAACAGACCGGGATCCCGGAGGCGAAGGGCTACGGCGCGTTTCCGGTCAGCGGGCAGTGGTTGAGGTGCACCAAGCGCGAGGTCATCGCTCGCCATCACGCGAAGGTCTACGGCATGGCGGAGACCGGCGCGCCGCCGATGTCCGTGCCGCATCTCGATACGCGGTGGATCCACGGCGAGCAGGAGCTGTTGTTCGGACCGTACGCGGGCATCACGACGAGGTTTCTCAAGGAAGGCTCCGCGTTCGATCTCCTGCGCTCGATCGGCATCCACAACATCCGCACGATGCTGACCGCCGGGATCGAGAACTTCGATCTGACGCGCTACCTCGTCGGTCAGGCGATGCTGTCCGTCGAGGAACGCGTCGACAAGCTGCGCAAGTACTGCCCGAGCGCCAACGACGACGACTGGCACGTCGAGATCGCCGGCCTGCGCGTGCAGATCATCAAGAACGACGGCAAGGGTGGGGGCAGCCTGAAGTTCGGCACCGAGGTGGTGACCAGCGCGGATGGCAGCGTCGCAGCACTGCTCGGTGCGTCGCCGGGTGCGTCGACGGCAGTCTCGATCATGATCGAGGTGCTGCAGCGCTGCTTCTCGACCAGGTGGTACTCGGTCGAGTGGCGCTCGCGACTTGCGGCGCTCCTCCCGTCCCTCGCCTGACCCTTCTAACCCCAGAGCTCACCTCGGTTGACCTCGATCTTCCGGCTTCGCCTCCAGGCTGAGCTCTGGACGTAGGAGTTCGCGCGATCGCGCTCACCCGGTCGATTGTCTTCGGGGTCCCCGGCTCGAGGACGAGGCACCCCGTTCCCCCTCATTTTCGCCTGGTCGAAGGATCGACGCAGGCGGGGTTAAACCGAACTCACCTGATCCTCGAGCTCGCTTGGGGCGCGCTTTGGTCAGGGCGAGAGGCGGGTGAGGTCGCGCGGGAACAGCACGGCTAGCCGGATGTTCGGCAAGCCGAGTAGCTGCATGAGCAGACGCTCGAGCCCGATCGCGAAGCCACCATGCGGCGGCATCCCGTTCGCGAACGCCGTCAGGTACGCCTCGATCGGCTCGCGCGACATCCCGCGCGCCTCGAGTGCCTCGAGGTAGTCGGCGTGCCGATGCAGCCGTTGCCCACCGGTGACGAGCTCGGTGCCGCGGAACAGCAGGTCGAACGAGCGCGAATGCGCCGGTCGCTCGGGATCCGGGTGCGTGTAGAACGGTCGCTTCGTCATCGGGTAGCCGACGACGAAGACGAAGTCACTGCCATGCTCCTGCTGCGCCCATGCACCGACTCGCCGCTCGTCCTCGGGGGAGAGGTCAGGCTCGGGCAAGGGTTGCGCCTCGGTGAAGTGCATCGCGGGAACAGTCAGGGGGATCACGGGGAGCTTGGCACCGAGCAGCGCGAGCTCGGCGGTGCACGTCGCGACCTCGGCGAACATCACGCGCAGCACCTCGACCAGTACCGCCATCACGTCGGTGTGCGACTCGATGAAACCGAGCTCGACGTCGAGGCTGGTGTACTGATTGATGTGGCGCGCGGTGTCGTGCGGCTCGGCGCGGAACACCGGCCCCACTTCGTAGACGCGCTCGAACACGCCCACCATGATCTGCTTGTAGAGCTGTGGGCTCTGCGCGAGATACGCGGCGCGATCGAAGTACGAGACGGCAAACGTGTTGGACCCGCCTTCGGTGGCGGTCTGCACGAGCTTTGGTGACTGGATCTCGGTGAAGCCCCGCTCGTCGAGGGCACGACGAAACCCACGCATCGCAGCAGCGGCGATCCGGAAGATCGCGCGGCGCGCGGGATGTCGATTTGCGACAACCGCGTGCTCGAGCAGGCTCGCGAGCGGCACGTTGAGTTGCTTCTTGCCGAGCTGCACCGGGGTGAACTCGGTGACCGGTGTAATCACGCGCGCGGTGACTCCATGGAGCTCGAGCTGCGGGTCAGTGACCACGGTACCCTCGAGCTCGATCACCGACTCGGGGAGGATGTTCTCGAGCGCGGCCATCCGGTGCTCGACAAGCACGGCTTGCACGAGGCCCCAGCCGTCGCGCAGCACGACGAAGTTGACTGCACCGAGGCGGCGCAGCGAGTGCAGCCAACCCATGACTTTGACTTGCTTGCCTGCGTGAGCGGCGAGCTCGGTCGATCGTATCCGTTCCATCTGGAAGCTCCTGAATCGCCTGCCCTTGTTCCAAAAGGAACAACACCTGGGGCAGGCGAGCTGCTCAGGTGCGTTCCCTCGGATCGTCTCCGTCGATGTTCGACATCGTTGTCTACGGATAACGCGGCAACTACGAAGCGTCAAGGAGCGGTTCGTCTAGCAGCCGAGGACCTCGAGCCTCGCGCCCGAGTCGCCACCGTCGCAGGTGTTCTCGCGCGTCCGCACGACCTGCTTCGCGCTCGACGTCTCGACCAGGAAGGACAGGCGATTTGCCGAGACCATCGCCAGGATGGCGTCGAACGACGTCGGAGCTGCACGGAAGGTCGTGTCCGCGGCGATCGCGTGATCCGCAGCCTCCGAGATCTCTGGACCGCGGTCCGTCGCGCCGGACGCACCCGGCGCACTCCATGCGAGCGCGGTCGAGGCGCGCTGCCACGTCGTCTGGCTCTCGACCCAGGTGTCGCTCACGGTGAACGCGTGCATCGCGCCGGGCTTCTCGATGCCGGCGCACGAGCCACAGTTGGGCCCGCAGTCATTCGACGTCAGGGCCGAGGGGAGGATCAAGCGGAGCTCGAGGAGCGACGCCGGATCGAGGTCGCCGATCTGAAAGCGAAACAGGCCATGGCTGCCCAGCGGCCCGAGATCCGCGGACACCGTAGCGACCCCGAGCGTCCCGAAGTTCTGCTGGACCGACCCGCTGCTGATGATCGTGTCGGCGACTGCCGGGAGCACCGTTCGTGTCGCATCGCTTCCATCGGGGCAACGTGCGGCGGGCACGTCGGGGAGCTGGACGTCGGACCCTGCATCCGATGGATTCTCGGGCTCTTGAAGCGGAAAGACGACGCTGCAACCGGTGGCGAGCACGGCGATGGCTGCTGCGAGTGTGAACATGGCGTCATCGTAGGACTGCCCGGCGCGTGATCCGAGGGCCTCGAGGTCAACGCATCATC
>JBBQJJ010000666.1:0-3590 GCA_038325805.1 Haliangiales bacterium
CCATCAGGACTCGGCGTATCAGGCTGCGACGGGCCGTCTGCCGCAGGGTTGTCCCGATCATTTGGTGAGCAGGCGGCCACAACGACAACCGCAAGCAGGATGCGCATGGGCGCGGACTCTACTTTGCGAACAAGTCAGAAACAGCAGAATTCGATCGCAGGCGTAGCCCAGATCTCTATGATGGGAATCTCGTGAAGGTAGGGCAGGTTGAGCCCACCGCGACCGCCGATGGCTCCTCCCCCCATACCAGATCGCACCGAAACGCTGAGCCCGCGCGCTGACGCCGAGGGTCCGGTCCCGGAGCGCGAGCAGCCGGCGGGGGCAGCCGATGATCCCGAGCGGTACGAACAGGTCTGCGAGCACGCGCGCGGTGGGCTCGGTCGCGTCGTCCGCGCCGTCGACAAGCGCCTCGGCCGCACCGTCGCCGTCAAGGAGCTGCTGCCGCGCGCAGTCACCGGCTCCACCGCGGCGAACGAAGCGCGGTTCTTGCGCGAAGCGTTGATCACGGCGCGCCTCGAGCATCCCGGCATCGTCCCGGTGCACGAGGCCGGTCGATGGCCGAGCGGCGATCCGTACTACGTGATGAAGCTCGTCGAGGGGCGCACCCTCAAGGAGCTGATCAACGGCAGCTCCACGCTGCGCGATCGGATGGCGCTCTTGCCACACGTGATCGCCGTCTCCGATGCCGTCGGTTACGCGCACAGCCAGGGCGTGATCCACCGCGACCTCAAGCCGTCGAACGTGATCGTCGGAGAGTTCGGCGAGACGATCGTCGTCGATTGGGGCCTCGCACGGGATATGCGCCGCGACCTCGGTGGCCCGCCCGCCGAGGTCCCCGAGGAGCTCATGCTCGCCGCCGGCTCGGGCGTCTCGACGGTGAGCGGCAAGGTCGTCGGCACGCCGGCGTACATGTCTCCCGAGCAGGCCCGCGGCGAGCTGGTCGACGAGCGCGCGGATGTCTACGCGATCGGCGCCGTGCTCTACGAGCTGCTCGCCGGCTCGCCACCGCACCACGACGACACTCCGCAGGCCACGCTCGAGCGCGTGATCGCCGGCCCGCCGCGACCGATCTCGACCACGGCGCACGTGCCGAGCGAGCTCGCCACCATCGTCGGCAAGGCGATGGAGCGAGATCCGTCGGCGCGCTACGCGAACGCGACCGCGATCGCCGAGGATCTTCGTCGCTACCAGACCGGCAAGCTGGTCAGCGCTCACTCGTATTCGACGTGGGCCTTGCTCCGGAAGAAGGTGGCGGCGCATCGCGGAGTGGTCGCGATGGCGATCGTCTGCGTGCTCGCGCTCGCCGTGGTCGGCGTCGAATCGTTCCGCCGCGTGGTCGCCGAGAGAAATATCGCGCAGACCAACAGCCAGCTCGCCGAGGATGCGCGGCGCGACTCCGAGAAGCGGCAGCGCGATCTCGTGTTCCTCCAGGCGGCCACCGCGCTGCGCAAGGATCCGACGGCGTCGCTCGCGTGGCTCAAGACCTACGAGCTCACCGATCCCGATCGTGCGCACGTGCTCGATGTGGTCGACGAGGCGATCGCCCTCGGCGTCGCGCGCCACGTGTTCCGCCCGAGCGACTGGGTGTTCGACGCCGCGTTCACCCCCGACGGCAAGCAGGTCGTGGCGGTGGTGCGTGACGGTAGCGTGCGCGCCTACGATCTCGCGACCGGCGGCGAGC
Organism: Haliangiales bacterium; assembly: GCA_038325805.1. Lineage (GTDB taxonomy): Bacteria > Myxococcota_A > Polyangia > Haliangiales > Haliangiaceae > JABFXX01. Next base: position 1,682 of record JBBQJJ010000666.1, read on the forward strand.
GCAGGCTCGGTCGCTCGGAGTCGTCGTCCGAGGTGCTGGCGATGTCGCCCGACGGCAGCGTCGCGGTCACCGGCGGCATGGCCGGAGAGATCACGGTGTGGCCGCTCGACGAGCGGGGTCGCGATCCACAGGTGATCGGGCACGCCGATCGCCCGGTGTCGTCGATCCATTTCTCGGCGGATCGCTCGCGCGTGCTGGTGCACTTCGAGTCGGGCGCGCCGATCGAGTTCGCGATCGATGGCAGTGGCAGCAAGGTCCTCGGCGAGAGTGGTTCGAGCTACCGCATGGTGGTGGCCTCGCAGAACTGGAGCCACCGGGTGGTCGCCACCTCGCCCAACTCGATCTCGGCGGTCGATGGAACGATCACGCGTCCACTCGCGCAGACCCAGAAGTTCATCGAGCGGATCATGCTGTCGCCGCAGGGCGATCGCGTGATCCTCCACGACGGCGTCGCGCTGTGGACGGTGCCGTTCGCGGGTGGCGAGCTGGTCAAGCTGCTCGATTACGAGGCGCCCAAGCTCAATCAGGTCGTGTGGTCCCCCGACGGGCGCTCGGTCGCGGTGGCGGGTGACCTCCACGACATCGCGATCGTCGATCTCCAGACGCGCGCGACGCGGTACCTCCGCGGCCACACCGACGCGATCTATACGGTGCAGTGGACGCGCGATGGTCGCCGCATCCTGTCGGCGAGCGACGACAGCACCGTCCGTGTGTGGACCGTCGCCGACGGCACCTCGCAGGTGTTGCGCGGCCACGACGACGATGTCTATCGCGCACGGTTCTCGAACGACGAGCGGCAGGTCGTCAGCAACAGCCTCGATGGCAGCGTTCGGGTCTGGGTGATCGAGCAACCGGGTGCGCGCGTGTTCGTCGAGGGCACGCCGATCGAGAGCCTCGAGGCCGAGACGTCACCCAGCGTGCTGCGCACCAAGACCACGACCGAGACCGCGCGATGGAACCTGACGAGCGGCCACCGCGAGCCGCTGTTCTCGTGGGCCGCGGATGCCAACGGGCTCGGCCTCGGGTTCCCATCCCCTGACGGCGAGAAGCTGCTGGTGCCGGCGGCGGACTGGTCGCTCGAGATGCGCGATCGCTCGGGCAAGTCGCTGACGCTGCGCGGTCACAAGATGCCGATCTCGCACCTCGCGTTCTCCAAGGACAGCAGGTTCGCGTACACGTCGTCGGTCGACGGCACGCTGCGTAAGTGGGACCTCGCGACCGGCGAGGCCACGCTCCTGGTCAACCAGGCGAAGCCGGTGCGCGGGTTCGCCGTCGCTCGAGATGGTCGCGTCGCGGTGCAGATCGGCGAGGTCGCGAGCCTGATCCCGGCGAACGGCGGTGCCCCGGTCCAGCTCGGCGTCGGTCCGAAGTGGTGCATCGTGAAGGCCGAGTTCGAACCGGTGCGCGATCGGCTGCTGCTCCAGCGTTGCGATCAGGGGTTGGTGATGCTCGATGGGGATCGCGTCGTCGAGCTGCCGACCGGCAACTACAACGTCTCGCGGCTCGCCTACTCGGCGGACGGCACGCGGATCGCGGCGGGCATGGGCGATCGCACCGTGCGCATCTGGGATGCAGCCAGCGGCCGCGTGCTGCGCGTGCTGCGCGGTCACCAGGATCTCGTGCTCGACGTCGCGTTCTCTCCCGATGGAGCCAAGCTCGCGTCGGCCTCGTACGACAAGACGATCCGCGTCTGGGATCTCGCGTCGGAGCGGCACCGCGTGTTGCGTGGCCACGCGCTCAGCGTCAATCGCGTGCTGTGGCGCGACCCGGTGCATCTGGTCAGCGCGTCGCGCGACGGCACGCTACGGTTGTGGGACGTGCCGTCGACGGAGTTGCCGTCGGTGAGCGATCTCGCAGCGCAGCTCTCGGCGGCGACGAGTGCGCGCATCGATATCGATCGTCCGACGAC
>JBBQJJ010000667.1:0-3587 GCA_038325805.1 Haliangiales bacterium
CGCGCTCGCCTGCGAGGCGTTGCCCGGCCTCAAGACGCTGACCACGCAGCTCGGGAGCTACGACCTCGACGAGATCGCGTGGCTCGTGACCTCACCTCTCGCGGGGCGCCTCGATCGCCTCGTCGTGCTCACTGGTCCGAGTCAGGAGCTCGAGACGGATCGCGGGCGCCATGCCGCCGTGCTCGCAGCGCTCGCGACCGTGTGTGGTCACGTCAGGTCCGTCGGCGTCGTGCCGCCGTGGCGAGCATGGCCGAGGCCCGTTCCGGTCGAGCTGATCCTCGACGGCAACGGCTACCGTAGTAGGGTGTGAGCCGTGGGCACGTTGTTCCTCGTTCGTCACGGTCAGGCGTCGTACGGCGAAGCCGACTACGACAAGCTCTCGGCGCGCGGTCACGAGCAAGCGCGTGCACTCGGGACCTCGTGGCTCGCGGACGCGAAGCTCGACGCGGTGTTCGCAGGTCCGTTGCGGCGCCAGCATGAGACGATCACGGTCGCGCGTGCCGCGGGTGGTGGTCCCGAGCCGGTGACGCTGCCCGAGCTCGCCGAGTATCCGGCGTTCGAGATGCTGCAGCACCTGATCCCGAAGCTGGTCGCCGAGGATCCGAAGTTCGCGCAGCTGACCACCGCTCCCACGCCGCGCCTGCTCGACGACGCGTTCCACGCGATCCTCGGTCGCTGGTCGCGCGACGAGTGGCACGTCGATGGGGTCGAGCGCGTCTCGGCGTTCGTCGATCGCGTTCGCACGGGGCTCGATCGGGTGATCCGCGCCGCGGGCTCGGGCGCACGGATCGCGTGTGTGACCTCGGCGGGTCCGATCGGCGTCGCGGTGGGGTTGACGTTCGGGATTCCCGCGGAGCGAATGGTGCGAACCAGCATCGTGATCCGCAACGCGTCGGTGACGGAGTTTCGCTTTCGCTCGCAGCACTTCGACTGGCAGCCCGATCAACTCTCGCTGGTCACGTTCAACGGTACCTCGCACCTCGGCGAGCTCGTCACCGAACGCTGACTCGTCTCGCTACCGCCGCGGCGAGCGTGCTACGACGCGGCCATGGACTTCGATCCGCCCGCACAGGTCGTCCCGCTGCTCGACAAGATCGAGGCGTTCGTCGGCGAGCACGTGAGACCGCTCGAGCAGCACGTGTTCGAGGTCGGCTTCGAGAAGGCCGCGCCCGCGCTCGACAAGCTACGCACGCAGGTCAAGGCCGCGGGCATGTGGGGCCCACAGCTGCCGAAGGATGTCGGTGGGCTCGGGCTCGGGCTGGTCGAGCACGGCCTGGTCTCCGAACGCCTCGGCCGTTCGCCGCTCGGGCACTACGTGTTCGGTGCGCAGGCTCCCGACGCCGGCAACCTCGAGATCCTGCACAAGTACGGCAACGCCGACCAGAAGGCGAAGTGGCTCATGCCGCTCGCGAACGGCGAGCTGCGCTCCTGCTTCTCGATGACCGAGCCAGAGAATCCGGGCTCGAACCCGACCATCATGTCGTGCACTGCGCGCAAGGACGGCAGCGACTACGTGATCGACGGCCACAAGTGGTTCACGACCGCAGCCGACGGTGCGGCGTTCGCGATCGTGATGGCGGTGACCGATCCGGCTGCGCCGTCGCATGCGCGCGCGTCGATGATCATCGTGCCGACAAATGCACCCGGCTTCGATCGCGTGCGCAACATCCCGATCATGGGCGACCCGAGCTCGGGGTACGGCTCGCACAGCGAGATCTGGTATCGCGGCGTCCGCGTGCCGCAGAGCAATCGGCTCGGTCCCGAGGGCGCCGGCTTCCTGATCGCGCAGGAGCGGCTCGGCCCTGGCCGCATCCATCACTGCATGCGGTGGATCGGCATCTGCGAGCGCGTGTTCGACACCATGTGCAGGCACATCACGCGCCGCAAGGTCGACGAGGAGAAGACGCTCGCGACCCGCCAGATCGCGCAGGCGTGGGTCGCCGAGGCGCGCGCCGAGATCGATGCGTCGCGCCTGATGGTGCTGCACGCCGCCTGGACGATCGAGAAGAAGGGCTTCGCCGCCGCGCGCGATCAGGTGAGCTGCATCAAGTTCTACGTCGCGAACGTGATGCTGCAGATCGTCGATCGCGCGATCCAGCTGCACGGCGCGCTCGGCATCACCAGCGACACGATCCTCGCCTACTACTACGTGCACGAGCGCGGTGCGCGGATCTACGACGGTCCCGACGAGGTCCACAAGATGGTGGTCGCGAAGCGGATCCTCGCGAGGTACGCCAGCGAGCAAATCCCCTCGAGGGACCAGCAGTGAACCTCGTCGAGGACGGCACCAAGCCAGTCCGCGCGGGCGAGGAATTGGATCTGGCCGCGCTGTCGGCGTTCATCCACAAGGAGCTCGGGCTCGCGAGCGCAGTCACCATCGAGCAGTTCCCCGGTGGTCACTCGAACCTGACGTACTGCGTACGCGCCGGCGATCAGGAGATGGTGCTGCGGCGCCCGCCCGTTGGCTCGAAGGTGAAGTCCGCGCACGACATGGGTCGCGAGGTTGCCGTCCTCTCCAAGCTCGCACCCGTGTACTCGCGCGCACCGAAGGTGCTCGCATACGAGGCGACCGGCGACGTGATCGGTGCGCCGTTCTACCTGATGGAGCGCCGCCGCGGCGTGATCCTGCGGAAGCAGCTGCCGGCCGAGCTCGCGAGCGATCACGCTGCCATCCGGCGAATCGGCGAGCTGCTCGTCGACGCGCTCGTCGATCTCCACGCGGTCGATTACGCCGCCGCCGGGCTCGGCGATTTCGGCAAGCCGGCCGGCTACATCGCGAGGCAGGTCTCGGGCTGGACCGAGCGCTACACCGGCTCGCAGACCGACGACATCCCCGCGGTCACCGAGGTCGCCGCGTGGCTCGCGAAGCACCAGCCCGCCGACGGTGCGCCGTCGCTGATCCACAACGACTTCAAGTTCGACAACGTGATCTTCGATCCGACGCTGTCGACGATCACCGGCGTGCTCGACTGGGAGATGACGACGATCGGCGACCCGCTGATGGATCTCGGGAGCGCCTTGTCCTACTGGGCGCAGCACAGTGATCCCGCGCCGATGCACCAGCTGCCGTTCGGCCCGACCGCCGCGCAGGGCATGCTGACGCGGCAAGAGATCGCCAGCCGCTACCTCGAGCGCTCGGGTCGCAAGGCGGCGTCGCTGGTCTTCTACTACGCGTTCGGCCTGTTCAAGACCGCGGTGATCGCGCAGCAGATCTACTACCGGTTCGCGAAGGGGCTCACCAAGGATCCTCGCTTCGCCGCGATGATCATCGGCGTGCGCTTACTGTCCGAGCAGGCGCGTAGCTCGATCGAACGCACGACCCTCTAGGGAGGAGATAGAGGGCTGCACTCAGGGCTTTCGCGGTTCGGTCTCGGCCCCGTGCGCCTGCGCACTGCTGGATCTCACCGAGTTCTGCGGTGCGCCGGCGCTCGCGGATGACTACGCTCACGCCATGAAGTCCGTGCTCGTCAGCTTGCTGCTCGCTTCATGCGCCTCTCCCGGCCAGGCCACCCTCGCCAGGACCCCGACCGCGACCACGAAGGCCAACTCAGCCGTGGCACCCGCGGCCTCCGATTCCGACGGCGATC
>JBBQJJ010000668.1:0-3587 GCA_038325805.1 Haliangiales bacterium
GCACGTTGTAGATGGAGTCGATCCTCTTCGAGCTCGGCCTCGTCGCCGCTTCGGGGGGCTACATCTTCATCTACTGGTTCCGCAGCTCGCGGCAGTGGATCCGGCGCCAGCTCGCGAAGCTGCCACGCACGCCGATCGGCATCTTGCAAGAAGGCGAGCTCGCGCGTGTCGTCGGCGGGGTCAAGCAGCTCGACCACACCGTCGTTGCCCCGGTCAGCGGCGCCCACTGCGTCTACTATCACGTCCTCGTCGATCGAAAGTTCGGCGGCGAGTGGAAGCGCCTGATCGACCAAGCGCACGGCATTCCATTCATCCTCGAGGACGACTCGGGTCACGTGTACGTCGACGCGCAGCGCTCGCAGCTCACCACGCAGCACCTGCGGTTCTATCCGGCGATCTATCCCGATCCGATCTTCGATCGGTTCCTTGTCGCGAACGGCGTGTCGGTGATGATCAAGGGCGACCTCCGGGTGCACGAGATGCGGATCGAGGTCGATGCCACGTTCTGCGTGCTCGGTGCCGGCGTCGCCGACGTCGATCCGAAGGCCGCGCACCCCGAGAACTATCGCGGCAACCGCGCGACGCGGCTTCGCCTCGCCGGTGGCAAGAAGTACCCGCTCGTGATCAGCGACGATCGATCTCTGCGCTGATAGGTTTCAGGCGATGCGCAACGTCCACGTCATCGACCATCCACTGGTCCAGCACAAGCTGTCGCTGATGCGTAGCAAGGAGACCAGCACCAGCACGTTCCGCAACCTGCTGCGCGAGATCAGCATGCTGCTCGCGTACGAGGTGTGTCGCGATCTACCGACGACGTTGGTCCAGATCGAGACGCCGGTCGCACCGATGATGGCGCCGATGCTCGACGGCAAGAAGACGGTGCTGATCTCGATCTTGCGCGCCGGCAACGGCATCCTCGACGGCATGCTGCAGCTCCTGCCGTCTGCGCGCGTCGGGCACATCGGCCTGTATCGCCACGCCGAGACCAAGCAGGCGGTCGAGTACTTCTTCAAGGTGCCGGACGGCATGACCGATCGCGATGCGATCGTCGTCGATCCGATGCTCGCCACCGGCAACTCCGCGGTCGCCGCGATCGAGCGCATCAAGGCGGTGTCGCCGCGCTCGATCAAGTTCGTCTGCCTGCTGACCTGCCCCGAGGGCATCCGCACGTTCCACGCGGCGCACCCGGATATCGCGATCTACACGGCCGCGATCGACGAGAAGCTCAACGAGAAGAGCTACATCGTCCCCGGGCTCGGCGACGCCGGCGACCGCCTGTTCGGCACGAAGTAGCCTCGACGAGTCAGTGTGGCGCTCACGCCACGGTCACGACCGATGCAAGGGCGCGTTCGGCCTCGATCCGTGAGCGGCACGAACCATGCTGAGGAGCGCGGCCATGCGCGCGATCGTGGCTCTCTTGGTGTCGACGGGATGTATCGCGGGCACGACGGATAGCTCGTTCCGGCCTGCGGTGATCCCCACGCTCTCGGAGCTCCCCGCCGCGACCAGCCACCGCGATGCCGTGCTCGATTCGGCCAATCAGGTCGCGGGACCGGAGCACCGCAAGGGCATGACCGCGAAGGAGCGCAAGGTCGAGACGGGTGCCGCGACGCTGGCAGCGATCATCGGCAGCATGTTCTCGAAGACCAAGAGCGTCACGCTCGGGACCGCGACCAGGTTTGACGAGACGGCGATCGCTCCGCGAACGAGACGGGCGGCACCGCCACGCCCCTCGGACGACGATGATGCGGTGAACGACGTACCTGCTCTCGAGACGCCGGTCGTGCCCTGGATCAAGCTGCGCTGACCCACTGTTTTCCGCTGCGTTACGCGCCGGAAACATGGCCCCAGCCAAGCTTGGAGGCATGGATACCGGAGATACCGCGTGGCTGCTCGTCAGTGCCGCGCTCGTGATGCTGATGACCCCGGCACTCGCGCTGTTCTACGGTGGCATGGTCCAGGGCAAGAACGTGCTGTCGACGTTCATGCACAGCTTCTTCTCGCTCGGGCTGGTCACGATCCAGTTCGTGCTGGTTGGCTACTCGCTGTGCTTCGGACCGAGCGTTCACGGCATGATCGGCGGCCTCGATTACGTCGGGCTCAGCGGGATCGACGATGTGGCGCTGTCGGCGGACGTCAAGGTGCCGCACCTCGCGTTCGTCGCGTATCAGTGCATGTTCGCGGTGATCGCACCGGCGCTGATCTCGGGGGCGTATGCGGAGCGCATGAAGTTCGGCGCGTACGCGCTGTTCACGCTCGGCTGGACGACGCTGGTCTACGATCCGATCGCGCACTGGTCGTGGCAGGCGGACGGCTGGTTGATGCAGCTCGGCGCGATCGACTTCGCCGGCGGCACCGTCGTGCACCTGTCGTCGGGGATCTCGGCGCTCGTCGTCGCGCTCGTGCTCGGCAAGCGTATGGGTTATCCTACCACGCGGCACGTGCCGCACGACCTGACGATGACCGTGATCGGCGCCGGCATCCTGTGGTTCGGCTGGTTCGGCTTCAACGCAGGTTCGGCGCTGGGCGCGAACGGGCTCGCGGCACGTGCCCTGCTCAACACGCATGTCGCTGCGGCAGCCGGTGCGATCGCGTGGGTGGTGTTCGAAGGCGCGCGGATCAAGAAGGTGACGATGCTCGGCCTCGCGTCGGGACTGGTCGCCGGGCTCGTCGCGATCACACCTGCCGCCGGCTTCGTCAGCCCGACGAGCGCGCTGTTGATCGGCTTCATCGCGGGCGGCATCTGCTACGGCGCGGTGTTGATGAAGTCGAAGCTCGGCTACGACGACGCGCTCGATGCGTTCGGCGTTCACGGCGTCGGCGGTGCTACCGGTGCGCTGCTCACCGGCATGCTCGCGCGTGCGATCGACAACAAGGGATTGGGTGGCGGCGCGGAGCTGGTGACCAATCAGCTGATCGCGATCGGCGCCGCGGTGGCGTGGTCGGGGATCGTGACCTTCGTGCTGCTCAAGGTGCTCGACCTGACGGTGGGGCTTCGCGTCAACGTCGAGACCGAGCACGACGGGCTCGACGGTGTGCTGCATGGCGAGTCCGCCTACGGCAGCCCGAGTGGCGCTGCGCACAGTTAGCGGAACATCTGTTATGTTGGACGGGCTTGAAGAAGAAAGCCGAAAAGCCCACTCCGGTCGCCGGCGGTAACCCCGAAGCCGCGCCCGAGTCGGCGGACCTCGCACCCGTCGTCGGCGGCAATCTCCGCCGGCTGCGTACGCGGCGCGGGTTATCGCTCGAGCGGCTCGCCCAGATCTCCGGGGTGTCGCGCGCGATGCTCGGGCAGATCGAGCTCGGGCAGAGCGCACCCACGATCAACGTGCTGTGGAAGATCGCGCGTGCCCTCGAGGTCACCTTCTCGGCGCTGATCTCGCAACGCACCCAGAGCGGTGCCCTGGTGCTGCGCTCCGGTGAGTCGAAGCTGCTGAGCAGCAAGGACCGAAGCTTCACCTCGCGCGCGCTGTTCCCGTTCGACGAGCCGCGACGCGTCGAGTTCTACGAGCTCCACCTCGCGGGTGGCAGCGTCGAGAACGCCGACGCACATCCGCCCGGCACCGCCGAGAACTTGGTGGTCACCG
>JBBQJJ010000669.1:0-3586 GCA_038325805.1 Haliangiales bacterium
TCGCAGATGCGTCCCCGGCTGATCCAGGCCCGCAGATGTGATCGGAATGACGGAGAGTCCGCCCTCGTCGATCACGAACGGATACTCGTTCGTTCCGTGATTCGAGCCGCGATATTTGATCACGCGAATTCTGCGGATCGAAACCTGTTCGCTGACCCGATTGTCGAGAAACACGATGCAGTCGGAGGCGTATTCCTCCAACCCGTGACGCGTGTAGAAGCCCTGCTCCCCCGGCTCTCCGGTGACGATCGCCGTGACCCGCTTTGCCTTGAGCCACCGGAACAAGCGCTTGATCTCGAGGCGAAGAACGCCGACATCGGTGAGGCCGGCAAACAACGACTCGATCGAGTCCAGGACGACGCGTTTCGCGCCGACCTCGTCGATGGCGTGTTCCAGCCGGATGAGCAGGCCCTCGAGGTTGAAGTCGGTTGCCTGAATGTCCCTGCGCTCGAGCACGATGTGGTCGAGGAGGATCTTCTTCTGCGAGACGAGGCCGCGGAGATCCATGTTCAGAGAAGCCACGTCTTTGTAGAGCTCTTCGTCGGTTTCTTCGAACGAGATGAACACTCCGGGCTCGTCGAACTCGGTCGCTCCTTTGACGAGGAAGTCGATCCCCAAGAGCGTCTTCCCAGCGCCGGCACTACCGCAGATCAACGTGATGCGGTCCTTGGGAAGCCCGCCCTCGGTGATCTGGTCGAAGCCTTTGATCCCGGTGGGGCACTTGTGCGGATGTTTGCGATTCGAGGTCGCTGGAGTCTTGCGTGTTCTAGCCATGGAAATGGTCCGGCCCCTGCCCAGGCCCCTCTGTGACTCTTGGCAAGCAAGTCAGAGACCGAGGTAGCTCGCGGGGGATGCGACCACCACCCGTTACCTCGGTCACGCGGAGGCGTGAGGCGGGCACTCGGATCGGGGTCGCGTGCGCCGTTCGGGCGATTCAGCTTCCACGCGCCGCCCGCCGTGCCGTGCCGCTACACGCAGAAGTACGTACCGGCTCATCCTGGCGAAGATGACGCGGAACACGCAGTTCGTGCGCGTCGTTCGGCGAGCGTCGCTTCGATCCGCTCGGGTCGTCCCCAGTCGCTCCACTCGACGCCCTGAAGCTCGATCACGACGAGCTGCTTCGATGCACGTTGCAGAATGTGCACAGAGAAATTTGTCGGAAGGTGCGCGCGATAGATGTATTCGATCGCTTCCGATTCGTCTGGTGTGCCGATGAGGGGAACCAGTGAATCGAGGGTGTCGATCAAGTGCGGTTCGGCAGCTCGCCCAAGAGCCCACAATGCGTCCACGGTGCCGCACGTGACCATCGTGTTCCACAACGCGCCGGCAGCTATCAGATCCATAGCGCGGGTCACCGAGGGCTTTTCGACGAAGGCGGTGAGTCGATGTGCCTCGGGGACATCGGTCAAGCGTTCTCCGACGATCAGATATCCGAGGTCCGGATCTGGCTCGGTTGGTCGGGCACCGAGGATCGCGACCGTATCGCGAAGCCTCGCTGCGAGCCGGCAAGCAACCTGGATGTGCGCAAGGTACCGCGCCGACGGTTCGACGTAGTGGTCGGTCGGCGTGATCGTGACGGTCGCATTTGGTGTCCAACGCTTGATCATCGCGAGGGCGACATATAGGGCGACACCTGTATCTCGCGACGACGGCTGGCAGAACACATGGTCAGAGGCGCCCGACAACTGCGATGCCGCGTGCACCCTGTGGTCGGTTCCGATCACCGTGAGCGTATGCGACGCGGGCGTCAGCTGATTGAGCCGTGCAAGCGTGTGTTCGAGCATCGAGCGCGCGCCGAGAATCCGGCAGTACTGCTTCGGGACCCGCTGGCCGAAGCGCTGCTCGACATAGCTCTTGAGCCGGCTGCCTTCCCCACCTGCCAAGGCCAGCGTCCAACGGACTTGGTCGCCATCGTCCCTTGGTGGCTCGGTCGCGGAGACACGCAGTACGACTCCAGGATCGATGAGCATCGACCAAATGTTCTAACCGCAAGCAGCTTGTCGCCGCCATGCGGTGATCTACGCAGCCGCGGCAAGCGGCCGAGGTGCATGAGCTCGGGCGGCAATGCGCGCCGTGGTGATCCATTCGCCGACGCTCCTGGTCGCCCTCGTGGACCGGACCGCATGTTCCACCCCGCCTGTACGACGACACCATCGTTTCCTCACTGGCTCCTTGCCGGGGCGCTCTAGGAGAACGAGCTATGTTGGCCCCATGCTCCACGAGTTCCTCGATGTCAACCGCGCGGAACTTGCGTGCCGAGCCAAGGTGGCGACGAGATCGTCGCCCCAGCCGACCGCGACCGACCTCGACTACGGCGTGCCGCTGCTGATCGAGCAGCTGGTAGCGTTGCTCCGAGCAGAGCTAAAGTCGGGTCAGCTCTCCCGACCGGGCACGCAACCGACCGACATCGATCGCGCTGCCATCCAGCACGGTGGCGAACTCCTGCGCAATGGGTTCACGGTCGATCAGGTCGTTCACGACTATGGCGATCTCTGCCAGGCGGTTACAGAGCTCGCGCACGAGAACAACGAGCCGATCAGCGTCGACGAATTTCACACCTTCAATCGATGTCTCGATGGTGCGATCGCCAACGCCGTCAGCGAGTACGGTCGCCAGCGTGACAATTCGATCTCGGATGCGGGCGCCCAAACGCTCAACGAGCGTCTGGGATGGTTGGCACACGAACTGCGGAATCTGCTCAATACAGCGATGCTCGCCTATGACGCGATCAAGGGCGGCCACGGCGCAGTAACGGGAGCTACGGGCGCAGTGGTCGATCGAAGCCTCGCCGGCCTTCGCAACCTGATCGATCGCGCGTTGGTCGATGTTCGCCTGACGGCGGGCCTCGACCCTCATCCCGAATTGACTCACCCATGGAGACCATGAGCAATAGTAGTGGAGGCGGCGGGAGTCGAAATCTACCGGGATGCTAATCAAACCGAGCGCTTGCTGCACGAACAAGAGCTTGGCGTCCTGGGCGATCCGACCTCGTCCGTCGTGATCTGGCGGTCTCGGGCAGAGCGTGGGCAGAGCGCCGTGCTGCTCGGCGCTGGCCACTGCAGCGATGCGATGTGTTGTGGAACGCGGTAGCCTTGGGTCCGATGATCGCCGCAGTCAAAGCGCTGCTCGAACAGGCGATGCAGCTCAGCCCCGAGGAGCGTGCTGAGGTGGCGAACGCGCTAGACGGGTTGAGCGCGGATGCTCCGGCGATGTCACCCGAGGATCTCACTACCGCATGGCGGCCCGAGCTGAACCGCCGCCGCGAGGAGCTCGAGCGTGGAGAGGTGCAGACGGTCGATGCACGCGAGGCCATCGCTGGGATTCGCGCGCGCCTGCGTAGCGGCACGTGAAGCGCGCCCGGTTCACGCCGGCCGCCATCGTCGAGCTCGAAGACGCAGCCCGCCGCGTCGAGCGCGCGCGTCTCGGTTGGGGCGACAAGCTCACCGACGAGGTATCGACCGCGATCGATCGAATCGAGGAGTACGTCGAGGGCTGGCAGACCTTTGACGACCGCGGCCCCGAGCGACGGTTCGTGCTCGACAGGCGGCAGCGCGGCGCCGCACGCGTGAGGGCGAGGCGTTCCGCC
>JBBQJJ010000670.1:0-3580 GCA_038325805.1 Haliangiales bacterium
CGCGACGACGTGATTCCGCACGTGCTCCTGGCCTTCGCTGCCGGCGTGCTGCGCTGCGGTCAGACGGCGACCCCTCGTCTGTGGACGGCGATCGAGATGCTCGCCGCTCGCGGGATTCCCGAGGTGGGTCGTCGCCGCACCAACGAGTTTGCGGCGGTGGCTCCGAGGCGGACCGGCGAGATCGCGATCCCCGACGAGCAAGCCCTCGCCGCGGGCGAAGCGCTCGTCGCGATCTGCGAGACGCTGCCGATCGCGATCGCGTCGAGGTACGCGATGGTCCGCGGCAGCGCGCTGCGGCTCGCCTTCGAGCTGGGGGCCCCGGCGCGTGCGGCGATCGAGAGCGCGCATCGCGTCGCGGATGCGGCGTCAGCGCGTGTGTTATCGGAGGCGCTGATCTCGCTCGCGGGCGGCGAGCCCCCGCCGGCTCGCGGCGACGACGTGGATCTGCTGCGCGAGTTGCTCGCGGCGTGGACGACGAGCCACGATCCGTCCCTCGAGCGCGCGATCACGCGCGTGGGTGCCGATCTGAGTCGCGTCCGGGGCCCGATCACGGCGCGATCGTTCGGCGAGCTCGAGGGGACCTGGCATGCGGTGGCGGCGAAGCAAGATCCGATCGACGTCGCGCGGCTGCTCGAGCTCAAGTTTCCGGGGCACTGGAAGCGCGCGCTCGAGCGCGTCAATCTGCTGTCCGAGTTCTCCGCGGATCCGCGGATCGCGATCCGGCTGTCGGAGGTGGCGCGGTTGTACACGTCGAGGTCGTCGCGTCCGCTGCATGTCGCGATCGGGCGCGTCCTCGCGGATGCCCCCACGCCGGCCGCCTTGCCGGGGATCGAGGCCGTGATCACCACGCATGCCGAGGCGTATGCACGTGCGCGCGAGGCGATCGCGGCGACGGCGATGTATCCCGCGGATCCCTCGCTGCTCGCTCGTGCAGGCGGCGAGGGGCCGGATGTCGACGGGCTGTACGCGCAGCACACGGCGAATCCTGGTGATCTGGATGCGCGCATGGTGTTGGCCGATGCGCTGCAAGGGGCGGGCGATCCGCGCGGCGAGCTGATCATGTTGCAGATGGCGATCGCGGACGGCACGGCGTCCGAGGGTGCGGAGCGCCGCGTGACATCGCTGCTGCACGACCACGCCGACGAGTGGGTGGGGCCACTGCCCGCGATCGAGCGCACCGGGCGGCGGTTCGACCGCGGCTTCCTCGTCGCGTGCGAGACCAACGCGGACAATGCCGCGATCGCACGGACGCTCGATCGGCCGGAGTGGCGAACGATCGAGGAGCTGTCGCTGCGCGCCGAGGACATCGAGCTCGCGCCGCTGATCGCGAAGCTGCCGCTGTTGAAGCGGCTGTGCGCCGATGATCGATCGCTCGCGCAGCTCGCGGCGATCAGTCGACCCCTTCCGCAACTCGAGGTCGTGTTCGCGCGCGGCGCGTGGCAGCCACCGACCAACCTGTTCCCCGGGCTGCGCGTGTTTGGTGGCAGCGGATTTTCGGATCAGTGGAACGTCGCCGCCTATCGCGCGCAGCTGAGGCTCGCCGCCGAGGTCGGCATGCACGCGGTCGTCTACACCGCGTTCCCGCGCAACCAGCTGTCGGTGGCACTGTCCTACGCGAGCTCCGGACCGCCCGAGGTGCGCTTCACGCTTGCGCGCCACCGTGGCGGATTCGATCCGCTGGGCTGGCGGCTTCGCGTCCGTCGCGAGTCGCCCGTGATCGAGGTCGCGTGGACCTATCATCGCTGGGCCGAGAGCATCGTCGCCGAGGTGTTCGAGCCTCTGGCTGCGACGCGGGTCCCCAAGATCGCGCTCCACATGCCCGACATGTTGCGGGTTCATCTCGATCGGCTGATCCGCGAACGCCCGTTCGGCATCGAGGTCGTGCCCGGCAACCCGATCGATCTGATCGCCTTTGGCTGATCGCGGAAAACCTTCCGCAGGGATGGGCGTTGAAGGGCCATGCCCGAGATCCGCCTGGTGTTGGCGCTGCTGCTCGTGGGACACGCGGCGGCGGCGAAGGTGCCGAGGCATTCACGCCCCGACGTAGTGGTCGAGGTCAAGCTCAGCGATCGTACCCGGCCGATCCTGCCGAGCGTGAAGGTCGCGCAGCCGCTGATCGATCTGGAGACCGTGCTCTCGATCACCTGGGTGAACGCGCCGGTTCGCGTCGAGCAGGTCCAGATCCTCGAGCAGCTGATCGCGAACACGCCGGATCGCGACGTCGACGAGAAGGCCGACTACCTGTTCCGGCTGTCGGAGCTCTACGCGGCGCAGCAGCGGCAGTGGCGGCGGCAGGCCACCGAGCTGTCCACGCGCGCCGCCACCACGAAAGACCCGACAGCCAGGTCGAAGCTGCAAGCCGACGCCACGGCGGCGGCGAACAAGGCGAAGGACTTTCTGCTCCGCGCGGTGAGGTCGTCCAAGGCGCTCGTCGACAACCAGGCGTTCCGCAACTATCGGAAGCTCGACGTCGCGCTGTTCAGCTACGGCTTCACGCTGCAGTCGGGCAAGTACATGAAGGAAGCCCGCGCGGTCTACGACCAGCTACTCAAGAACTATCCGAACAGCAAGTTCGTGCCCGAGGCGCACCTCGTGTTCGGCGAGTACTACTTCGAGGCCGCGCAGCTCGCAGATGCCGAGGCCCGCTACAAGATGGTCCTCAAGTTCCCGAAGTCGAGCGTCTACACGTACGGGATGTACAAGCTCGGCTGGGTGCAGTTCCAGCTGCAGCGCTATCAGGAGGCGCTCGAGTCGTTCTTCCAGATCGCGCAGCTCACGCGCAATGACCTGAAGCAGGCGGCGATGCATCGCAACGCCGTGCTCGACTTCGTGCGCGTCTACGCCGAGATCGGAAAGGCCGACAAGGCCGCGCCCGCGTTCCAGCGCGTCGATGCGGCGATGGCGCCCGAGATGCTCGAGCTGCTCGCGCAGCTCTATCTCGAGCAGGGCAAGGGCGATCGCGCCGCGTACCTCCACCAGGAGCTGATCAAGAACGCACCAGAGAGCGAGCGAATCTGCGACTGGCAGTACCGCGTCGCGCGCAGCGTGATGTCGATGCCCGGCGCGAACATCGCCGACAAGGTCCGCGAGATCGAGAACCTCGCGAAGCTCGCGCGTGCACTCGAGCTCAAGGCCGCCCTGCCGGCACCTCAGCTCCAAGCCTGCCGCGCGAACGCCATGGCGATGGCGGGCGAGCTGGCGCGCGCGTATCACAACGAGGCGCAGAAGACGCGCAACGCGTCGACGCTCGAGTACGCGATCCGGCTCTATGGCGCATACGTCGACAACTTTCCCGACGATCCGCAGCGCGCGGAGGTGCAGTACCTGCAAGCCGAGGCGATGTGGTCGCAGGCCGCGGGTGAGCCAAACGACCGGGTGCAGCGCGATCGCTGGGTCGCGACCTCGGGTGCGTTCGCCGCCGTGGCGAAGCTCGATCCCCAGCGCGCCGCGCTCGCGAGCCGAGCTGCGGTCCTCGCGTACATGAACGGCACCGTCGATCCCTCGCTTGCCAGCGCCGCCGTGCCGGCACTGACGCCGACCAAACCCGCACCGGCGACGGCGCTATCGAAAGAGGATCAAC
>JBBQJJ010000671.1:0-3577 GCA_038325805.1 Haliangiales bacterium
CCGCCGCATCGTTGTTGCCGCCACCGGCCTCGAGCCCGGTGATGCCGCAGTCGTTCGCATCTCCGGCGTCGTAGATCGTGCTGTCGGTGAAGCCGAAGAACCGCGCCTCGACACCGGGGAGTGGACGCACGGCCTCGGCGACCAGCATCGCGAACCGCCGCGCGCGATCGATGTTGTCGCCGACGCTCATCGAACCCGAGCAGTCGATCAGCGTGCCGAGGAACAGATCGGTGCGCCGCACCGGTTCGCGCGCCATCAGGATCCGCGGGTCGTTCTTGCTCACCAGGTTGCGCAGCCGCGTGCGATCGAGGGCGCGGCCCTGGACGCGAGCGTGCTGGGGCTGCCAGCGCAGGCCGAGATCGTCGAGGAAGCCACGCAGTCGGTGCGCGTGACGTGCGACCTGGTTCGCCGTGGTGCGATGCGCTGCGGGGTTACCCTGGATCCGCTGCACGTGGGTGATGCGATCGAAATCCTCGTCGGCGTTGACGTTGATGCACAACCGATCGCGGCCACCCGGCGCGCTCGACTTGTTGCGCCGCGGATCGAGGATGCGCTCGACCTCGCGTTGCAGCAGCTCGTCGTCGAGCCCGTTGTACAGATCGTCATCGCGCTCGCCGAACGGGATCCCTTCGGAACCACCGAACACCTTCGCGATCGCGACGGCGCCGCCGAACAGCTCCGCGATCTTCACCGTCAGATCGTAGAGCCCACCCATGTCGAGCTTGCGGACGTTGCCGCACAACGCGAGTGCCTGCGCCACGAGTGGATCGCCGGTGCGGTTGCCGAGCCCCATACGCAGGGCGCGTGCAAACCGCGCGAGCGGATGACCGGCGCGCTCGAGCCCGGTGAGCACGGCGCCACGGCGCAACCGGACCGAGTGCTCGTCGAAGGCGACCTCGAGCGGTGTGTTGATTAGCGCTGCAGCCGCCGAACCACGCAGCGCTTCGAGCAGCACCGCGACACGGATCTCGTGCGCGCCGTGCTGGAACGCGAACGCGTCGAGGCGCTTCAGCCGGTCGCCATAGTCGCGATCGACGCCACGCAGGTTGCGCTCGAGATGCTCGTCGGCGATCAGGTTCAGCAAGTGGCCGATGCCTTCGTCGTGCGCGCGCTTCCACAGCGCCTGCGGCGTCGCTCCTCGGTGGTAGACGTGGTGGCCGAGCTCGTGGAGCAGCAGACCCTCGACGATGTCCTTGCCGTACGACTCGCCGCGCAACATCGGTAACGGCGACACGAAGATCCGGTTCCCGTCGAGGAACGTGTGGCCGAGGTCGGTCTCCTTGCTGGTGAGATGGACGCGGAACAGCCGACCGGTGAGCTCGATGCCGCGGCGAATGCCCCACGCGAAGACCTCGGCGACGCGGGTCAGTCGCTCGGCCCGCATGCTCTCGCTCGTGATCAGTTGCGAGGCGTGCCGCCGCACCGCCGCCGTGGCCGCCTCCTCGAGGACCCGCATGGCCAGCATGCCGAAGACGTCAGGCTCGAGCGTGGAACGCAGCCCCATGACGATGTCCCACATCCGCTTTTCGCTACACGCCTGATGGCCTCCGATCAGCGCGGCATCGATCACCGCGGTGGCGACGAGTGGCGCGGTGCGCTGATCGAAGATGGTCAGGTCCAACGACGTCTCGACGAGCTCTTCGATCAACAGCGGGAGCCCGAGCTCGACGCGGTAGGCAGACAGCAACGTGCGCGCGATCAGCCGGCGCATCTCGATCGGGCGATTCGCGTCGATGGAGAGGAATCGCATCAACGCATCGCGCACGGCCATGCTCGACGGCTGTGCGAGCAATAGCTCGATCGCCCGCTGGTACGCGTGGTGATGCGGACAATCCGCGAGCTCGAGGGCGCAGCGCACCGGATCGATCGCCGCGATCAACGCGTCCCAGTCGGGGCGACGGAACCAGTTGCCGGGAGCCTTCACCGCGGCGAGCGCTCGCTCGTGATCGCCGAGCCCGAGGCAGACGTGGAACTGCCACTGCGGTTCGAGCTCGCCACGGGTCGCGAGATCGCGCGCCGAGAATCGCGCAGCGCTATCCCACAGCCCGATGCTCGCGAGGATCGGCACCGGCTGCGGGATGGTGTCGAGCTCGCGCAGCAACGCAGCGAGCCGCAGCTGCCCGAGCTCACCGTGGACGAGCAGGGTGAGCACGGACTCCTGGACGACAGCCGTGCGCGGATCGTGGCACCACCGCACCAGCTCGCCGAGGTCGCGGCAGGCGCGGATCCCTTCGATCAGCTCCGCCGTCGGTGCCGCGGTGTCGAGACGCGGCGGTGGCTCGGGCATGCCATCGAGCCGGATCAGTCGGGCGAGGTACTCGCGGGTCCCGGCATCGGCATCGCCGGTGCGATCGAGGATGATCGCGCGGACCGCCGACAACCCGACCGCCTTGCCCTCGACGAGTGCGACCAGGATGCGCGCCGCGAACCGGCCGATCGGACGATCGACGCGCGAGGCGCAGTACCGAGCGAGATCGACCGTACCTTCGCGCGCGAGGCGCGCCGGATCGCGATAGCGCCAGACCGTCACCGCCTCGGCGACACCGGCCCACAGCGTCTGCGCGGCGAGCAAACCGGGCAGCGCAGTTGCCGCCATCACGGCCGCGAGCACGCCACCCGTGTCATCGATCCAGCGAGTCAGCGCGGCCGTGTGCGCCTCCCAGCGAAACAGCCGTGCATGCGCGAGCGGAGGTAGCTCCGCATGCCCGTTCCAGCGGGTGGCCTCGCGATCGAGCGCATTCGAGAAGCTGTTCGTCGACTCGGCAAACCGATCGAGCTCGCGCGCGACGTACTCGATCGGATCGGCACACCCGAGCAACGCCGAGCACAGGACCGCGCTTGGATGAGCGGGGCGTTCGCTCGCCGCTGACACCAGGCCCGTGACGGGCGACCAGACCAGCGCCCCGGGTAGCTCGTTCTCGGGGCAGGTGGCGATCCGGTGACGCGCGGTCTCGTCGAGAGAATTGACCTGGCGCGGTTTCTCGACCGCCTCCACCGGCGCCACGACCAGCATCCGCGCGGCCCACGCCTGCAGCTCGGGATGCGCGCGACCCGCGATCGCCTGCGCGAGTGCGATCTCGCGATCTCGCGGTAGCGCATCCGGTCCATCGCAGATCGCGATCAGCGTCAGCACACCCTCGTCATCGACGGCAGCGATCGCCGCGGCAAGGAGCTTGTCGGGAAGTCCTCGACACAACGCGCGTGCGATCGTCGGCTGACTCCCCAACGTCGCGGTCAGGATCGCGGTCGCACCGAGCCGATCGATCCGCGGAGCGAACGCCGCGATCACCGCGATCAGGCGCTCTTCGACGAGCGTCGTACCCCGCGCAAACTCGATGAACACCTCGGCCCGCCGGCGCCGCGAGATCTGATCGACGAACGCGAACAGCCGCTTGTCTCGCAGCACGCCGAGCGCACGGGCTGCCAACGCGACATACCGCGGCACGTTCAGCTGCTCGATCCGCGCGAGCCAAGCGAGCTCGAGCGCCGGCGTCTCCGAGGGCAACCGCAGGATCTCTTCCCAGCCGCGATCGCTCGCGATCAGGCGTTCGATGATCGAGGCCTCGCCGAGCGTGTG
>JBBQJJ010000672.1:0-3547 GCA_038325805.1 Haliangiales bacterium
CGACGAGATCATCTTCTTCGAGCCGCTCGGCGAGTCGCAGCTCGCGTACATCGTCCGCATCCAGGTCGAGCGGTTCCAGAAGCTGCTCGGGGAGCGCCAGCTCTCGCTCATCCTCACCGAGGCGGCAGTCGCTCGCGTCGCTGAAGCCGGGTACGATCCGGTGTATGGCGCGCGACCGCTGAAGCGTGCGCTACAGAAGCTCGTGATCGATCCCCTCGCGGTCAAACTCCTCGCTGGCGGCTTCCACCCGGGGGACGAGATCGTCGCGGATGTGGTGGGCGACGCCATCGAGTTCCGCACACAAGCCAAAGGAGCAGCTGCGTAATGCCGCAACAGATCGATTTCGATCCGGGCGTCGACTACTACAAGGCGCTCGGCCTCACCGACAAAGCGACGGCCGACGACATCAAGAAGGCGTACCGCAAGCTCGCGAAGGCGAACCACCCGGACTCCACCGGCGGTGACAAGGCCAAGGAATCGCG
Organism: Haliangiales bacterium; assembly: GCA_038325805.1. GTDB lineage: Bacteria > Myxococcota_A > Polyangia > Haliangiales > Haliangiaceae > JABFXX01. The sequence continues at coordinate 483 of JBBQJJ010000672.1, forward strand.
CTTCAAGGACATCTCGAACGCGTACGACGTGCTCGGTGATGCCAAGAAGCGCGATCTCTATGACCAGATCCGCGCAGGCGGTCAGATGCGTGGCGGCTTTCCCGGTGGTGCCGGTCCGTACACGTACACGCAGCAGGGACCCGGTCCGGGAGTGTTCGATCTCAGCGATCTGTTCGGACAGTTCTTCGCGCAGGGCGCTGGTGGGGGACGCGGCGGGCGTGTGCGCGTGGAGCACACGGAAGGCGAAGATCCGCGAACGCGGCGCCGCGGACGCGACGCACAGGACGCCGACTTCGAACAGAAGGTGAAGGCATCGGACGGCACGTGGCTGCGCGCGGAAGGCAACGACGTGTTCAGCGACGTTCGCATCGCGTTCGATCGCGCGATGCTCGGTACCGTCGCGACGGTCGCGACGATCGACGGGAAGGCCGAAGTGAAAGTTCCTCCCGGCACGTCGAGCGGAAAGAAACTACGCCTGCGTGGCAAGGGGCTCCCCGATCGAGCGGGTGCTGGCGATCACTACATCACCGTGCAGATCGACGTGCCTTCGGAGATCGATGAAGAGGCCAAGAAACAGCTGATCGCACTGGTAACTCACATCCGCAAACGCGGGCACAAGGACTGAAACGCGGTAGGCTCGCGAGGAGCTAGGCGCCAAAGACGATGTCAAAGCACACCGAGGGTCAATTTCCTGTCATCCCGCTCCGCACCGAAGTTCAGCTGCCCGGCCATGTCGGTCCGCTCGAGATCGGTCGCGAAGCATCGGTTCGCGCGATCGAAGCCGCGACGCGCGATGACAACCTGATCGTCATCATCCCTCAGAAGAACCCTGCGGTGCGTGACCCCGGCCAGCGCGACCTCCACGAGGTTGGCGTCCGCGCGGAGATCGTCCAGGTGGTCAAGCACTCGCCGGGTCGCTTCACCTGCGTGATGCGCTTCCTCGAGCGCGTCCACATCGATGCGTTGGTGGCCACCGAACCGTTCCTGGTCGCCAGCGTCTCGAAGCTCGACTCCACCGCCACGGCCACGACAGACGCGCTGACCGCCACCACCACGAAGGTGCGCGACTTTTTGCTCGCGGTGGTCACCGATGCGCAAGCTCGGACCTCGTCGTCGAGCAGCGACAAAGAAGGTTCCAGCTCGGGTGGGCCGAAAGGCGACCTGACGCGCGCGCAGGTCCAGGCGTTGCTCGATCCCGACAAGCTCGTCGATGCGGCGGCGCCGTACCTCGAGCTCGAGCGCGACGATCTGACAAGCCTGTTGATCGAGACCGATACGATGAAGCGCCTCGAGCGCATCGTCCCGTCCCTCGAGCGCCAGGCCACCGTGCTCCGCCTCAAGGCAGACATCGGCGCCGAGCTCGAAGGCGAGTCGAGCCGCACCCACCGCGAGCGCGTGCTCCGCGATCGGATGCGCCAGATCCAGGAAGAGCTCGGCGAGCAGGATGACAACGCCGAGATCGACGAGCTCCGCAAGAAGATCGAGGACAGCAAGATGTCCGACGAGGTCCGCGCGGTGGCCAAGAAGCAGCTGTCTCGGATGAGCCAGATGGCGTCGTCGTCGCCCGAGTACAACATCGCGCGCACGTACGTCGAGAACCTGCTCGAGATCCCGTGGAACATGTTCACGGACGATCGCCTCGACGTCTCCGCTGCCCGCGCGATCCTCGAAGCCGAGCACTCCGGCCTCGAGAAGGTGAAGAAGCGGATCCTCGAGTTCCTCGCGGTCCGCAAGCTCGCACCGCAGAAGCACGGGCCGATCCTGCTCCTCGTCGGTCCTCCCGGCGTCGGCAAGACCTCGCTGGGTCGCTCGATCGCGAGCTCGCTCGGCCGCAAGTACGTCCGGATCTCGCTCGGTGGCGTGCGTGATGAAGCGGAAGTCCGCGGTCACCGCCGCACCTATATCGGCGCCCTCCCCGGTCGCATCGTCACGGGGCTCAAGAAGGCCGGCTCGATGAACCCGGTGTTCGTGCTCGACGAGATCGACAAGCTCGCAGCCGACATGCGAGGCGACCCGGCCGCCGCGATGCTCGAGGTCCTCGACCCCGAACAGAACAAGGACTTCGTCGACCACTACGTCGAAGTGCCGGTCGATCTGTCGAAGGTGATGTTCATCTGCACCGCCAACCAGACCGACACGATCAGCCAGCCGCTGCTCGATCGCATGGAGATGGTCGAGCTGTCGGGTTACACCGCAGTCGAGAAGCTCGCGATCGCGAAGAACCACCTGCTGCCGAAGCAACTCGGCGAGCACGGCATCACCGCCGAGAACGTCGACATCCAGGAAGAAGCCCTGATCGACATCATCAACAGCTATACGCGCGAGGCTGGCGTCCGTAACCTCGAGCGCGAGATCGCGGCAGTCTGCCGCGGTGCCGCCGTCAAGATCGCCGAAGGCGTCGAGAAGGTCACGATCGACAAGCAGCAACTCGAGACGCTGCTCGGTCCGCAGCGCCACGTCCACGATCAGGCGGAGCGCAAGCCCGAGGTCGGCGTGATCACCGGCCTCGCATGGACGCCCGTCGGCGGCGACATCATGTTCATCGAGACCCGCATCTTCCCGGGCAAGGGCGAGACCCGCCTGACCGGCCAGATGGGTGACGTGATGAAGGAGAGCGCGCAGACCGCGGTGTCGTGGATGCGTGCGAACGCAGCGCGCCTCGGCATCGACCACGACAAGATCGCCAACAGCGATCTCCACATCCACCTGCCGCAGGGTGCGATCAAGAAGGACGGTCCGTCCGCCGGCGTCGCCCTCACCTGCGTGGTGGTGTCGGCGTTCACCAAGCGCCCGGTTCGCAATGATGTCGCGATCACCGGCGAGGTCGACCTGCGTGGCAACGCCCTGCCGATCGGTGGCGTCAAGGAGAAGGTCCTCGCCGCGCATCGCGCCGGCATCAAGATCGTGTTCCTCCCGGAGCGCAACGCGAAGGACACGATCGACATCCCGGACGAGATCAAGAAGGAGCTCGATATCCGGTACATGAAGAAGGTGGACGACGCGCTCAACGTCGTGCTCACCGCCGCGCCCGCGGAGCCGGATCCCGAGCCCGCGATCCCGCCGCC
>JBBQJJ010000673.1:0-3527 GCA_038325805.1 Haliangiales bacterium
ACGCCGAGCGATGGCTACACCCAGGACGGGATCGAGATCGTTCGCGCCTTCGCACCGGAGCTCCTCGAGATCGGCGACCTGATGGCCACCGTCCGTGCTCCGATGCCGAGCCGACCACCAAAATCTCACTCGCAACCACCATCGATCACGGTCGGGAAGTACCAGCTGAGCGCGAGGCTCGGCGCCGGCGGCATGGCCGAGGTGTTTCGAGGGTCGGTGGTCGGCGCCGAAGGGTTCTCTCGACCGATCGCGATCAAGCGCGTGTTGCCGGGCTATTCCGAGGTCCCGGCGTTCGCGACGATGTTCGTCTCCGAAGCTCGCCTCGCGTCGCAGCTCGCCCACCCGAACATCGTCCCGGTGATCGACTTCGATCGCGATCCCGAAGGTCGGTTGTTCCTGGTGATGGAGTACGTCGAAGGCAAAGACCTGTCGGCGCTGCTCGAGAGCGGTCCGCTGCCACCGGCCGTCGCGATCTTCGTCCTCACCGAGGTACTGCGAGCGCTCGGCTACGCGCACGAGCTGCCGAACCCGACGAGCGGCTATCGCGGCCTCATCCATCGCGACATCTCGCCGCACAACGTGTTGGTGTCGTGGGAGGGCGCGGTCAAGGTCTCCGACTTCGGGATCGCGAAGGCCCTCGAAGGCAGCGGGGGCGCGCAGACCGATCAGGTCAAGGGCAAGGCGGCGTACATGAGCCCCGAGCAAGCGAATGGCGAGACGCTCGACGGGCGATCCGATCTGTTCGCCGCCGGAATCGTGTTGTGGGAAGCCCTCACCGGGAGGCGCCTGTTCCAGGCCGACTCGATCAAGGCCGAGCTCGCGCGCGTGTTCTTCGCGCAGATCGAGAAGCCGAGCGCAGTGCGCCCCGGGATCTCTGCGGAGCTCGATGCGATCACGATGCGGCTGCTCGCCCGCGAGCTCCCTGCGCGCTATCCGACCGCCGAGCACGTGATCGTCGATCTCGCGCGCTGCGTGGACAACCCCCGGGACGGCCGCGGCGATCTGATCCGGTTGCTCGCGGGTCGCTTCCCGCTCGAGGTCCGCGCGCGTTCGAAGCGGCCAGCGCGACCGCGCGCTGCGGCTCAACTCACGGCCCTACCGAGCACGCTCGGACAGGCGGCCGGCGAGACCTCGTCGCCCTCACGCCCTCGACGCTGGACGTGGGTGCTCGCGATCGCAGGCGTCGCAGTGGTTGGAGCGCTCGCGTTCGCCGTGTTCAGGCGCGGCGCGCCGAGCTCCGAGGTCGTGGCCACCGAACCGCATGCGAGCCTCGCGCTCGATGCTTCGACGCCGCGCGACCAGCTAGACCCGATCTCGGTCGATCCAAACCTGATCGATGCAACCTCCGCGACACCCGACGCGGGCGTCGCGACCACTGTCGCGGACGCCGCCCCGCCCCGCGATGCGGGCGTGACCATCGATGCACCTACGACGGTTGATGCAGGTTCGACGAAGGTCGATGCAGGTGTACCCGCGATCACCAAACCTGCCGTAGGTGTCATCACGGTGCGAGTGAACCCGTGGGCCGAGGTCGTGATCGATCGCAAGTCCTTCGGTCAGACCCCCGTCCGTGCGACGATACCCGCCGGTCGCCATCACGTGGAGATCGCAAACGAAGGGCTCGGCAAGCGCGAGGCGATGGAGGTGACGGTGTTGCCGGGCAAGCCACTCACGATCGAGAGGAACTGGAGACCATGATGTGCTCGACCGCGCGGGTTTCGCGCCTGCTCACCCTCGTCGCGTTCGTGGGAGCTTGGCTTGGCAGCGCCGCGCTCGCCCATGCTGATGGCGCGATCTTGTTCGCCGACAAGGTCGCCGATCGCGACCGCGCCACGATCACGGTGGCGATCACGGACGCCGCGAAGCAGGTCGGCTCGACGTATATCGAGGGCACGTTCACCGACCAGGAGCGTGATGACATCCTCGCGTGCCTCGGCTTTGACCGCCCCGATAGCTGCATCGGCCGCATCCTCACTCCACACCGCGTCACTCAGCTCGCCGTGATCCGCGTCAGCACCGAGCGTCACGGCACCAAGCCTCCTGATCTGATCGTCACCCAACAGATCGTCGTCGCCAGCTCGCCGGTGGTGTTCATCCAGCGCCGAACCTGCGAGGAGTGCGACGCGCCCACCCTGCGCCAGCACGTGTTCGCGATGACGCGCAAGATCCTCGAATCCTCGGCGACCAACAGCAGCAAGACCATCCTCTCGATCAAGTCGGTGCCGGCTGGGGCGCGGATCACGTTCGATGGCGACGCTGCTGGCTCGACGGACGCGACCGTCGTCACCTACCCGGGCAAGCACACCATCATGGTCCAGGCGACCGGGTATGAGGCGGTCGTGCGTGACCTCACCGCGGTCGAGGGTGAGACCACCACGCTCGCGCTCACGCTGCAACGCACCACCGAAGCTCCTCCGCCTCCGCCTGGGACGCGGCGATCACCGTTGCCGTGGATCGTCATCGGCGCGGGCGCAACGGCGTTGCTCGCCGGCGGGATCCTGTTCGCGATCGACGAGGACCCGAGTCCGGCAGGAGACTTTCAGTTCCGCGACACGGCGCCCGCCGGCGTCGGCATGATGGTGACGGGTGTGGTGGTGGTGGGAATCGGTGTGGTGCTCGCCGTTCGGGGTCGTGCTGCGAAACCCTCGAGACCCACTGCCTCGATCACCCCGCGGGCCGTGTCGTTCGGCTGGGAGACTCGATTCTAATGCTTGGAGCAACAACCATGATTCGCATCTTCGCGTGTATCTCGCTGGTGGTCGTCGGTTGCCAGAAGGACAATCCCCTGTTCTGCGAAGGCAATCCCGATGACCCGCGGTGCATCACCGACGCGGCCACGGCCTGCACCTCGAACGCCGACTGCACCGCACCCACCGCGGTCTGCGACCTCGCCGGCACCAAGGCGTGCGTCGAGTGCCTGCCCGATCAAGCCGACGCCTGCACCGGCACCGCGCCGGTCTGCGCGGACGACCTCACCTGTCGAGGGTGCACCGCGCACACCGAGTGCCTCGACTCCGACGTCTGCCTTCCCGATGGCTCGTGCGCCGATGCCGCCGACGTCGCGTACGTCAGTCCGACGGGTGGTGGCGCCGCCTGCACCCAGCTGATGCCCTGTGCGACGCTGGCCGCTGCGCTGGACACAAGCAAGGCAGTGATCAAGTTCGCGACTGGGACCGTCAAGGACAACGACAAGACCTCCATCAGTGGCCGTGCGGTCACGATCCTGGCCGCTCCTGGCTCGATTCTCGACCGCGACGGCGATGGTCCGATTCTCGAGGTCAGCAGCGCTGGGACTGATGTTCAGATCTTTGACCTGGAGATCTCCGGGCAAACCGGTGTCGCCGACAACGCGATCGCTTTGATTGCGAACGGCGGGACGCCGAAGTTGAGTCTCACGCGCACAAAACTTGCCAACAACCAGGGCGGCGGCATCTCCTCCTCCGGTGGGTCGCTGACGGTCTCCCAGTCCACCCTCTCCGGCAACCAGGGCGGCGGCATCTCCTCCTCCGGTGGGTCGCTGACGGTCT
>JBBQJJ010000674.1:0-3522 GCA_038325805.1 Haliangiales bacterium
GGCGGCTCGACGCTCCACGACGTCCGCACCGATGTCGCGAAGCCGCCGATCGTCGACGGTGGCATCGGGTGCACGCGCACGAGCCCGTTGTCGTTCGTGCAGGGTGGGCTCTCCGGCACCCATTCGCTGTCCGTGATCACGAGCCCCGACGACTCGAGGGGCTGTGCTCCCTCGGAGCCGTGGACGCGCCACGACACGGTGCGATCCGGCAGCGAACGCACGAACGGATCGGTGACGGTCACGCCGATGCCGAAGGGATCCTGATTCTCGATCCCGATGCCGAGCACCGACACGCTCGCGGCCAGCTCGGTGCTGATCGCCAGCACGCTACCTTCACCGATGACACCTTGCTCCGCGCATCCCGCCGCGATCAGCACGCCCTTGTCACTCTCGCCGCGCGCGACGATCACCTTGGATCCCTCGCGCGACATCGCGAGCTCGTCGCCGGTGCCGATCACGATCTGATCGACCTCGGTGGCCGTCAGCTCCTCCTCGGTGAGATCGCCGAACTCGATCTTGTCGCAGCTGACCACCGGCGATTCGTAGACGGTGAGGGTCGTGCGCGCGATCGCCTTCGCGGCGTCCTCGGGATGCGTGACCTCCACGCGCAGGCTCGGATCCTCGCTACATCCAACGACGAGCAAGCTCACCGCGACCATCGCGCGCCTCATCTGATGGACCCTATCGTATATGCTCATGTCGTGACCTTCGATCGGCGCACGCTGATCCACACCGGACTCGCAACGAGCACGACGCGTGGTCGAACGGCCCCGCGCACGTACACTCTTCAAGTGCTGGGCCAGACGCGGCCCGCGGTGGCGCTCGGTGCGAGGCCCGTCACGGTCGGCGCACACGCGGGATGCGATCTGATCCTCGAAGACCCGCAAGTGTCCAGAAAGCATGCCGAGATCGCGATCGTGACCGATGGGATCCGGATCAAGGATCTCGGCTCGACGAACGGCACGTGGTGGCAGGGGAGCAAAGTCGGAGAGGTCGTGGTCCCGCCAGGTGCCACCGTCCAGTTCGGAGGCACGCCGGTCCGGATCAGCGCGGCGGATGCGCCCTCGCTACCGCCGAGCGATGCGGATCACTTCGGCGCGATGGCCGGCAAGAGCGTCGCGATGCGCGAGCTGTTCGCGGTGCTCGAGATGGCCGGGCCATCGGACGCGACGGTGTTGATCGAGGGTGAGTCCGGCACCGGCAAGGAGCTGTGCGCGCGGGCGATCCACGATGCGTCGGCACGCGCGCAGGGGGCGTTCGTCGTCGTCGATTGCAGCGCGATCGCCGAGAACCTCGTCGATTCGCACCTGTTCGGGCACGTCAAGGGTGCGTTCACCGGCGCGGACCGCGAGCGCAAGGGCGCCTTCGTCGAAGCCTCCGGAGGCACCCTGTTTCTCGACGAGCTTGGCGAGCTCCCGCTCGCGGCACAGGCGAAGTTGTTGCGCGTCCTCGAGGCGCAGACCGTGCAGCCGGTCGGTGCGGATCGCCCGATCTCCGTCGATACGCGCGTCGTCGCCGCCACGCATCGAGACCTCTCGCGGATGGTCGCGGCGAAGGAGTTTCGCTTCGATCTGTTCTACCGGCTTGCCGTGGTCCACGTCGCGCTCCCGCCGCTGCGCGAGCGTCTCGAGGATCTGCCTCACTTGATCGAGACGTTCTACAAGCGGCGCGGCGTCGCGCCCGGTCCGATCGCCGCGGACAACCTCGAGAAGCTGCGCCGCCACGCGTGGCCCGGCAACGTCCGCGAGCTGCGCAACGTGCTCGAGCGTGCGTGGGCGCTGTCTCCAGATCCGGCGTTCGCGAGCCTTCGCCTCTGGCTCGATCCGGGAGGCGCGCAGGCGAGCTCCTCCGAGATCGTCGACACGTCGCTGCCCTTCAAGGATGCGAAGGAGCGCTGGAACGATCAGTTCGAGCGCCGCTACGTCGCGATGGTATTCGCGCATCACGGCAACAACGTGACGAAGGCCGCCGAGCACGCGGGGCTATCGCGCCGGCACATGCGGGAGCTGCTCTACAAGCACGGCCTCGTCGAGCGACCCGTCACCGACGAGGACTAGGCGTGAAGTTCGGTGCGTACGAGATCCTGCACGAGCTGAAGAGCGGCGGCATGGGGTCCGTGCTGCTCGGCCGGCGCAAAGGCCCCGGGGCGTTCGAGCAGCTGGTCGCGATCAAGACGATCCGCTCGGAGTACGCCTCGGCCGAAGCCGTTCGCGCCATGTTCCTCGACGAAGCGAAGATCGTCGGTGGGATCAATCATCCCTGCATCGCCACGATCCACGACTTCGGCGAGGAGGCCGGCACGCTCTACATGGCGATGGAGTACGTCGCCGGGCTGTCGTTTCGCAGCGTGATGGAGCGCCCGGGTGGAGTCCCGCCGGCGATCGCGGCGCGTGCGGTGGCGGAGGCGTGTCGCGGTCTCCATGCCGCCCACGAGGTGCGCGACCCGAGCGGGCAACTCCAGGGCGTCGTCCATCGCGACGTCTCTCCCGACAACTTGCTGCTCGGTTTCGACGGTCAGGTCAAGGTGATCGATTTCGGCATCGCGCTGGTCAGGAACCGCCAGTCACCGGTCACCGAGTTCGGCACCGTCAAGGGCAAGCCGCCGTACATGTCGCCCGAGCAGGTCAAGAACGAGGCGCTCGACCGCCGGAGCGACGTGTTCTCGCTCGGCGTCGTGCTGTACGAGCTGTTGACCGGGGAGATGTTGTTCGGGGGGGATTCGATCTACGCGATCGCGCTCAAGGTCGAGCACATGGAGATCCCTCCACCGTCGAAGGTGATCGGCACGCTGCCGGCGGGGCTCGACGCCGTGGTGATGGCCGCGCTCGAACGCGATCCGGCGAAGCGCACGCCGAGTGCCGCCGCGTTCGCCGAGCAACTCGAACAGGTGATCGGCGACGAGACGCTCGAGGCGTGGGCCGAGCGCACGCTCGCCGACGAGCGCGATCGCCACCGCGCCTGGCTCGCCGAGGTCGTGGGGAAGGTCGCGATGGTCACCTCACCAGTCGGCCGTCCGACGGGATCACTCACCGCCCTCGGCCCGCTCGCGCTGGTCGATCGGAACTCTGATCAGCGGGCACCCACGCCGGTGCCGTCGCTGCCCCACGCGCACGTCGACCAGATCGATCTCGAGCCTCCACCGCGTCGACGCCTCGGTGTGGCGATCGCGCTGCTGCTGGTGCTCGCGCTCGCGAGCGTCGTGGTGGTGATGCTGCTCACGCGCACGCCGTCGACCGTGTCCCCCGACGCCGCGATCGCCGACACCTCGCCGGACACCGCGATCGTCGTCGTCGCCATGCCCGATGCGTCTCCCGACGCCGAGGTGATCGAGCCCGACGCGCCGGTCGATGCCGGCCGAGTTGTCACCGTGCGCGATGCGGGCACGCCGAGGCGCGCCGATGCGGCGGTGCCCGATGCGGCTATCCCCGATGCCGCACCGATCGTGACCGGGAGCGGGAAGCTGATCGTTCGCCATCACGCGTCGAGCAAGACCTTCCTGCGCGTGCTCGTCGACAATCAGCC
>JBBQJJ010000675.1:0-3511 GCA_038325805.1 Haliangiales bacterium
TGACCTCGGTCCTGATGCGGCTGGTCGCGCGGGTGAGGTCGATGTTCGATCTCGATGCGCGGCCCGACGTGATCGACGGTGTGCTCGGCAAGGATCCTGTCCTCGCGAAGCTCGTCGCGAAGCGGCCGGGGCTGCGCGTGCCCGGTGCGATCGATGGCTTCGAGGCCGCGGTGCGCGCGCTGCTCGGGCAACAGGTCTCGGTCGCGGCGGCGACCACCCTCGCGGGCCGCTTCGCGGATCGCTTCGGCACGCGGTACGACGGAGGCGACGGACTCACGCATCGCTTCCCGACGGCGACGGAGATCGTCGCAGCCGGCGTCGATCGGATCGCGAAGGTCGGCTTGCCGGGTGCGCGCGCCGCGGCGTTGCATGGCTTTGCCGTGGCGATCGAAGCCAAGCAGATCGAGCTCGAGGGTCGCGAGCTCGAGCCGTTCGTGGCCACCGCGATCGCGCTCCGGGGCATCGGCCCGTGGACCGCGCACTACCTCGCGATGCGGGCGCTGCATCTCCCCGATGCGTTCCCCGCCGCCGATCTCGGCATCCTCAAGGCACTCGATCGAGTGAAACCGCGTGACGCGGAAGCGCGCGCCGAGGCGTGGCGGCCGTTCCGGTCGTACGCCGTGATGCATCTGTGGACCTCACTACTCTAGGACACGGTCATGAATCGAATGACGATCGAATCGCCGCTCGGCCAGCTGCGCCTGTTCGCGAAGGGGGAAGACCTCGTCGGGGTGTACCTCCCCGTACAGGACGTTCCCGAGGGAACCGAACGAGCGACACCGGTGCTGATCCAGACCGCGCGTCAGCTGGCCGAGTACTTCGCCGGCGACCGCAGGACGTTCGATCTCGCGATCGCACCTCGCGGTAGTGGCTTCCAGGAGCGCGTGTGGCGCCAGCTACTCGCGATCCCGTACGGCACGACGTGGACCTATGGTGAGCTCGCGCGCGCGATCCAGCGGCCGTCGGCCAGCCGTGCGGTCGGGACGGCGAACGGTGCGAACCCGATCTCCATCATCATTCCGTGTCATCGCGTGATCGCGGGGAGTGGTGCGCTCACCGGGTACGCGGGCGGGCTCGAGGCGAAGCAGTGGCTGCTCGCGCACGAGCGCAAGCTCGGCGCTCAGCTCTCGCTGCTGGGGTAACCCCAGAGTTCGCCTGATCGCGCGAACTCCTACTTCTGGGGTTAGTTATGCGGCTCGATGCCGCGCGGCGAGATCTTCGGTGACGCTTCGAGCACACCGTCTGTGATCACCAGCGCGAGCTCGGTGAGCTCCGCGAGCGCATCGGAGCCAGCGGCTTCGTTGGCGGCGGGATAGCAGATGATCAGGCCGCCGATCAGCTCGACGACGAGGTCGCGCCGTACCGCCTTGCGAAGCGCTGCGGCGAGTCCATGCGCGAGCAGCTCGCCGAGCGGGCCGGCGGCAGGTCCGTACGCCCGCCAGTTCTCTGGCACCGCGACCAGGAGCGCGGTTTGCGACAGCGGCGTAGGGAGCTCGGCCGCGTAGGAGCGAGACATGCCGAGGCTATCGCGCGCGAGCTTCGCCACGTGACTCGTGCGCTCGAGCATGTCGTCGTCCATCAAGGCATCGCCGAGGCCGCTGCGCTTGAGGACGTAGTGCGGAAAATCGCGATCGATCTCGCAGATCACCACGCTCACCACACCGCCGATCCGGAACGGTGGATCGATCGGCAGGTACGCCCACTCGCCGCGGCGCTCGCGCAGCGTCTCGAGGTCGAAGGCGGTGACATCGGTGTCCTCGCGCACGCGCGGCAGCACGCCGTGGACGACACGGCGCTCGAAGCCACCGTCGGCGAGCGTCCACAGCGCCGACCGTTGCAACGTTGGGGGCAAGTGCGAGAGATCGCGCACCGGGATCAACCCGGCGGCATTCGCGGCGGCGAGCTGGAGCCGGCGCCGCGCGACGCCGCGACCCGCGAGCAACGCGAACGCGGCTGCGATACCGCCGAGAAACAGCCAACCCACGGGGCGACCCTAGCACCAGTACTCCGCGACAGAAGTCTTGATCGGCCCCGGCGAGCTCGTGCTCGAGCAGGTTCATGCCGCGTTGCTCCAGCCGTCTTCACGCCTTGCTCGGATAGACACAGGAGTCGCCGAGCGATGGAGCTCAGAACAGAGGGCGCCGAGCATGGCGACCGCCGGAGCGGCTCAGCCAACCTGCGGCACGCGGCGGATACGTGATCAGGCCGGTCTTCGGGTCGTGCCACGTATCGATGTCCGTCGGTGCGTGACCTGTGTGCACGTAGTCGTGGATCCGCGGGCAGGTCTCGCTCGGCACCATGCCCGACGTCTCGCAGACGATGACCTCTTCGATCCCAATCGGGCGGTTCGGCAGCGTCAGCTTCGATCCACCGGCGACCGCGAGCATCGCCGCGCGGACGATCGGCGCCGCCGCGTCCATGCCGACGATGCCCTGCGTCGGCGCACCGTCGACAGCACCGGCCCACGCACCGACGAGGATCTCGTTGGTGGCAGCGACGGTCCAGGTATCGGAGAAGCCACGCGCGGTGCCGGTCTTCGCGGCCACCTTGAACGGGAGGTCGAGCGGGAGCTCCATGCCGAAGCCGGGCCGGCGCGCTTCCGGATCGGCGAGCATGTCCATCGTCATCCACGCCGTCGCGGGAGAGAACACGCGACGCTCGAGCTCGCGTTGCGGTGTCCACCGCCGACCATCGGCGACCTCGACGTGATCGATCGCGCGCGCCTTGCCGACCTTGCCGTCCTTGACGAGGAAGCCGTACGACGCGGTGAGATCGATCAGGCGCACCTTCGCGGCGCCGAGCGCGAGTCGCAGGCCGTAGTCGTCGGGTGCACCGGGCAGCTCCGCGACGCCCGCAGCACGCAGCGTGGTCATCAGCCGCGGCACGCCGATCTTGTCGAGCACGTCGACCGCCGCGAAGTTGTACGAGCTGGCGAGCGCTTCGCGGTACCGCACCGGCCCGTGCTCGATCCCGTTGGGCGCGAAGTAGTTGCCCGTGACATCGCGGATGTCCCACGCGATCGTCGACGGTGAGTCGCCGCCCTCGATCGCGGTGGCGTAGACGAACGGCTTCAAGGCCGAGCCCGGGTTGCGGCGGCGCGTCGTGAGGTTGATCTGACCGCCGGGCGAGCCCCATCCCGTCGAGCCGACCATCGCGCGCACGCCGGTCGACTCGGTGTCCATCACGACCACGCCGGCTTGCTGGAGATGGAGATGCGAGAGCTGCGCGACCTGCTCGCTGACGCGGCGCTGTAGCGTGCGCTGGAGCTGGAGATCGAGCGTGGTGTGAACGCGGCCACCTGCGGCGCGCACGTCGGCGGGAAGTTGCTCCACCGCGTACGTGACGAAGTGCGGCGCGCGATTTTCCGAACCGTGCCGCGCGACGGCGAGCTGCGTGGCACGGATCGCCGTTGCATCCGTGGTCGACACGACGCCGCGATCGACGAGCATCGCGAGCACGTAGTCGCGACGCCGGATCGTCGCGTCGAGGTGCTTCAGCGGATCGTAGCCAC
>JBBQJJ010000676.1:0-3508 GCA_038325805.1 Haliangiales bacterium
GGTCGCGCCCTGCGAGAGGCCGAGGGCGACGCGGAGGAAGCACTGCGTGTCGCTGATCGGATCGTCGACGGCGCATCCCGCGAACGGGCCTTGCCGCGCGGTCAGCCCGGCGGTGGTGGCACCGATCGCCAGGTTACCGAGGAGCGGAAGCGCGGTGGGATCCGCTGCGGGCGAGCCTTCGACGCCCGGGTCGAGCGGATCGTTGACCGTCTGGGTGTTGAACTCCCAGGCGAGCAGCAATTGCTCGCTGTCACGGCCTGTGCCTGCCAGGAACGTGATCGCGTTGTGGTGTGCGTTCCACAGCAAGTTGATGCCGGCGAGGCGCTCCTTGTCCGCGATCGGATCGAGCGGCGTGCGGTTGAGCGTGACGTTGCCCGCCTCGTCGAACGCGACGATGGGCTGCGGGTTGCGCACCAGCGCCCACGTGAACGACGGGACGAAGTCATCGCCGTCGGCGGTCTTGATGCCGTCGAGCAGCGCGACCGTGTACGTCGACTTCTGGTCGAGCGCGACGCGCGGGATGAACGTGACCTGATCGACCATCACCGGATCGGCGCAGGCATCGAGGTTGGACTTGTCCTGGAACCGGACCGTCTTGGTCGGCACCGCGATCACCGGGATCGAGATGGCCGTCAACGGATCGGCTCCCTCGCCACCGCTTGCGCGCTGGAACACGAGGACGCGATCCTCGAGCGACGTCAGGTCGACCGGCTCGGTGAAGGTCACGTTGAGCGTGACCTCGTACGTGCCGAAGCCATCGAGCTTGTTCAGCACGTTGGTCCGCGTGGCCGTGGTCGCCGCACTCTCGTTACATTGCTGCGGGAGACTGAGCTTCCCGGTCGCGGGATTCAGCAGGAGGTTATTGGGGAACGGGACGACGCTATTCGCCGGATCGAATTCGACGGTAGGCCCCAACGCCCCCTCGTCTCCATCAACCGTGACGCTCGGACATGCGCCGAGCACTAGCGCAAGACAGGCTAGCCATTGACTCTTCATCTTATCTCTCCTCGAATCTGGCGCAGTTAAACACGCCTGACACCCAATCGCGAGGAGTCACCGACGAAGGTTCGCCGAGATCCGACCCAGATCACGCCCCACGAGCTGGCTACAGGGGGCGTTCGCCTGGGTCGGCCAGCGTCGCAGCCGCCGCGCTCCGGTGCTTCCGGAGGTCCGCCAGGACATCGTTGATCTCCGCACCGACGAGCAGGGCGATGTTCGACAGCCACATCCAGGTCAGGAACACGATCGCTGTCCCGAAGGTCCCGTAGGTGACCTCGTACGAGCCCCAATAGCTGAGGTAGAGGCCGAACAGGTAGCCGATACCCAACCACAACAACACGCCGATGAACGCACCCGGCGTGAAGATGCGGAGCGGCGCGTCCGTGTTCGGCAGCACCTTGTAGAGCATCGCCCACACGAACATCACCAGGAGCCCTGCCCCGACCCAGCGGCCGATGCTCCAGACGAGATCGAAGACGTCGCCGCTGACCCCAGCGCGATCCGCGACCCAGTGACCGATCGTCGGTCCGACTACCAGCAGGCCGAGCGCGATCACCATCAGCAACGCCACCGCGAGCGTGACGCCGATCCCGATCAGCTGGCGGCGCACCCAGCTGCGAGTCTCGGTCTTCTGCATGATCGCGTTGAGCGCGTTGCCGAAAGCGACCGCACCACGCGACGCACCCCACAGCGCGAACAAGGCGCTGCCGATCGCGAACCCGGGATGCGCGGAGTTGACGAACTCGTCGACGCGCGCTGCGACGAGCTCGCGGGTCGATTGAGGCATCGCGTCGGTGGCCATCATCACGCCCTGGCGAATGGTCTCGTGATCGAGCACGAGCATCCCGATCGTGACGACGAACACCAGCATCGGGAACAGCGCCAGGATCGCGTAGTAGGTCATCATCGCGGCGACGTCGTCGATCTGGTCCGCCCAGATCTCCGCGGCGAGCTGCTTGAAGAAGCGCCAGACGACGTTGCCGGTGCGCGGAACCTCTACAGACGTGCGCGGCTGCCCACCCACCGCTTCGGTGAGCGGGTGTTTCTCGACGACGTCACTATTCACATCAGACATGTCAGCACGCCTTGTGCCACCAATTCTCGTGCGCCCAGCAGGGCTCGAACCTGCGGCCTGCCGCTTAGAAGGCGGCTGCTCTGATCCACCTGAGCTATGGGCGCGACGGCGCTAACCTTGCCCGACGATCGACCAACCCTCAAGTCCGCGCGCGAACTCCCTAGAACTGCTCGAAGTGATCCGGCTCCGGTGCTAGGTTCCCGGGCCATGCGAACGCTGATCGCGCTAAGTGCATTGTCCTCGCTGCTCGCCGCGAGCGCCTGCTCGAAGGAGAACGCCGGTGCCGAAGCCGCACGGCAAGAAGCCGAGGCTGCGCTCAAAGCCAAGCTGGACAAGGGCGAGGTCCCCAAGACGCTCAAGCCTCCCGTCTCCGGCGACACCAAGCTCGACTGCACCAAGCTGATCGATGCCGCGGCGTTCACGACGGCGCTCGGCGAGAAGGAGCCGCTGACGGTCGCCGACGTGGGCAAGACCGACAAGGAAGCAGCTGCGGTCTGCAACCTCGTGCGCGGCGGCAAGCAGCTGACGGCGGCGGAGCAAGCGGCGCTGACGAAGAAGGAGGGCAAGCTCGGCGTGCTCCCCGGCGATCCGCTGTGTCAGGTGCGGCTGCTGTGCTCGACGATCGAGGACGCGGACAAGTACCGCAAGAAGTGCGAGCAGACCGCGGCGGCGGATGCGAAGCGCTCTTCGATGGGTCCGTTCGCGGGCGTCAAGGGCGACGAGACGATGGGCAACTTCGCGTGCGTGCAGATCGTGCCGACCGGCGCGTTCGATGCGCAGGTATTTCGGTTCTTCGACGCCGATACCAAGTGCGTCTTCGAGGTGCGCGGCGGCGCGAGCAACCAGGACAACGACATCACGCGGAACTGCGCGAAGACCGCGCGCGACACCATCGGTCCCGACAAGTTGAAGTAGCTCAGCTCTTCGAGATCGTGAAGCCGGTCAGGCAGCGGTACTGCTTGCCCTTGTACTCGCTGGTCACGTACTCGACCGCGACCTGGTACTCCGAGCGAAACGCGGCGAACAGCAGCTGCACGCTGGTGTCGGAGAGGTCGCGACCCTTGCACTGCAAGCCGCCCCAACGGTAGTTCCACGTCGCCTTGTCGGCATCGAGCCAGGCCGCGCCGTGGAACAGCTTGTAGGCCTCGTCACCGGGCTCGAGCACCATCAGGCGATTGATCCCGGTAGGTGCGGTGGTCTCCGCGGTCGCCGTAGCGGAGAGCCCGAGCACGAGCACGATGAGGAGCGAGCGCATCCTCGGCAGCTTACCGCCGCCGGCGGCGCAAACTCAAACGAACCCTGCCTGGCGCTTAGCGCTTGCGGCGGATCGCGAACAACCCGAGGACGATGCCACCGAGCGCGAACGCGCCCCACGGCGAACCGCCACCGGTGCTGCAGCAACCACCCTCGTCGAGGGGGGTGAAGCAGATCGAG
>JBBQJJ010000677.1:0-3499 GCA_038325805.1 Haliangiales bacterium
GACGGATGCTCCGGATGTGGTCGCCCGGCGGATCAGCAAGGCGCGCGAGGAGCTCGGCCACTTCGCCGAGTACCAGCACCTGATCGTCAACGATGAAGTCGAGCGTGCCTATAACGTGCTCCGCGCGATCTACCTGACCCGCCGCTACGGCACCGATGATCGCGCCGATCTCAAGGTTTCTCTGCCGACGCTCGCGCAGGTTGTCGAAGCCAATCGGCATTCTGGGGCCGAGGCCCACGCTCGCTCGCTGATCGGCTGAGACACGCACATCTCTCGTGCGACGTCAGGATTCCCTGCAGGCGAGTGGTGAACCATTGACGTAATTTGGGGATCGCGGCACGCTCAGGGGATGCGGGGCTTTCGTGTTGGTGTGATCCTGCTGGTGTTGGCGACCGGGTGTTCGCGCACGTTCAAAGGCGAGACGGTCCAACCAAATCCCTTGGTGAATCCAACCGAGACGCTGCGCGAGTCGGAGCGGATCACCATCGTTACCGGTGACATGGAGCTCGCAGCTCCAGCGTCGGCCAACGAGGAGTACCAGAGCATGACGGGTGGCGCGGAGACGCAACGCGCTCGCGTCGCGCACCCGAACAAGTACCCGCTGATCAACCAGGCGAGCTTCACGATCGTGTCGCGCGATCGCCTGCGCTTCCACGTCCAGATCGATCACAAGTGGCCCGAGTGGGCGGACCTCAAGTCGTGGGACGTCTACCTCACGGACGACACCGGCCGCCACTGGGTGCCGGAATCCGTCGAGCACGTCCGCACCAAGATCATGACCACCATGTGGGATCGCGAGCAGCGCACCGCCGTGTGCAGCGCGGCCGGTCGAGATGCCTCCGGCAACTGCTTCAACACCGTCGGTTATCAGGACGACGGCTGGCGTCGCCGCCAGACACTCGGCTCGCTCTCGGTGTTCCGCGGCAAGGCCGACTTCGTGTTCTACCAGCGCGACCTGTTCCACCCGAACGTTCGCTCGCTACGCCTGGTGGTCAGCCGCCCCGGCAGCGCGTTCGACTTCATGTGGAAGTTCCACGACACCGTCGCGGCCGAGTAGCGGGGCGTCGCTTACGCGTTGTTTGTCGGCGTGGTCTGCGGGACCTCGAGCCGGCGATACAGGCTGCGGCGATCGATGCCGAGCACGCGCGCAGCGTGGGTCTTGTTGCCGTTGACGCTGGCCAGCACCTGGCGAACGTACCGGCGCTCCATCTCGTCGAGCGTGATCATCTCGGCGGGCTCGTGCGTGGTCAGCTCGATCCGCGCCGGTTGATGGTTGAGCAGCTTGTTCGGGAGATGCGACGGCTCGATGTCCCCGGTGTCACACATCGCGACCGCGCGCTCGATGCAGTTCTCGAGCTCGCGAACGTTGCCCGGCCAGTCGTAGGCGACCAGCTTGCGAGAAGTCTCGGCGCCGATCGACGGAGCCGGCTTGCCGCTGCGGCCGGAGATCTTGTTGACGAGGTGCTTGGCGAGCATCAGCACGTCGCCGCCACGCGAGCGCAGCGGGGGCACCGTGATGGCGACGACGTTGATCCGATAGAACAAGTCTTCGCGGAACCGCTGCTCTTCGACCTCGGTCTCGAGGTCGCGGTTGGTCGCGGTGATCACGCGGGCCTCGAACTGCACTTCTTCATCGCCGCCGACGGGACGGACGGTGCGTTGCTGGAGGACACGCAACAGCTTGACCTGCATCTCGAGCGGCATCTCGCCGATCTCGTCGAGGAAGATCGTGCCGCGACCCGCCTGGAGGAACAGCCCCGGGCGCGACGACTTCGCATCGGTGAACGCGCCGCGGACGTGGCCGAACAGCTCGCTCTCGAGCAGATTTGCCGGGACCGCGCCGCAGTTGATCGCGATGAAGGGCTCGCTGCGCCGGGTCGGGGACAGATCGTGGAGTGCGCGCGCGACCAGCTCCTTGCCGGTGCCGCTCTCACCGGTGATCAGCACCGTGGCATCGACATCGGCGACACGGCGGATCATCGTGGTCATCTCGCGAACCGCGGAGCTGGTTCCGATCACCGTCGGGATCGGTGAGGTCAGGTCGGCGACATGGCGGAGGCGACGAACCTCGCGGGCGACGGCGAGGTGATTGAAGGCGCGCTCGAGTGCGACGACGAGCACGTCCATCTTCACCGGCTTGGTCAGGTAGTCATACGCACCGGAGCGCACGGCATCCATCGCGGTGTCGTAGGTGCCGAGGCCGGTCAGAAGGAGCGCGAGGATGTTCGGATGGCGCTCGCGGAGTTGATGACAGAGCTGGACGCCTGAGGTGCCGGGCATCTGGACGTCGGTGACGACCACATCGACGTCGTGGTCACGCACCCATTCGAGTGCTTCGGCGGCCGAGGCGACCGCGGCGACATTGAGGCCACGACGTTTGAGACCCTCCAGGAGGAGCGTCCGGGTATCTTCATCGTCATCGACAAGCAGGATCTGCGACATGGGTTCCTCCGTAGCGGGACGGCTCGCTGCGAAGACCGCGCCATGCCCGAGGAGCACATAGTCGTTGAAATGCCTCCAGGGACGGGGCGAGAGCGCGCGATCACGCACGATTCTGGCGTGCGCACCCGCCCAGCGCGCAGGAGCGCACGTCAGCTGGGGTGGGGGCAGATCTGGTTGACGATCTCCATCAGATCTCGGCGGCGCAGCGGCTTCTTCAACGTTCGCGCGACCGCCATGTCGAGCACCGGGTTGACGTCGGGATCCGAGGTCATCACCACGGTCGGGATGTCGATCAAGTCCGGGTCCTTGCGCTGGGCCTCCCGGAAGTGCGGGCCGTCCATTACCGGCATGTGGATGTCGAGCAGGATCAGCGCGGGCAGGGGCGCCGCGTGCAAGCGATCGAGGGCCTCATGACCATTGCACGCGGTCTCGACCCGATAGCCCTCTCGACGGAGCAACTCCGCCAGGAGCTCGCGGCCGTCAGTGTCGTCGTCGATGACTAGAATCGCGATCGCGGGGTCCATGATCCTGCTTAGCGTTTGCGGGGACGATGCCAACGAGCGCTCATCGAGGCATTTCGGCTCACGGAGAACATCGATGAGGGCGTTCCGTCCTGCGGCTGCAACCCCGGACGGTACTGGTCGAGCACGAGACCAGCGCCGCGGAGACCTCCACCGACCAGCGAGCTCCGCAAGTACCTGGTGCTACGGCCAGGTACGAGCGCCCGGGCGGCGATCGACCCAAGAATCGTCCGCCTCGGCGGTACCTGACATCGTCTGTCGCGATGGTATTCTCGTGGTTCTCCCCTACTGATGCACGAGCTCGAACAGATCCTCTCCGAGGTCGCCGGCTACTACCCTTCGGCCGACATCCCGCTGGTGCGACGGGCCTACGAGTTCGCCGCTGCCGCGCACGACGGCCAGACCCGGAAGTCGGGCGACCCCTACGTCACCCATCCACTCGCGGTGGCGCGGATCATCGCGGAGCTCAAGCTCGATGTCGCGAGTGTCTGTGCCGGTCTGCTCCACGACTGCGTGGAGGACACCAGCGCGACCGT
>JBBQJJ010000678.1:0-3492 GCA_038325805.1 Haliangiales bacterium
GGATCGGCGAGGCCGAGACGCGCAGATCGCCACGTGGCTGCGTCCGCGACCGGCCGAGCTGTGCGCGGGCGTGCTCGAGGCTGGCGATCGCTTCCTTGCCACGCGCGAGGAACAGCTTGCCCTCGGGCGTCACCACCACCACGCGCGAGTTGCGCGTCAGCAGCTTCACCTCGAGTCGCTGCTCGAGACGCGATACGGACTTCGACACCGCCGCCGTGGACACCCCGAGCTGTTCGGCGGCCTTCCGGAAGCTCAGCGCCTCCGCTACCCGCACGAATGGCACGATCCCGGCGAGCAGGTCCGTCAGATCATTCATGACCCAAAGTTAACGCTATTCGTACACCTTGGTGAGGATCCACGAGCACACGGCGATCGTGCCGAGCACGACACCTGCCACCGACACGCCCATGCCCTTGTTGCCGGCGCGCATCACGGCAAAGCCGCTCGCGATCGCAGAGATGCCGAGCACCAGGCTCAGCGTGTGAAGCAGCCAGCGGTCGACCGCGAACATGAACATCAGCGCCGCAACACCCGCCACGATCGACACCATCGCCCGAGCATCCATTTTCTCCATGTCGCAAGTCTTACCAGCGCGGTCGGCCTACTTCACCTCGAACACCCTCGAACGTGCGCCATGGCCACATTGGAGACGATGAGCATCAGCCCCCAGCTTCAAGCCGATGCTCGAAGAGGCCGCTGGCTATGTCGTGTTTCCCGGGATCGGAAAGGGTGGTGCACAGGGGTCGGTGTGGACAGCTACCCTGCAATGCCACTCGAGACCTCGTGGTTCGTGTGGTCTGGTCTCTATGCTCGTTTCTGCTGGCCGCGTCCTAGCCCAGCGTGAAATAGAACGTCGCGCCGGCGCCGACCTCACCCGTCGCCCACACCCGGCCGCGGTGGCGTTGGATGATCCGCTGCACGGTCGCGAGCCCGATGCCCGTACCGGGGAACTCGCGCTCGGTGTGGAGGCGCTGGAAGACGCCGAATAGCTTGTCGACGTACTTCATCTCGAAACCGACGCCGTTGTCGCGGATGAAGTAGACGCGCTCGGTGCCCTGCTGCTCGACGCCGAGCTCGATGCGAGGTGCGCGTGGCGACTTCGACGTGAACTTCCACGCGTTGCTGCACAGGTTGTCCAACACGATCGAGAGCAGCACGGGATCACCGATCGCTGCGAGGTCGCCGCCCACCACCACGTCGATCACGCGATCCGGGTCGGCGTGCTGGAGCGTCGCGAGAGCATGGCGAAACAAGTTCCCGAGATCGAGTGACTGCAGCTGCGGTCCGATCCGGGTGACCTGAGACAGCTTGAGCAGCGCATCGATCAGCGCCCCCATCCGGTGCACCGACACCTTGATGCGCTCGAGGTAGCTCTTCCCCTGCTCGTCGAGCTTGTCTCCATAGTCTTCGAGGAGTGCACCGCCGAACCCGGAGATCGCGCGCAGCGGGGCACGCAGATCGTGTGCGACCGAGTAACTGAACGTCTCGAGCTCGCGACTCGAGACCTCCGCCTGCTCCTTCGCCGCCCGCAGCGCCGCGATGTCGAGCTTGCGATCGGTGATGTCCTCGGAGATCCCGAGGAGGAAGCGCGGCTGCCCGGCCGCGTCGAGGATCGGTACCTTCTTGGTGTGCAGCCAACGCGGGCCCTGCGCCGTGTGGATCGGCTCCTCGACGATGTCGACCAGCATGCGCTTGTTCAGCGTCTCGCGATCCTTGGCGATGAAGAAGCGCGCCTCCTCGGGCGGGAAGAAGTCGTTGTCGCTCTTGCCGATCAATTGCTCGCGCGGAACGCCGAGCAGCAGCTCGCCGGCGCGGTTGAAGCGCACGAACGACAACGTGTCGGCTTCCTTGACGAACACCATGTCTGGGATGTTCTCGATGATCGCGTCGAGGAGCTCGGTCTGGAGCAGCGCGTGCTCGGCGACCTGGGCGCGGCCGAACAGCCGAGCGTTTGCGAGTGCGAGCCCGGCGAGGTTTGCGAGGTGCTCGGTGATCTCGCGGTCGAGATCGTCGAACGCGGGGAGATCCTTGCGGTGCCGCATCATCGTCAACAGGCCGAGGGATTCGCCGCGCACGCGCAACAGCACGGCGATCATGCTGTGGACGCCGACATCCTCCATGAACGAGACGCCGGCCTCCGACAGCTTCGGACGCATCACCTCGAGATCGAGTTGCGGCACGAACAGCGTCCCGATCGTCGGCGCGAACGTGGTGTGGAGCGTGGTGTTGAGTGGCCGCGCCGACAGCATGGTCTGGGTGCGCGCGTAGATCGCAGGGTCTTCGTCGTAGACCGCGATCGGCGTGATGGTGGTGCCGTCCTCTCCGACCAGCGCGACCGAGCAAGTCGCCGACAACACCTTCGCGCCGCAGCGCGCGACCGTCTCGATCAGTCGATCGTAGTTCGTGGTGCTCTCCGCGAACTCCGCCGCCGCGGCCGACACCGCCGCGAGCGCTTCCCTGACTCGGTCCCTCACGAGCTCACGGTTGTACTACGCAGGTGGGTCACCAAAGAGCTCGGGCTCGGTCAGCGTACGCGGTTTCTACTTCGGCTCGTCGTCTTTCAACTTCGAGACGTAGGCTTTCCCGGACTCGTAGGCCTGGGTGTACTCGCGCTTGGCGTTCTCGAGATCGACGCCCTTGAGGTTGCCGTTTGCCTCCAGCTGATTTCTCGCGACGCGCCCCACGCCGTAGGTGGACGCGCCCGACATGATCGACATCGACGCGCCGCCGAGCAGCGTGCCGAGTCCGGGGATCGCCTTGACCGCACTCGCACCGAGTCGCGCGAGCATGCCGCCGGTGAGCGCGGTGATGAAGTTCTGGAGGTCCGCCTCGGAGAGCTCCGATTTGTACAGGCGCGTGATGTCGCGCAGCATGCTGACCTGCACGCCGGTCACCGCGGCGATGTCGGCAAGTGGGATCGGGATCAAGCCCGCGCCCGACGCCCACAGCACGTGCTTGCGGATGATCGATTCGACGCGATCTCGTCTCTCGACCGCCGCCTCGATCGCCGTCACCAACGCGGTCTCCTCCACGGGATCGGGATCCGCTTCGAAGAAGCCGCGGATCGCATGCTCGACCATCGGCCACGGAGCGAAGTCTGGCTTCTTGTCGATCGTCACCACGACGATACGCTCGCCGAACTTGTAGCCGCCCTCGATGCCGTTGCCGGCAAACGTGCCGGCGACGTGATCGCCTTCGAACGTGGCGCCGTACTTCTGCGCGACGCCCTTCGCCTTGGTGATGATCGCTTTCGGCTCACCTTTGATCGCCACCTCGATGACGCGACTCATGCCCTCGATAGTATCGGGTAGGATGGCCGAGTCGTGCGGTTCGTCTGGTTGATCCTCGTCGCGTGCTCGAATCCACCGCGCTCGTCGCCGCCGCCACCGGTGCCGCCGCCGAAGCTCGATCCGGTATGCGCGTCGCTAGCGCGCTCGCATCGCGTCGTGCTCGCGCGTGACAAGGAGACCTGGATCTCGCGCGACGGACGTG
>JBBQJJ010000679.1:0-3464 GCA_038325805.1 Haliangiales bacterium
CCAGCGCGTTGCCTGCATCGATGTCGACGCCCGCGTCCTTGTAGGTGATCGCCATCGCCGCCCTTTTACCACCATCCACCCCTGCCACGTGGCTCGTCCGGCGGGAACGCGATCGTGTACGAGCACGGGCACGTGCACCCGCACGGGCCGGGTATAGTGCCAATGGTGCCTGTGGTCCCGCCGCTGGTGATCGATGTCGTGATCCCCGCACGCGATCACGTGGCGAGTCTGCCGGCCCTGCTACGCGACCTCCCTCATCGCGCGATTCGCTCGGTGGTCGTCGTCGACCGCGCCTCGACAGATCGCACCGCGGAGCTCGCTCGCGATGGTGGTGCGCTCGTGTTGCGCGAACCGTCCGGCGGTTACGGTGCCGCGTGTCTGCGCGCGATCGCGCATTTCTCGGCGTTGCCACGCGTCCCCGATATCGTCGTGTTCATCCCGGCCGATCGCCCGGAAGCCGCTGCGATCGTGCCGCAGTTGATCGCGCCGATCGTCGAGCGCGGCGTCGAGCTGGTGCTCGGGGCCGAGGGCAAGGGCCGCTTCGAAGAACGGGTGGTCACCAAGTTGATCGACACCTTGTATCGCCATCGCTGGTCGAGCGTCGGCCCGGTGCGTGCGCTGCGCTTCCCCGGACTGATCGCCCTCGGCATGAGCGATCGCGGCGATGGCTGGGATGTCGAGATGCTCGTGCGCGCGGTCAAGCTCGGGCTGTCGTGCGACGAGATCGTGCTCGATGGTGGTGACAAGCGCCGGGCGGCTCCGTTCGCCCGGTCGCTGTTCCACATCTTGCGCCACTCGACGATGCGGTGAAGTTCGCCCGCGGCGGGCACCATGTAATGATGGTGGCGTGAACGACGTGCTGGATCGGTTCGCTCGCGACTACGCCGCGGGCACGGTGTTGTTCGAGGAGGGCCAGCCCGGCGATTACATGTACGTGGTCCAGGCGGGCGAGGTCGAGATTCGCCGTCAGGTCGGCGAGACCGAGCGCCTGCTCGCGGTGCTGCCGCCCGGTGAGTTCTTCGGCGAGATGTCGATCCTCAACGGCCGGCCCCGCTCGGCGACCGCCGTGTGCCGCAGCGACTGCCGGCTCCTGGTGATCGAGGGCAAGACGTTCGAAGCCATGCTCCGGGCGCGTCCCGAGATCGCACTCCGCATCATCAAGTCACTCGCGAACCGCCTCGAGAGCGCGAACCAGCACGTCGAGCTGCTGCTGCTCCCGACCGCGAACCATCGCGTCGTGCAGTGCATGCGCCACATGGCCGAGGAGCAGATGCAGCTCGCCGGTGCGCAGTTCAATCCGGGCACGGCGATCCTCGTGCCGAAGCACGTCGAGGACATCGCGCTTCGCGTCGGCCTGCCGGTTCACGAGGTGATCGAGGTCGTCGATCGCCTACGCTCCGCGCGTCTCGTCCTGATGGCAGAGGATGCCGGCATCGAGGGTGACGGCTTCATCGTCCCCGAGGTCGGGCGGCTGCTGGAGTTTCTCGAGTTCCTGAACCTGAAGGATCGATTCGGCGCCTAGCGCGGGTTGGGCTCGAGCCCAACTACCTAACCCTTCCGGCGAAGCCGGAAGATCGAGGTCAACCGAGGTGAGCTCTGTCAGGCGGCGGCTTCGCCATCGCGGATCCGGATGCATTTTCGAACGAGCCCGGAGAGCTCGTCGTTTTTGCCATGGACGAGGGTCTCGATTTCGGGGGCCATCTGCGTCAGCTGCTGTTTAAGCGACTGCGCGGTGGTTCCGGTGAGCAGCGTCGGGATGACTGCGACGAGGAAGTTCCCACCCCAGATTTCTCTGGTGGCTTCCGCCGCAGACGACGCCTGCACGACCGTAAACCCCTCCGCCTCGAGTGCGCGGGCGATTTCTTCTCGCTCCGTGCTGATTTCATTCACTACTAATACAAACGAAGGCATCGCTTCCTCACAGAGAGGGCTGCATTTTCACGAAGCTGATAGCACCGTTCTGCGCAAAATGATATGTGCGTGGCCCATGGCCTGGTGGTCTCGCACGCAAGGTCTCGCCGCCGAACCGAAAAAGTCCGTCCCTAAAGGGATCTGGGTCAAGTGCGAGCGTTGTGCAGCCACCCTGTACGAGTCCGATCTCGACGCGGCCTTTCGGGTTTGCACCAGCTGCCAGCACCACTTCCGGCTCCCGACGGAGATGCGGATCGAGCTGTCGGTCGACGAGGGGACCTGGGTCGAGCATGACCTTGGCGTCGAGAGCGGAGATCCGCTGGGATTTCGCGTCGATGGCAAGAAGTACGTCGACCAGCTCAAGAGCAGCATCAAGAAGGTCGGGGCGGGGGACGCCTACCGCGCCGGCACCGCCAAGATCGGCGGCATCGAGTGCGAGGTCGGCTTCTTCGTCTTCGAGTTCATGGGCGGTTCGATGGGCTCGGTGGTCGGCGAGAAGATCACCCGCCAGTTCGAGCGCGCCCTCGCGCACAAGCGCCCGGCGATCATGTTCTGCGCCTCCGGTGGTGCCCGCATGCAGGAAGGCGTGCTGTCGCTGATGCAGATGGCGAAGACGTCCGCGGCACGCTCGCGGCTGCGCGAAGCCCGTGTCCCCTACGTCTCGGTCCTCCTGCACCCGACGACGGGTGGTGTCGCCGCGTCGGTCGCGATGCTCGGTGACATCATCCTCGCCGAGCCCGATGCGTTGATCGGCTTTGCCGGTCCGCGCGTGATCGAGCAGACGATCCGCCAGCAGCTCCCGCCGGGCTTCCAGCGCTCCGAGTTCCTGCTCGAGCACGGCATGGTCGATCAGGTGGTGCAGCGCAAAGATCTGAAGACCACCCTGGCGCGCTCGCTGCGTTGGTTCTCGGCTGGTCGCGAGCCGAATCGGCAGACCGGCACGGTCGGCGACATCGTCGATCTGCCGCTGCTCGAGTGATCCGGTGACGCCGTACGAGCAGCTGCTCGCGCGCCTGCTGCCGGCGCGTCGCTTCGGCGTGGTGCTCGGGCTCGAGCGCATGCACGCGATGTTCGCGCGCCTCGCACATCCGGAGAGAAAGCTCGGGCGGGTCGTCCACGTCGGTGGGACGAACGGCAAAGGCTCGACGGTGAAGTTCATCGCGGGCCTCCTCGAAGGTCGCGTCGCCACGTACACGTCGCCGCATCTGTCGTCGCTGCGCGAACGGATCCGGTTCGGCGACGAGCTGATCACCGAGGACGCGATCGTCGCTGCGGCGGCGAAGGTCACCGCTGCAGGTGGCGACGAGCTGACGTTCTTCGAGCAACTCACGGCGATCGCCGTCGTCGCGATCGCAGACCGCGGCGTCGATTTCACGGTGCTCGAGGTCGGCCTCGGAGGTCGCCTCGACGCGACGAACGCCGTGCCCGCGGAGGTCGCGGTGGTCACCGGCATCGCGATGGAGCACGCCGCGATCCTCGGCGACACGCTGGAGAAGATCGCGCTGGAGAAGGCCGGTATCTTCAAGCCGGGGCAGAAGGTCGTGATCGGAGCA
>JBBQJJ010000680.1:0-3461 GCA_038325805.1 Haliangiales bacterium
GATGTCATGCAGTCGGGCAAATACAACCAGGATACGCGGCGCCGATTCGAAGACGTAGAACCCGCCCCCCCCCGGGCTGGTATTGTGCGACAGCATGACATCGATGCCCGTGGCCGCGCTCGATTCGGTGTACGCGGACACCGAATGCATCGAGCCATCGGCGGAGCTCGCCATGCTGAAGCCGAAGGTGTCGTTTGTCTCGGTGCGTTGCTTCGCGCCGGCCAAGGGCAATGGCTGCCGCAAGGTTGTAGGATACGCCGCGTGAGGCGCTCCCATCTCGTGGTTGGTGCAATCGGGATCCTGCTGGCGATCCTGATCGTCTGGAAGCTGCGCGGAGGGAGCGAGGACAAGCCGGGCGGAGGCGACGAGGACAGTACCAGCGAGGCCGCGAAGGCGACTGGCGAGCAGGGCAAGCGCACCGGCAAGCACGCCCAGGCGACAGCGTCGATCGGCGGCCGAGTCACCCGTGCCGCGGATGGCTCGCCGGTTCCTGGCGCGACCGTCGCGGTGTCGCGCGATCAGTTGATCCCGATCCCCGGACGTCGCAGCGCCGACGACGAACCCTCCATCCTCGCGACCACGGATGTCAACGGCGAGTGGAACGTGCCGGCGATCTCCGCCGGTAGCTACTCGGTCGGGGCGACAGCCGCCGGCCTGATCCCCGGTAGCAAGCTGCGCGTCACGGTGGCGGCGAATGATCGCACCGTCGTCGATCTGGCCCTCTCTGCCGGCGGCGCGACGGTGGGCGGTACGGTCGCGGATGTCGGCGGTGGGCCGATCGGCGGGGCGCGTGTCACCGCGTCGAAGAGCTCGATGTCGCCGTTCGGCGGTCGCGCCGAGCTGGTGACCGTCACCGGTCCCGACGGCAGGTACCAGCTGAACCTCGGCGACGGCGAGTACTCGCTGACCGCCAGCCACGAGGACTACACGCGGGCGAGCAAGCGCGTCGAGCTCCACGGCGTGCCCGTCGCGATCGACTTCACGCTCGCGCCCGGCGCGACGATCCGCGGCATCGTGGTGACGCGCGATGGCAAGCCCGTACCCGACGCACGCGTCACCGCCGAGACCGGCCGGATGATGCGCGATGGTGGTGCGGCCGCGCGATCGGATGACAAGGGTGCGTTCGCGCTGACCAGCCTGCCATCGGGCGCGATCCGGCTGACCGCCGCCGCGAAGGGGTACGCGTCGGCGTCGCCCACGGTCGTCGAGCTCGGCGTCGGCGAGCAACTCGAGGACGTGCGGATCGTCGTCGATCGCGCGTTCTCGATCAGCGGCCGCGTGGTGCGCGCTGGCAAGCCCGATCAGGGCATCGCCGGCATCCTGGTCGGCTGCTTCTCGATGCAAGGCTCGTTCGGCATCTCGGACGATCCCACCGAGGACACCGGCGAGTTCGAGATCCACGGCCTCAAGCCGGCGAGCTACCTGCTGTTCGCGGTCGGCGAAGGCTCGGTGCCCGACATCGGCAAGGCCGCCGAGATCGTCGACAAGGATCTCACCGGCATCTTGATCGAGCTCGACACCGGCGTCGTGCTGTCGGGCAAGGTCGATCCGCCGATGGTGGCTTCGCTCGGGTTGGAGGTCGACGAGAGCAAGATGAGCTTCGGCAACATGTTCGGCGCGATGAAGGCGATGATCGTGCGCGGCGACTCCGATGCGACCGGCGCGTTCACGCTGCGCGCAGCACCGCCCGGTACGTTCGATCTGGTCGCGACCACGTCCGATGGTCGCAAGGGAAAGCTCGAGATCACCGTCGCCGCGGCGGACCAGATCGGACTGCTCGTCAAGCTCGAGCCGCGCGCGTCGATCGCGGGCAAGGTCGTCGACGAAAAGGGCGCGGTCGTCGCCGGCGTGCGGGTCAACGCCGTCGACGACGACAAGGGCCGCGGTGGGTTTCAATTTCGCGGCGGCTTCGGTGGCAACGCAGGCGCGCTGAGTGGGCTCGACGGGTCGTTCAAGATCGTCGGCCTCGAACCCGGCAAGATCGGCCTCGTCGTCGAGGACGAGTATGGCCGGATCCCCTTCAAGACCGAGCCGAAGGACAAGCCGCAGAAATTCGAGCTGACGAAGGCGCAGGACCTCTCCGGCGTGACACTCACCGTCGAAGCGCGCGACGGCGTGCTCAAGGGTGTCGTGATCAACGCGGACAAGTCGCCCGCGCCCGACGCGTGGGTGTCGCTCAGGCCCGATTCTCCGCCGGGCAGTCGCAGAGAAATGATGGCGTCGTTCATGCGCCCGTCGGAGCCGGTGCTGACCGGCGCCGATGGCACGTTCTCGTTCACCCGCCTGCGCCGCGGGTCGTACACGGTCTCCGTCGAGGGACCCAAGGGTGCGTCTCGCGCGAGCAAGTCGAACGTCAAGACGGGCGAGACCGTCACGTTGGTGCTCGAGTCGCTCGGCTCGATCGCCGGCCGGGTCACGCTCGCCGGTGCTCCGGTCGCCGAGTTCGACGTCAGCTGTCGCCCCGAGGAGCGCGGCATGCGGTTCGGCAGCGACGGCAGTAGTCGGCGGTTCACCAACGCCGACGGCACGTACCAGATCGATCGCCTGCAGCCCGGGGAGTACACCTGCTCTGCGAGCACCGCCGCGGGCACCGCGACCGGCAAGACCGTCGTCGCCGCGGGTCCGTCGAAGCTCGATCTCGTGGTCCAGGCCTTCGCGACGATCACCGGGACCGTCGTCGATACCGTGACCGGCAAGCCGGTGCCCGGCCTCCTCGTGTTCGCGACCGGCGACGGCGTCGACGGCAAGCAGTTCATGGACATGATGAGCGGCAAGGGGCCGACCACGGATGCCAACGGCAAGTTCCTCGTCGAGAAGATCCCGGCCGGCAAGGGCCAGGTCCACGTCGCACCGAAGGATGCGACGATGAATCGACTCGCGACACGCGACTACACCGCCGTCGCTGGGCAGCGCATCGATCTCGGCACGATGAAGATCGTCCCGCCGCGCGACGGTGCGTCGGGGACCTACGGCTTCTTCCCGATGGTCACCGGCGAGGCGCTGATGGTCGGCGACGTCAAGGAGGACACGCCGGCGGCGAAGGCCGGCGTCGTCGAGGGCGACAAGATCGTCGCGATCGACGGCCGGCCGATCGGTCAGACCGCCGAGCTCACCGCGGACGTCGGCAAGCAGTTGTTGATGCCCGGTGCCGTACCGGTGGGGACTCGCGTGGCGCTCACGCTCGAGCGCGCCGGTCAGCCGGTGACTGCGGCGATGATCGCGGTCGAATTCTAGTCATCTCGGATTATCATCGCGGCAGGGGATGGCTGATCAAGACGGCGCAGAGCGCCACATCGAGATGACCTGGAAGTGCTCCACCTGCGAGCACCAGAACCTCGGTTGTTGGAAACGAAATAGGACGCCAGGCCCGATATCGAGATATAAACGTCGATCCAGTCGGCGTCCGCGCGGAAAACGCCCTGCTGCTGGCCCTGGCGCACCAGGCGCTTGAGCGTGCCGAT
>JBBQJJ010000681.1:0-3454 GCA_038325805.1 Haliangiales bacterium
GTTCCGGGTCGCGCGACCCACCGACGGCGCTCTTCCACGCTCCGACCGCGCCGTACTTGACGTCGCGCTGGTAGTAGTGCCGCGCCGGTGGGCGCCCCGCCGCGACGAGCCCGCGCCCCGCATCACCAAATCGCGTCTGCCACGTGCCTCGCAGGCGCGAGGTCATCGAATCGCCCGCGGTGTGTGAATCGCCGAAGAACACCATCAGCACGCGGCTGTTCGGCTCGACCTTCTCGGCCGCCGCGAGCCCCTTGAACAGCTGGTCCAGGGTGCCGGGCGCGGCGTCGAGATGACCGTGCGGCACGTACGGCTCCGCCGCGTCCGGTGCCGGGACCGGCGTCGCCGCGTCGGGGTTCACCGGCCGCGGAATCTCCGGCGGCTTCGCACGTTCGCCATCGCAGCCACTGCCACAACCCGCGACGAGGAGGATGCAGAGGCTAAGGGCCCGCATACCTCCCGAATCCGGTGGTCAGCACCTCGTACAGCGCATCGCCCATCTTCGCGGCACCGGCGACAGTGAGGTGCTGGAAGTCGCTGCCGACGTAGCGCTTCGAGAACCACTTCGACGCGCTGCCCTTGCCGCCCATCCAGTCGTAGGTCGAGAAGAACGCGCATCCTGCCGCCGCCGCCGCCTTGCGCTGTGCGTCGACGAGGACCGGCATCACCGGCCGCGATGGATATGCACCATCCTTGCTCTCGGCTTGATCGGTCGGCGAGATCACGAGGCACGATGCATCGGGCCGCCCCTTGCGCAGCATCTCGAGCACCGGCTTGTAGCGGGTCGCGTAGTCCTTGGTGTCCCGGTCTCCAGGTCCGAGCCACGCGGCCTCGTTCGCGCCGATCATGATCATCAACAGATCCGCTTTGCGATGCGCGAGCTCGCCGGCGAAGAATGCCGGATCGTGATTGCCGAAGCTCTTCACGTTGACGCTGACGATGCCGAAGTTGTCGACGACGATGCCGGCCGGATTCTCGAGCGCGACGCCGAACGTGCGCACCTTGCCCTTCGCCTCGAACTCGAGCTTCTTGCTGCCCGCGACCTTCACGGTCGCATATCCCGCGGCCTTCGCCTCGCCCGCGGTCTCGACCTTCAGCAGCTCGCTGCCGCCGCTATTGATCGCCAACGACCCGCCCTTCGGCTGGGTCAGGTAATACAGCTCGGCGTTCGCGGCGCCGGTCTTGAGCGTCAGCTTCGCGGTGCCACCGTAGCTCTCGGCGGTGCTGCCGCCGGCGCCGTACATCTTGTCGCTCACCGCGGTGGTCGAGATGCCGTACGGCATCCACCCCGATTGCGTGCGCTCGACCTGTTCGTGGTGACAGAACTTGTGGGGCGCGACGAGGTAGACGAACCCGGGACCGCCATCGCCGAACGTACTCTGCAGCTTGCCGCGCAGCCGGCTCGGGATCGCGTCGGTCGCGATCACCGAGTCGCCGTACCACGACACCCGGATCGCCCGGCCGAGCCCGCCCTTCTTGCTGGCGGCGATGGAGCGATAGAAGCCGTCCATCCCCCAGCGCTTGCAGGCGGCCGGGGTCCCGTCGAGGCAGACGTCCTCGAGCGCACCGACCCGCTGGCGATCGCCGCGATCAGGGATCACGGTCGCGGGGCGCTCCTCCAGTGGATCCGCATCCGCGACCTGCACCGGTTTCGGCGCGAAGGTCGGGCCCGCGGCCGTCGCGACATCCGGGTCTCGCTGCTGGGTCATCCGATCAGCGACCGCATCGAGGTTGCCATCTCCATACAGGAGCGCGGCGAACAGGCCGCCGGTGAACGTGAGTAACGTCGGCGCGACGGTCCAGCTGCGATCACGCTTTCCAACCGACATCTCGCTCGAAGGTATGTGAACCGGTGGCCGAGTCAAGGAACCTACCTCCTGGTGGCGCGCCCCTCGCATACCGCGATCCTCATCGGAGGAATGCGGATGCGCTCATCACTTTTGCTGGTTCTGATCGGTGTTGCAGCTTGCGGCGAAGATGCTGTTTCCTCACCGGAAGGCGATTCGGCCCAGGGGAACCGCCCTGACCCACGGGTTATCCCGGGTGGCGGAATCAGCGACGGCGCGATCGACGGCGTCGTGAATCTCTACGTGATCGACGAGGCCACGCGCGCACCGATCTCGGGCGCCGAGGTTCGGGTTGGCGACCTCGCGGGCACGACCGGCGTGGACGGGCTGTTCATCGCCGACGGTGTCGTCGGGCCGCAGGACATCGTGGTCAAGGCCGCGGGCCACCGCAAGGAGCTGTGGATCGGCGCGAACGGCGCGAACATCACGGTCAACCTCGAGGCCGACAACACCGGCGAGCCACCGAGCGCGACGCTGACGGGCAGCATCCCGAACCTCGCGAGCGTCACGGTGGCTCACACCAAGGTGACGATCGTCGGCTACTCGCAGACGGATGTTCTGGGCGATCCTGCGAACGAGATCGCGACGCCCGCGCAGCCGGGCAATCCGGTGGCGCCGAACCTGTGTATCGGCGATGTCTGCAACTTCTCGATCAACACGCGCACCGGCAAGCTCGCGCTGTTCGCGACGATCCTCGACTTCGACAACAAAGAAACCGAGGACGAAGCCGACGACACGTTGACGATCGTCGGCTTCGCGATCAAGCAGGGCATCGACACTGCGACCGCGACGGGCGCGCAGGACCTGACGTTGATCTCCGACGCGAACACGCAGACGCTCGCGATCGACTTCGGTTCGCCCCCGAGCGGACTCACCACGCGCGGCGCGCTGGTCGGCATCGAGCTCGGCGTCGATGGCGTGCTGCTCGCCGGCTCCACGGTCGGAACCTCGCTGAAGGTCCCGAAGCTGTCGGCGATCACGGGGGCGACCGGCTATCGGCTCACCGCGATCGTCACGGATGGAGACGAGCCGCCGGCGCAGAGCATCGTGCTTCGTCGTGGTCTCACCGGCAGCACGCTCGCCGCCGGGGACTGGCTGGCGCTGCCGTCGGCCATCACGCTGTCGAAGCAAGGCGGCTCGTGGACGAACGCGACCGGCGCGACGGTGCACAGCATCGAGCTCTCGCAGGGCGCGACGAAGATCCTCAACGTCACGGTGTTCGATAGCGCGCGGTCGTCGTTCGACGTGCCGGATCTGATCACGCTGCCTTCCGGGCCGATCGAGGCGGCGGTCAGCGCGTTCGGCGCCGCCGGCTTCGATGTCACCGACTTCGCACTCGACGAGGACAAGACCAAGATCGATCGGGTGAGCGGCCAGCAGACGACGTTGAACTAGCCTGCTACCGTCGCCGCGGTGGCGAAGCTCGAGCTGATGGACACGGCGCCGGCGCCGGTGGATCGGGCGGATCGCACCGCCACCGTCCCGGGTCGCGAATCGATCCTCACACCATCGGCGCAACTGCCTCCCGGCAAGCAGCTCGGTCACTTCAAGATCGAGCGCCCGCTCGGCTCCGGTGGTATGGGCGAGGTCTATCTCGCGCAGGATCTCGC
>JBBQJJ010000682.1:0-3405 GCA_038325805.1 Haliangiales bacterium
CCGACCTGGCGGCTCGCCCGGTCGTCGGGATCCAGCACGATGACTTTCGAGGTCCCCGACATGCCAGCTGCGAAGAGTGTGCAGTATAAACCTCAGAGCGAGCCGGGCGTAGGCTGTGTTTCTGTGATCGTTCTAGAAATCCTCAACGGCGTCGCGACGCAACGAACGCATCGCGTACTCGCAGGCGGTGGTACGGCCACGCTCGGGCGTTCCCCGTCGAGCACGGTCGTCGTCACCGACTTTCATCTCTCCGGCGACCACGCGCAGATCACCCAGATCGGCGAGCACTTCGTGTTCCGCGATCTGCGCTCGACCAACGGTTCCGCCATCGAGCGCGACGGTCGCCGCATCCCGGTCGACGCTGCCGCGCGCTGGGAAGTCGCGCTCGCCGACGGCGATTTCATCCTGCTCGGCAACCCCGCCGATCCGGTGCGGATCTCGGTCCGCCTCGCCTGGGGCGACGAAGCCGAGGACGATCTGGGGGATCGACTGATCGCGTCTCGCTCGATCATGGATCTGCCGCAGCTGGCGGATCAGCTGGACAACGATCCGGTCGGCGCACTCCGGATCTACAAGGCGTTGCAGCCGCTCGGCGCACGCCTCGAACCCTCGGAGGTCATCGAGGCCACGGTCGCCGCGTCGTTCGAGCTCCTTGCGCGCGCCACCCATGTCGCGATCCTGCTGCGCAGCGACCAAGACAAAGATCGGTTCTCGCTCGCCGTCTCCCGACAGCGCCCCAGCGTCGATCCGGATGTCCCGACGCCCGTTGGCGATCCGGTCCGCGCCTCGCGCGCCGTGCTCCGCCGCGTGCTCGCCGATCGCGCCGCCGTGCTCACCGCGAACGCACTCGAAGCGTTGTCCTCGGAGTCGATCCTCGGCGGTTCGATCCTTTCGATCCTCGCCGTCCCGCTGTGGCGCGGTGACGACATCATCGGCCTCATCCAGTGCGACAACCGGGCGTCGATCGGCATGTTCACCGAGAGCGATCTCGAGGTCGCGTTGCTGCTCGCCGGTCAGGCCTCGCTCGCCGTCGACAACGCCACGATGTTCCAGCGCCTCCGCGTCGCCGCCGAGAGTGCGCGGGGCGAGAACACCTACCTCAAGCGCAAGGAGCAGAAGATCAAGTTCGACAACATCATCGGTGATTCGCCGGCGATGAAGTCGTTGCTCAACCAGCTCGAGCGCGTGATCGATACCCGCGCCACCGTCTGCGTCGAGGGTGAGACCGGGACGGGCAAGGAGCTGATCGCCTCCGCGATCCACCACCAGTCCGGCCGTCGCGACAAGATGTTCGTCGCGCAGAACTGCGCCGCGCTCCCCGAGAACCTCCTCGAGTCCGAGCTGTTCGGTCACAAGCGCGGCGCGTTCACGTCCGCCGACTCCGACAAGAAGGGGCTATTCGAGATCGCCGACGGCGGCACGCTGTTCCTCGACGAGATGGGCGAGATGCCGCTGACGCTGCAGGCCAAGCTCCTGCGCGTGCTGCAGGAGGGCACCATCCGCCCCGTCGGCGCCACCTCCGAAAAGCAGGTCGACGTCAGGATCATCTGCGCCACGAATCGCGACCTCTCCGCCGAGGTCGAGAAGGGCGCGTTCCGCCAGGATCTCTACTACCGGCTGATGGTGTTCCCCATCAAGCTGCCTCCGCTGCGCGAGCGCCGCGAGGACATCCCCGCGCTCGGCGCCCACTTCCTCAAGCGCTACGCGGACGAGTACCGCGTCGAGATCCCCGGCTTCACGCAGGACGCGCTCGATGCGCTCGCCCAGTACAACTGGCCCGGCAACATCCGCGAGCTCGAGAACGAGATCCAGCGCCTCGTGATCCAGGCCGAGCCCGGTCACTGGCTCGAGGTCACCGATCTGTCGCCGCGCCTCCGCAAGATCGAGGGCACGGTCACGCGGATCGCCCCGAAGCAAGGCACGCTGAAAGAGATGATGGAGCAGGTCGAGCGCTGGTTGCTCACCGAGGCGCTGCGCGATCACGGCGGCAACAAGACGAAGACGGCGATCACCCTCGGCATCACGCGCGAGGGTCTGCACAAGAAGCTCGCGAAGTTCGGCATCTAACTGGTTAGCGCCGTCAGCGAACTGACGACAACCTCGGGTCCGCCGCCGGCTGCGCGCGGAGACCACCGAGATGTGCCCGTTCCGAGTTACCGGAGCCCGTCGATGAACGACCAGAAGATCGGGCCTGCGAGCTGATCCTGACGCGAGTGATCCTGCATCGACGTCTGACACCACACGACCGGCTTGCCCGCCGCGCACCCGTCGTACACGACGCATGGATCGTCACCCGGCATCGTCGTCGCAGCGCACGCGTTGCGCGTCAGGTGATTGTCGCGCGCGCCAAGACTCGCGCTGATGTTGACGGTGTTGTCGTTCGCGTCGTGGATCAACAGCGCCGCCGGATCACCCGTGCAGTCGTTGCCCGCCTGCCCGCCCGCGATCGAGGCGATGCCGCGGAGCTTGTCGCCGCGAATGCAGCCCATCACGTGCGTCATGAACGAGCCGCTGCTGTAGCCGGTCATGAACCGCTTCGAGGTATCGACGCAAAACGCGTTCTCGACGTCGTCCATCACCGCGTCGACGTATGGCACGTCGGGACCGTTCGTCGACGTATCCCAGCAGTTCGCCGCCGCACGGGCACGCACGACGATCGCCGCATCACCGACGTGGTTCTCGACGGGGACGTTGTTGTCCTCGCGCGTCGCTGCACTGCTACAGCCGTGCATCTCGTAGATCACGGGATACGCGCGCTCTGGATCGTAGCCCGGGGGAACACGGACCCACAGATCGCGACCCTCGATCGTCCGCTGCGCGAACGTCTCCTGCGTCGCCGTGGAGGCCATGCCGCAACCGGCACTACGAATCGTCGACGAGCTCGAGTCGGTCGGCGCACCGTCAGCTGGAGGATCTTGCTCATCGCCACCGCCGCCACATCCGACGAGCGCGCAAATCAGGAACCAGCGCATCAGGTCATCGTACGTGACCGCTGGGCGCGTGTGCCGGTAGGAGTTCACCTACCTGTGCCGATCGCGGGCGAGCAACTCTGTGCAACCCGCGGTCGCGACATGCACTGTAGATTTCCGGTGCATGCATCTCTACGTCGGTAGCAAGCGGTACTCCTCGTGGTCGTTGCGTCCGTACCTCGCACTCGCGCAGAGCGGGTTGCCGTACGAGTGCACGACCATCCTGCTCGACCAACCCACCACGAAGGCCGCGATCGCGAAGGTGAACCCGGCAGGCAAGGTCCCGGTGCTTCACCACGAGGGCCAGGTGATCTGGGACTCGCTCGCGATCTGTGAATTCGTCGCCGAGGTCTCGAAGACGAAGCTGTGGCCCGAGGATCGGATGCAGCGTGCGAAGGCCCGGAGCATCAGCTGCGAGATGCACAGCTCGTTCGCG
>JBBQJJ010000683.1:0-3403 GCA_038325805.1 Haliangiales bacterium
GGCGCAGCTTGACCTGCGGCTTGACGTCTTTGTACGTGCGCTCGTCAGACTTGAAGCGCGCCTTGACGTCCTCTTCGTGCGCCGCCAGGTATCGGGCGATGTCCGCGTCGGTCAGCTTCATCGCCGTGCGATACGCCGAGGGCTCGAACGCGACGAGGTCATAGGACACCGTCGACTTCTGATAGATGTACGCGTCGCGCGCTTCTTCCTTGGAGACCCGCACCGAGGCGAGCAGCAGCTCCTGCATCAGCGCCGCCTGCATGCCGCGCGCTTGCTCGTCGACGTACGAGTTCTTCGACACGTTGAGCCCGCCGTACCACTGTTTGAACTTGTTGATGTTCCAGGTCCGGGTGCCGTCGTCGTGGTTGTCGAAGATGCTCTCGCCCATCGGGATCCGCTGACCACCGACGAAGAAGAAGCCCTTCTTGATCTCCTCCATCACCATGTCGTCGGTGACGCGCAGCCCGCGATCGGCGGCCGCCTGCGCGAGGATCTCGCGACGGATCAGCATCTCGACGGCGGCGAACTCGCGCTCCTTCGAGGTGCGGAAGTTCCACATCCGCATGAACTCCGGGATGTAGCGATTGCTGTATGCGACGAGGTACGCGGCCTTGCCAACCCGCGATCCATCGACCGTGACGATCGCGTTAGAGCCGGGATTGCAGCCGCCGCCGCCATCGTTGGATTTGGAGCCGCCCATGTTGATCACGAAGATCGCGATCAACAGACCGAACACGAGATAGAGAAATACGGATGCGCCTTGTTTGCGCATTGAGTCGAGCATGTGAATCCGTCCCGGTTACGAAAGTGCGGGGGCGGGGCATCCTAGACACTTGAGGATCGACCCACAAGCGCCGCCCGCCACTCGTCTCGGCCCTCATGAGTCATCCTCAGCCCATAGCTAAGATTGTGTTGCTTGTGGAAAGAGGCGCGTGCTAACCCCGCTCCGCTCAAGACGTCCCACCCCGTTGGGCTAGCCACTTTTGCTCGGTCATCACGCTGCGACGCAGCGCTTCATCTGGATCAACCACCATGCTCTTCGATTGGGTCTACGGAATGTTTTCCAACGACCTGGCCATCGATCTCGGAACCGCGACGACCCTCACGTTCGTGAAGGGCCGCGGCATCGTCGCGAACGAGCCGTCGGTAGTCGCCGTCCAGGCATCCTCCCAGGGCCCCAAGAAGGTCCTCGCAGTCGGTAAGGAAGCGAAAGAGATGCTCGGTCGGACGCCGGGCAACATCGTCGCCATCCGCCCCATGAAGGACGGCGTGATCGCCGACTTCGAGGTGACCGAGGCGATGCTTCGTTACTTCATCCAGAAGGCACACTCGCGGCGAACCTTGGTGCGTCCGCGCGTCATCGTCAGCGTTCCCTCCGGGATCACCGAGGTCGAGAAGCGCGCGGTTCGCGACTCGGCGCTCGCTGCGGCGGCGCGCGAGGTCTATCTGATCGAGGAGCCGATGGCGGCTGCGATCGGTGGCGGGCTGCCGATCACCGAGCCGACCGGCAACATGATCGTCGATATCGGCGGCGGCACCACCGAGGTCGCGGTGATCGCGCTCGCGGGCATCGTCGATTCGAAGTCGATCCGCGTCGCCGGTGACAAGATGGACGAAGCGATCGTCCAGTACATCAAGCGCAAGTACAACCTCCTGATCGGCGAGCGCACCGCCGAGATCATCAAGAAGGAGATCGGCAGCGCGTATCCGCTCGAGGAGCCACTGACGGTCGAAGTCAAAGGCCGCGACCTGGTCGCCGGCGTACCGAAGACGCTGCTCGTCAACTCCGACGAGATCCGCGAGGCGCTGCAGGAGCCGGTCAACGCGATCGTGGATGCGGTGCGCTGGGTGCTCGAGCGGACGCCGCCCGAGCTGTCGGCGGATATCGTCGACAAGGGGATCGTGCTCTCCGGTGGCGGCGCACAGCTCAAGAATCTCGACGTGCTGCTCCGCGAGGAGACCGGTCTGCCGGTGATGGTGTGTGAGAACCCGCAGCTTGCTGTCGTGCTCGGGACCGGCAAGGTCCTCGACGAGCTCGGGCTGCTTCGCGAGATCGCGCTCAAGTAGGCAGCACCCGTGACGACGATGCGCCGTCGGATCATCGACTGGGTCCTGACGGGCTTGCTGCTGCTGATCCCGGCACTCGTCCTGCGCGCCTCGTTGTCGCGCGGCGAGCCTTCGGCGGTCGACGAGACGGTGCTGCGCATCACCGCACCGCTGCAGACCTTCGTCTCGTGGATCACCGACGGTGTCGGTAGCATCTGGAGCGGCTACGTCGCGTTGATCGATGTCGAGAGCGAGAACAAGGAGCTCCGCGAGGACAACGAGAAGCTTCGTAAAGAGCTCGCTGCGATGAGTCGCAAGGCCTACGACGTCCAGGCGCTCGAGGAGCTCGCGCTCGTCAAGAAGCGGATCGCCGCCGACATGATCGGTGCGCGCGTGATCGGTGCGCCGCTGACGCCGTTCCGCGTGGTGCGGCTGCGGATCGATCGCGGCGCGAGCGAGGTCCAGCCGAACATGGCGGTGATCGCCGGCACCGGGCCGGTCGGCGTGATCGACAAGGTGTTCGGTGACTACGCCGATGTCGTGCTGGTGAGTGACACGCGGAGCAAGATCGACGTCGTCGTCAAGCGCACCGGGCGCCGCGGGTTCTTGAAGGGCTTGGGCAAGGACAACTCGTACGCGTGCGAGATCACCTCCCTCGAGCTCGCGTCACAGGCCGATCAGCGTGCGCAGGTCGGCGACGAGCTGGTCACCAGCGGGGTCGGCTCGATCTTCCCGCCCGGCCTCGTGATCGGCAAGATCTCCAAACTCAACGGCGATGACGGCATGTTCCAGACGGTCGAGGTCGAGCCCTCGGTCGATGTCTCGCAGGTCCGCGCGGTGATGGTGTTGCTCGCGCCGCCGCCACCCGCGGATCCCGACGCGAAGACCAAGCGGCGCAGCGAGCCTGCGTTCGGAACGAGGGCGCTGTGAGAACAGCAACGCTCGTCCTCGTCGCCTATCTGATCTGCGTCGTCGTCGCGACGGTGTGGCTGCGGCTACCGATGTCGATCATTCGCGAGTCGGTGCCCGATGTCGGCGCGCTGACCGCCGCGTACCTCGGGTTGACCGCGCGCGGCAACGTCACGCCGGCTGTTGGTGGTTCTGTCGTGCTCGGCTATCTGATCGACCTGATCTCGGGGACGCCGCCGGGCCTCGCCGCGCTGGTGCTCGGGCTGTCCTGTTTGATCGCGCGTGCCGCGCAGCAGCGGATCCTCGTCCGTGGCACGGCGATGACGATGGGCTTCTCGGCGTTCGTCGGGCTGATCAGCGGTGTGGTCTCGCTGTTCATCAGGATGGTGTTCGGCGTCCCGCGGCCGAGTGTGATGGTCGACCTCCAGCACCTCGCGCTCGTCACGCT
>JBBQJJ010000684.1:0-3401 GCA_038325805.1 Haliangiales bacterium
GCCGCGATAGGCGTAGATGGCCATCGCTATGCCTCGATCTCCCCGGCCTGCGTCGAGGCGAGGACGTCCTCGAGCGAGGTGCGGCCGGCGAGCACTTGGCGCGCGCCGTCTTCACGCAGCGAGCGCATCCCGCGCTGCACGGCGATGCGCGCGATCGTGTTGGAGTCGGAGTTGTCGAGGATCGCGCGGCGCACCGGCTCGTCGACCTGCAAGAGCTCGTAGATGCCGAGGCGGCCGCGGTAGCCGGTGCCGGTGCACTCGGCGCAGCCGACCGCGCGGTAAAAGACTGGAGTGTCCTGCACGGCGCCGAGGCCGAGCTGCGTGCGGATGCGGCCATCGGTCTCGCGCAGGCGCAAGTGCGCGGAGTCGATCACCGCGCGCTGCTCCGGGGTGAGCCGCTCGAGCACATCGGCGGGGACCGGCGGCGGGCCTTGGGGCCGCGGCGGTCCGACGTGGGTCAGCTCGCCGTCGAGCTCGTCTGGCTCGAGCATGTCGGACAGCGCGACCGTGTTCTCGAACGTGCTCGCGACCACGTTCGCAGCCGCGTTCTCCGCCGTGTTGACGGCGGTGCTCTCGGCCGCGCTCGCGACCTTGCCATTCTTCGCGCTGGCGAGCGCCGCCGCTTTCGCCGAGGCGGCGAGCCCGGTGCGCTTGTTGTTCTCGACCAGCCGACGCGCCTCCGCCATGTCGATGCCGAGTGACTTCAGATCCGCCTCGCTCGGCTCGTACGGCTGACGACAGTGCGGACACAGCCGCCGCACGAGGCGCTGCGCGAGCACCGCGAGCAGCGACGACGCGATCAGGAACGGCTGCACGTCCATGTCGACGAGGCGCGTGATGGCGCCGGCGGCGTCGTTGGTGTGCAGCGTCGACAGCACGAGATGTCCGGTGAGCGACGCGTTGATCGCGATCTCGGCCGTCTCCTTGTCGCGAATCTCACCGACCATGATCACGTCCGGGTCCTGACGCAGGAAGGCGCGCAGCCCGCT
Source organism: Haliangiales bacterium (assembly GCA_038325805.1). Taxonomy (GTDB): domain Bacteria; phylum Myxococcota_A; class Polyangia; order Haliangiales; family Haliangiaceae; genus JABFXX01. Next base: position 990 of record JBBQJJ010000684.1, read on the forward strand.
CGCGAAGGTCAGCCCGATCTTCGTGTGCACCTGCGTCTGGCCAATCCCCGCCAGCTCGTACTCCACCGGATCTTCGACAGTGAGGATGTTGAGATCGGGGGTGTTGATCTTGCTCAGACACGCATACAGCGTCGTCGTCTTGCCGGAGCCCGTAGGCCCCGTGACGAGCACGATCCCGTTCGGCCGCGAGATGTAGTGATTCATCGTCTGCAGCTGATCGGGGTCGAAGCCGAGATCGGTGAGGTCGAGCAGCACCTTCTCTTTGTCGAGCAGGCGCATGACGATGCGCTCGCCGCGCGAGGTCGGCACCGTGCTCACGCGCACGTCGATCAGGCGGCCCTGGATCTTCTTGGTGATGCGCCCGTCCTGCGGCAGGCGCTTCTCCGCGATGTTGAGCCCGGCCTCGATCTTCACGCGCGCGATGATCGAAGGCAGGAAGCCTTTGTGCGCGGTCTTACTCTTGTAGAGATCGCCATCGATGCGGTAGCGGACGATGACCTCTTTGTCGCCCGGCTCGATGTGGATGTCGGACGCGCGATCACGGACGGCGTTGTAGAAGAGGTTGTTGACCCAGCGGATGACCGGGGCCTCATCCGTCATGTCGATGAGGTCTTGCAGCTCCTCGATGTCCTCGCCGGCCTTGCCGTCGGCGAGCGCGTTCTCGTCTTTGCGCTCGTAGAGGCGATTGATCGCGTCCTCGATCGCCTCACCCGGCGCCGCGATGGGCTCGACGGAGCGGCCGAGCAGCGTGCGCAGATCGTCGATCGGGAACGGGTTGAGCGGATCGGCGACGGCGACCTCGATGACGCCGTCCTTCTCACCGAGCGGCACCACGCGGTTCTGTCGCGCGAACGAGATCGGGATCTTCTCGAGCAGCTCGGCCGAGACGCCGGTGATCTCGATCTTCTCGCGGAACGTGATGCCCATCTCGTCGGCGAGCGCGCGCACTAGCTGCGTCTCTTCGACGACGCGCGTCGCCAAGAGCACGTCGGTGAGCCGCGTGCTCTTCTCGCGCGCGACGTTCAGCGCCTGCTCCAGCCCTTCGGGCGTGAGCGCACCGCGACGCACCAGAATCTCACCGACGTACCGCTGCTCCATGGACCTTCCTTACGTTGCGACGAACTCTCCATCGTGAGTCCGCGTCGGCGCGGACCACCGCCATCAGAAATCTACTGCTGCGGGGTCTCTCCGCTGATCGGTGGCGTACCGACATCCTGGGGCACGATCTCGGTCGTGCCATCCGGCGAGATCACCGTATCTCCCGCGGAGGCCTCGGTGTCGATCGGCGCCGAGCCTATCGCCGGTCGTATCGTGTGCTCGGGTGGCGGTCTGCCGGCGGCGTCTTCTTCGAGCTGCTGCTCGATCGCGATCGCATCTACCTCGTTCATCATCTCGCTCACCAGGCCGCGCGTGCGCGAGTAGTCGACCGGCGGCTCGTAGTCCTGATCGCCGAACACGAAGTAGCGGTCGATGAACTCCTGGCGCTCGCGCATCTTGCGCTCGAAGATCGCGCGCAGATCGCTCTGGTTGCGGATGATGTACGGCGTGAGGAACAGCAGCAGATTGGTCTTCTGCGTCTGGCGCGTGGTGCTGCGGAACAGCACTCCGATCAATGGGATGTCGCCAAGGATCGGCACCTTCGTCTCCGAGGTGTTGATCGTGTCGCGCATCAAGCCACCGATGACGACCGTCTGCTGATCGCGCACGACGACCTGCGTCTTCGCGTTGCGCTTGGTGATCGACACGACCTGCAGCGCGCCCTCGACCGCGCCGCGCTCGCTGATCTCTTCGACGATCTCTAGGCGGATCTCGTCGGCCTCGTTGATGTGCGGTGTGATGGTGATCTTGGTGCCGACGTCTTGGCGCGGCACCGCGCCGCCGAGTCCGCCGAGTCCGCCGAGCGCGCCCAGCGCTCCTGCGCCTTGTGCGCCCGCCCCGCCTGCGAGACCGGCGAGCCCGGCGAGATTGCCGAGGCCCGACTGCTGCAGCGGCAGGTTCTCGCCGACGCTGATCTCCGCTTCCTCGTTGTCCATCGCGATCAAGTGCGGCGTCGACAGCACGTTGGCGTCGCCGCTGTTCGCGATCGCGTTGAGCACCACGCCGAACGCGGGAATCGAGAGACCAATGCCCTGCAGCTGCTCAGCGGGGATCTGCGGACCACGTACGCCGAGCGCGAGACCGGTGAGCGAGTCCGCGCTGACCGTGCTGATCGAGGTGCCGGCATTGAAGCCGAAGATCGACAGCGCGTCGTCGGTGGGGAAGCCGGGCACACCCCCGTGAAAGCTCAGGCCGAGCTTCGACGAGCGTCGCACCGAGAGCTCCATGATGACGGCCTCGATGAACACTTGTCGGCGCTCGACGTCTAGCCGGCCGATCACGTTGCGCAGCGCGGAGTAGTCGTGCAGCGACGAG
>JBBQJJ010000685.1:0-3384 GCA_038325805.1 Haliangiales bacterium
CGACCGAGCTCCTCGCACAGGAGGTGCGTTCCGTAGGGCCGTGCCGTGTCCTCTGCGGGAGTCACGGCGAGTGAATCGACCGGATGCGCCGATCGTTGATCGGAAGATCGCGCAAATCAGCGCCGACCACCACGATGCTGCCGGATCAGCGAGTTCCTCTGGCTCGCGTGCTGGCGACATCCCGCTTCGAGTGTGGTGCGTGGCATGCTGCGGCCATGCCCCTCTACGAAGTCCTCGCCGCCAACCGGGAGGACGTCCTCGTTCGATGGCAGCGAGTCGTACGCGGCTCGCTCGCCCCCGAGGCCATCCATCCTGTCGAGCTGATCAATCACATTCCACAGTACCTGAACGAGATCATCGCCGCGTTGCGGTCTGAAGCGGGCCTCCCAGCGTCGGATCCGAGGAAAGCAACACGGCCGCGGGTCATGGTGTCCAGCGGCTCCGTCTCGGCTTCAGCCTGGACTCCGTCGTGCGAGAGTATGGCGCGCTTCGTGACGCCATCCTCGCCTCTGCGATGGCTTCCGGCGCAGAAATCTCGTTCCGCGAGCTTCAAGTTCTGTTCGACACGACCGTTACAGGGATCGCCGGTGCGGTCTCCGAGTACGCGCATCAACGAGATGCGGAGCTGGTTCGACTGACGAACGAACACTTTGCGTTCATCGCCCACGAGCTGCGCAATCCGCTGTCCTCCGCGATGCTGGGGCTCCAGCTCCTCGAGGAGAAGGGACAGCTCCCGAAGCCAAGCCGCTCGGCCGATGCCGTCGAACACGGCATCCGACGCGCGGTCGAGCTGATCGACGAGACGCTGCGAGCCGCTCGGGTCGCGTCCGGCATCGAGCTCCGTCGTCAATGGACGACGCTCAAGACGCTGTTCCAGGAGGTCGAGCTGGGAGCGGTCTCGGAAGCCGAGTCCCGGGACGTCAAGCTCTGCCTTCAGGTCGGGAACGACGACCGGATCAGTCTCGACGTTCGGCTCGTGTGTTCCGCGCTCGGGAACCTGGTGCGGAACGCCGTGAAGTACACCAAGCCGGGCAGCGAGGTTACGCTTCGTGGACAGATCACGAACGGACGTCTGGTGGTCGAGGTCGAGGACTGCTGTGGCGGTCTGCCGCCAGGCAAGGTCGAAGAAGTGTTCGCGCCGTTCGTGCGCCTCAACAGTCGCCCCGGAGGATTCGGCTTGGGTCTGGCCATCGCCAAGCAAGCGGCGGATGCACACGGCGGCAGCATCCGAGTGCAGAACCTGCCGGGCAAGGGCTGCATTTTCGTGCTCGAGCTACCGATCGCGATCTAACCCCAGCTTCGCCGTGGCGATCCTTCGACCAGGCAAGTGATGACCAGTGGCATCATCGCGCGATGAGGCACGTCATCCTGGCCACCCTGCTCGTGACGAGTACGGCGCTCGCAGCGCCGCTCGGCGCCGTCGTCGAGATCGATCGGTCGATCGCCCGCATCGGTGACGCGGTGATCTGGGAGAGTGACGTCGCCAAGCGGGTCAAAGCGGGCGCGGATCGCACCGCGGTGATCGAGGAGCTGATCGACGACGAGCTCGTCCTCGCGGAAGGCAAGAAGGCAGGCATCTCGGCCGACGACGACGACCTGCGCTCGGCGCTCGACGAGATCAAGAAGCAGAACAACCTCGACGATGCCGGGCTCGACAAGGCCCTCGCCGCCAGCGGCTACACGCGGGCGCGCTACCTCGTCGAGCTCGAACGCCAGCTCGTTCTCCTGCGCACGAAGAACCAGCTCCTCATGTCGAAGGTGACCGTCGCGGACGCGGCCGCCGATGCCGAGGTCAAGACGCGCAACCTGCCTGCGACCGACGCGAACAAGCAGCTCGTCAAGACGGAGCTCCGGCGAGCCGCGATGGACAAGCTCCAGGTCGAGTGGCTCAAGGACCTGCGCAAGCGCGCCTTGATCACGAGGCGCCCGTGAAGTACCTCGTCTTCCTGCTCGCATGCGCATGCGGTGGCGGGGCCGCGCCACACCCCACCCCGACGGGACCGAAACCTCCAGCCATCCCGGTCGCTCCACCGAGCGCCGTTGCGGCGACGTCGGCCGACCTCACCGGGGTCGTCAAGCAGCTCCGCGTGCAAGGTGCGACCGGCGCACAGCGCACGCAGCTCGAGGCAGCGCTCGCGGCGGCCAAGGACAAGCCCGTCGACAGCGACGAGCTGCGCACCGCGCTCGCCAACGTGATGCGCGTCGACGGCATCGCAGACATCACCGTGCAAGGGGTGCAGCTCGCCGACGGCATCGAGCTCGTCGTCGAGGTCGCAGCGCACCCGGCGATGACGAAGCTCGTCGCGATCGAAGCAGGCGGCAAGGCCATCTCGCTCGGCATCGGTGCCGGCGCCCTCAGCGGTGTGTTCGATCCGCGGCGCGTCCAGGCGCTCGCGCAGACGCTCCGCGAGCGCTACGTGACGAACGGCTACTTCGACGCCGACGCCACCTGGAAGCAAACCCCGGTCGCGGGTGGTGTCGAGGTCACGATCGAGGTCGTACCCGGCCCGATCTCGTCGATCGACGCGATCACGTTCACCGGCAGCACCGTGCCGAAGAAGGATCTCGACGCGATCGTCGCGAAGTGGTTCGTCGTCGGGCAGCCGGTGGTCGCGGCGCGGATCACCTCGGCCACCGAAGCGATCAGCGCCTACTACTGGGACAAGGGTTACGCGAACATCAGGGTAGTCGAGCCGAAGCTCACGGCGGGCAAGATCACCGTCGCCTTCGAGATCATCGAGGGTCCGGTGTTCAAGATCGGCACCGTCGAGATCAAGGGTGTGCCGGCAGCTGAACGTCCGACCTACCTCAAGCTGTTCGGCGTCAAGCCGGGCGACATCTTCACCCGCTCGGGGATCGCGACCGGACGTGACAAGCTGACTGCCGCGTTCACCGCTGCCGGGAAGCAGGACGTCCTCGTCCTCCCGTTGACGAAGGTCGACTTCCCGGGCAAGCGGATCAGCCTGACCCTCGAGGTCAGCTTCGCTCCTTGAGAGCGCGTAGGAACTCGATGTCGAGCGGAAGCGGCGCGCCGAGCCACAGGGGGTTGAGGTCGTGATCGGCGACCTCGTCTCCGGTGTTTGGATGGACGAGGATGCTCAGCCCGTCGCGGTTCAACATCAACCACGGCACGACGCGCGCGAACTCGGCCACCGCGAACGCGACCTGATACATCGACACCGGGTGCGGGCCGATCGGCTTCTCGTGCCAGCGACCGAGCTCGACCACGAAGCGCTCGCCGAGACCCTCGCGCAAGCGCGTCGCGATCTCTCGCGTCGCGGGGTCGAAGTAGACATGCGCGTGATAGCTGGTGATCTCGGGGAGCTCTCGCATTCGCACGGAGCATGTCTCATGAGACATCGGGTTGGCGACACGTGTAAGTCA
>JBBQJJ010000686.1:0-3354 GCA_038325805.1 Haliangiales bacterium
ACCTGCACGCCCATCGACCAGCCGACCAGGACGAACTGATCGACCTCCTCGGCGGCGAGGAGTGCCATCAAGTCGTCGATGTGGTGCGCCATCGTGTTGGCGCGCGGGTCCTGCGGTGCCGAGGAGCTGTAGAGGCCGCGGTAGTCCCAGCAGATCGTCTTGTAGTCACCGAGGACGTCGTAGAGGTACTTGAACGCGAGGTACGTGCCGCCGAGGCCGTTCGCGAGCACCACGCAAGGGGCATCCTTCGGGCCGCGAATTTGGTACCCGATGCGCGTGCCGTCGGGGGCGACGACGTGACGCTGCTCGATCCCGGGGACCATGAGCGATGACGTTAGCCGATCGGCATGGGAGCTGGATAGATCCAGGCCCACCGTCAGCCGACGAGAACGTTGCGAGCGCTTCTTCTCGAAGGCTGTGACGAGGATCCCCCAGCTCGGAATTCGTGCGGGTTCACTCGCGCACAAAAAGCGACGGGCCGCTCGAAAGCGACCCGTCGTGACCAGACCAAGAAGACCAGAACCAGAATCTAGAAGTAGAGCACCGCCGCGAACCGAGCACGCGTGTAGTTCTCGGCTTCGTTGCTGCTTTCGGTGGGCGGCGTGACCTGGCGGGTCACGGCATCGCCGCCACGGAGCTCATCGCTCGCGGCGGTCGCGCGGCTACCAGCGCGAACGTCGAACAGGAGGTGGAAGTGCGGGGTGGCCGCGTAGCGCAGGCCAATGCCGAGCTCGCCGAAGTTCTGGCGGGTCTCGAACTGACCGTCGACTTCCGCCTGCTGTACGCCGAGGCCGGCGAGCACGTACGGAGCGAGCTTGTTGTACGCGCCGATCTCGTAGACCAGCGAGCCGCCCACACGGCGATCGATACGGAGGTCATCGCTGTACGACTGACGACCTACTTCGACCTCGGCGAGCAAACCTTGCGTCAGCCGCAGGCGACCGAGCACACCGTAGTCGCTCGACTCCTTCGTCTCGAACCCGTCGGTGCCTTCGACCGACGCGCCGCCACCGAACAGACCGACGCCGAAGCGCGGCAGCTCGGGACGAGCGGCGACCACGATCGGTGCAGCAACCGTGGCGGTCGCGGCCGGCGCGACCGGGTAGTACGGCTGCGAGTACACGCCGTAGTAGGATGGGACCGGCTGGTAATAGTAATAGGTGCGCGGGTAGTAGCTGTAGCGCGGGTAGTAGCCGTAGCTGTACCGCGGGCCGACGTAGACGCGGCCGCGAACGCCGAAGCGTGGGTTATAGGAGGGGCGATAGGCCGGGCGTGCGTAGCCGCCGCGAACCGACAGGCTCGGACCGCCAACGTGCACCCGAGCATGCACGCGCCCGCCACCGCTGAAGCGGTAGCGCCCGGCGTCGGCGGTGTCCGACTGGGAGAGCGTACCGATCGTGGTGAGGGCGAACGCAGCGGTAAGAATGGAGCGACGGTTCACTTGGTGAGCCTTTCTAGGTTTGGTCTCGAGCTCGGCTTAGGACGCCTGAGCTTGCGGATCGGTTTAGTGTGCACTCGTTGGGCCAGGGTTACCACGTGAAGGTTGCCCTGGAAACGCTGGTAATAATGACCGCTTACAGTGAGCCAGGGATCACATGTCGCTGCCTGGTGTGACCCGTTTTTCACGATGCCGTGTAGCTGTGGTTGCGTCACGACAGCTGCTGGAGGCGATCGCGACCGTGATGCGGCTCCGAATCAGTCGCAACCCTGCAAGGTCCCAAGCATCCTTGACACTCGTGGGACCTGCCTCCTAACCTCTCGCGTCTAACGGAGGACCGTGCTTTGAGCGATTCGAAACGAACCGGCAGCCGTGACATTAGCGACCTCAAGGCGCGACTCGGCTTGAAGAAGGGCGGAGCTGCTCCGACCACCGGTCAAACGCAGCGGCCGAACGGTGGAGTCGTGGCTCCCCCTGGCCTGAATTTGCCGCCCCCTCCCGGTCTCGAGCCCCCAAAGCCGGTAGGTCCAATCATCCCGAATGCTGCCGATGATCCGTTCGGCGCGATGAACGCGATGGCCGCCGTCGGCACCGTGCAGCGCGCTCCGGAGATCGTGATCGTCAACGACGGCCGGCCCGTCGAAGCGATCGGCAAGAAGTCGGCGTTCGCGACGTTCGCGAGCATCGGACTCCCCGCGATCTTCGCGCTCGTGATCGGCATCCTCCTCGGCAAGATCCTGCTCGCGAAGGACACCGCGGGCTCGAACAAGGACGAAGCCCGGGAGTTGCTCGGCGACAAGGCCAAGCCGCAATCGGTCTCCGGTCTCAAGCAAACCCTGTCGACGATCGACACCCTGCTCGACGAGACCAAGACGAAGAGCTCGTTCCGTCCCGACAAGAAGTTCGACACCGAGCTCAAGGCCTTGGCCGGCAAGCTCGAGGTGAAAGATCGCGCCGTGCTGACGCGTGCGCGCACGTTCGGCGACGATCTCGCCGGGCACACGCTGCAGTTCTACGCGGGTGTTGCCGAAGTGAAGGCGCTGATCGACACGCACATCAAGGCGGCGACGGCGGATGACAACGTGCTCAGCAAGGCCGCGCAGAAGTCGACCGAGGCGACGCTCAAGGATACCGAGAATGCGCCGCTCGCGGCCTCGGGGCAGATCCGTTATGCGGTGCTGATCCAGGCGCCGACGGAGCAGGACAAGAACGTCGAGTTCGGCGCGAAGATCGTCGAGCTCGGCGGCGTCTACTGCGGCTCCTCGGAGAAGCCCGTGGCGAAGTGCCCCGAGGGCGAGCAGCCGTCGGCGGTCGCGTATCGCTCGGAAGTCGGCGCACCGATCCTCACCAAGGGCGACATCGCCTCGCCGACGAGCGACGCGGTGCCGGCGAAGAAGATCGTCCAGATGCTCTCGGGCGGGGTGCGTGACAACCTGATCAAGGGTGCCGAGGGCGTCGCGTCGGAGGTCTATTACCAGAAGCGTCTCCGCAACCTGTACGAGCTGCTGCGTGGCAAGCCCGGTCAGGACGGCAAGGCGTCGGGCGGGCTGATCGACATCGGCAATGACCTCGAGCGGAAGATGACCCAGGAGATCAACCGCTGAATCGTCTGGCTGGTTGGTACGTCTAGGAGGGAACTCATGAAGCGCATCTCGAATTCGTCCGGGCTCACCATGTTGCTCGTCGCGTCGCTCGGTCTGGGTAGCGTCGCAATCGCGGCACCGGATACGAAAAAGCCCGTCCCTGCGAAGGCGCCGGCCAAGAAGGCTCCTGATAAGAAGCCGGCTCCCAAGAAGATCGTCCCGGTCTCGGCGGAGAAGAAGAAGGTGCTCGCCGAGCTCTACGGCGGCTTCAAGTTCGGCATCTCGAAGGACGATGTCCTCAAGGTGCTGCAGAAGCAGATCGACGAGCGCTAC
>JBBQJJ010000687.1:0-3352 GCA_038325805.1 Haliangiales bacterium
AGCAGTTGGACTCACGTGGCTTGTTCATCTCACCCCGGGAGAGACTACCCAATTCCTGGTAGCTGAACTCTCAACTTTTAATTTCATCGGAGAGTTCCTTGTCAAACCTTCAGCCGGCTTGATCCGCGCGACCTCGGCGCCACGAGCGACGAGCTGAGCGCAGGCGCCACTGCTCGAGCAGCGGACCTCGGCGAGCTCCAGTTTACGGAAGCCGCGAATCAGCGCGGCGGAAGCGTTCTGGCTTCGTTACGTCATCGCGCGAATCGCAGCGTCCGTGAACTGCTGCGTGTTCGCCTTGCCGCCGAGATCGCCGGTGCGTGATTCGGGATTCGCCAGGGCCGCGCGGATGCCCTTGCGCAGCCGCTCCGCCGCCTCCCGCTGATCGACGTGATCGAGCAGCATCGCCGCCGACAGCATCAACGCGCTCGGGTTCGCGATGCCCTTGCCGGCGATATCCGGGGCGGTGCCGTGCACGGCCTCGAACATCGCCACCCCGCCATCGCCGATGTTCGCCGCCGGTGCGACGCCAAGCCCGCCGATCAAGCCGGCGCACAGATCGCTGAGGATGTCTCCGAACAGGTTCATCGTCACGATCATGTCGAACCGCTCGGGCGCGACCACCAGCTTCATCGCGGTGGCGTCGACGATCATGTCGTCGAACGCGATGTCGGGATACTTCGTCGCGATCTCCTTGCCGCAGTCGAGGAACAGGCCGTTCGACAGCTTGAGGATGTTTGCCTTGTGGACAAGCGTGATGCGCTTGCGACCGAGCTTGCGCGCGAGCTCGAACGCGTAGGTGATGACGCGCTCGCTCCCGAACCGCGTGATGATCGCGATCGACTCGGCCGCCGTGCGCCGCGGATCGACGTAGTGCTCGACGCCCGCGTAGAGGTCTTCGGTGTTCTCGCGGACCATCACGATATCGACGTTGTCGTAGCGAGCCGGCACGCCGGGGATGGTCTTGGCCGGGCGCACGTTCGCGTAGAGATCGAAGTGCTGGCGCAGCGTCACGTTGACCGAGCGGAAGCCGCTCCCGATCGGGGTCCCGAGCGGACCCTTGAGTGCGAGCTTGGTCTTCTTGATCGACTCGAGGGTCGCCGCCGGCAGCGGATCCTTATGTCGCTCCGCCGCGCCCTGCCCGGCGTCGGCGCGCTCCCACTCGAGCTTTCCACCGGCCGCTTCCAGCGCGCGAAGCGTCGCCGCGGAGATCTCCGGTCCGATGCCATCGCCTTCGATCAACGTCACCGTGGGAGTCGTCATGCTTGTTCCTTAAGCGGCTCGGAGTCGATCCAGATGCGATCGTCGACCACGCGTACCGCGTACGTGGTCAGACAATAGTCTGCAGATTCGGGAGCACGGCCCGTCAGGGTCGAGAATCGCCAGCCGTGCTGTGGGCAGATCACGCAACCGCGCGACACGATGCCGTCCGCGAGATCGCCGTTGCGATGCGCGCACCGCCGCTGCGTCGCGAAGTAGCGCTCTCCGTCGAGGCCGACGATCAACTCGAGCTCGCCGATCACCACGGCGATCACGTCGCCCGCGCGAACGTCTCCGACCTTCGCGACCACATGCCAGCTCATCGGCGGGCACTCTACACGCTTGCATGAACACGCAAGAAGTTGCGTAGTGCGACACCTCGACGGCCTAGCGATCACGAGCACTTAGGGATGGCGCGGTGCTTGTAGGTAGTCCTCCACACATGCGTAACGTCCTACTGCTCGCCATCCTCGCGTTGGGGTCCGGACCGGCCTGTACGCGCGGTGTGCTGCTCTACGAAACCACCCCCGTCATCGTGCAGGCGAACCCACCGGCGCCCGCCCCTGCACCCGCCCCGGTCGTCAAGGAGCCGATCGTCGTCCGCGACGCGATCCACTTCGACACCAACCGCGACACGATCAAGCAAGAGTCGCTCGCCGTCCTCGACGACGTCGCCAACCAGATCAAGGAGCACGCGGAGCTGATCAAGATCCGCGTCGAAGGCCACACCGACAACGTCGGCAAGCGCGACGAGAACATCTCGTTGTCCCGCCGGCGTGCGATCGCGGTGCGCGAGTACTTGATCAAGGTCGGCATCGAAGCGGACCGGCTGCTCGCCGAGGGCTACGGCCCCGACAACCCGATCGCGAACAACGAGAACGAGACGGGTCGCGCGCGGAATCGCCGCGTCGCGTTCACGGTGCTCGATCGGACCGACACGCTCGGCACATCGCAACAAGTCGTTTCGTTTGGAGGTGACCAGTGAACAAGCCGCTCTCGTTTGCCCTGTTGCTCGTCGGCTGCGTCGGTGTCGACAACTCCCAGTACAAGCTCCGCACCGCGATCGATACGCAGCGCGAGCCACTGTATCGCTGCTACTCGCAAGCGCTCGTCAACGATTCCGACATGGAAGGCACGATGCGCCTCGTCGTCCGCGTCCCTCGGCGCACCGATCGCGTCGATCTCGTCGAGCCGAGTGGGGAATCGCAGCTGACCAACCCCGGCTTGATGGAGCCGGTCCACCGTTGCTTCCAGCGCGCGCTGATGGGCCTCTCGATCGGCACCACGCCGATCGACGACGACCTCTACGTCGAGTATGCGTTCCAGCTCACCCGCGACGGCAACACCGCGTTCCTCGCACCGGCGGCAACCGGCCCGCGTGTCGGTGCACGGGTCAACGTCGATGCCAACGTCGACGCGAATGCGAACGTCAACGTCGATGTGCGCACCGGCCGGGTGAAGGGTAATGTGGAGGTCAAGGGCGGCTTCGGTATCCGCTAAGATGGAGGGATGGCCAGCCTGCTCGTCCGCGTGGAGCGAGACGTGCTCGATCAGATTCGCGCGCGCGAGCAGGCAGAGTTGTTGCCCGGCGAGCTGCCGCAACCGGAGCTGTCGTATCTCGATCCGAACAGCGTGGCGTTCGTGGCTTGCCTCGACAGCAACACGCTGCGCTGCGTGATGACCGTGCACGAGCCGGTGCTCGAGCGCGGCAAGCTGGTCGGTGGTGAGGTGCTGCTGCACGACCACGATCTCACGCCGATCCTCGGACGCCTCGGTTGTTATGGTGACGTCGCCGAGTGGTCGGCGTCGCCGCGGTTGCTGCCGCCGAACGACGTCGATCTGCTGCGCTACGAGCTCGGGCTGCCGCTCGACGCGCGCCGCAACTTGGTGCTCGAGCCTTCGATCCTGTCCGCCGAGGACGAGCACGATCGCGAGATCCTGACCGAGATCTGGGCGAACCCCGAGGACGACGGGCCACGGATGATCTACGCGGATCGCCTCCAGCAACGTGCCGATCCGCGCGGCGAGCTGATCGCCTTGCAGCTGAGTCGTGGTGAGGGCCGGATCACCGAGAGGGAGCGCCAGCTCCTCTCGA
>JBBQJJ010000688.1:0-3332 GCA_038325805.1 Haliangiales bacterium
CCGGGTGCCGCGTAGCGGATCGGGACGACCGACATGCCGACACCGGCGGTGACGATCACCGTCGTCGACCCGAGCGCGTAGCGACCGTCGATGAAGCGGGTCTCGAGGCGCGCGAGCTTGATGTGGAACAGCCCGACCACGGGATTCACCTGGCCGCCGTGCGTATGTGCGGCGAGCACGAGATCGACGCGATTCTCGAGCTGGCTCGCGAGCGTAGCGTCGAGCTGATGGGTCACCACGATCTTGTAGTCAGCGCCGGCGAGCTGACCGAGCAAGGCGTCGATCTGCTCGCGGGTCGAGCGCACGACGTAGTTGTAATTGACGAACGCGACCCCGATTCGCTTGCCCTCGTGGACGAACATCCGGACCTCGTTCGCGAGCATCGCGACGCCCTGCTCTTTCAAGGCGACCTCGACCTCGCGGACGCTGCGCTCGCGATCGAGATACGCGAAGTGCTCGTGATCGCCTCGCACGCTGAACGTCCCGAGTCGGCTTCGCAACGTGGCCGCCGCCGCCGCCGTCTCGGCGATGAAGTCGGCGCTGGTATTGATCCAGTCGCCGCCCGACAGCACGAGGTCCGGCTGCTCGGCGTTGATCAGCGCGTAGACCTCGCGTGCCCGCGTGCCATCAGTAAAGTCATCCTCCTGAATATCCGCGACGAACCCGATCCGGAACGGCGGCAGCGTGCCGTCACCCACTTGATGCGTTCGCACGCGGACGTCACCGCGATCGACCAGGATCCGCGCGGGGGTGTAGATGGCGAAGGCGCCGACGGCGACGAGCACCGCGAGCGCGCGCCGACGCGGATGCTTGCGCTTGGGCGCGAGGTGCACGACGTCGATCGCGATCAGCCACGGCACGGCCTGCACGACCACGAGCACCGCCCAGATGAATGGGATCGCGAGCACGATCGACGCGACGAGCCCGTCGAACCGGATCAGCGCGTCGCGGCCGGCCGCCAGCGTGACGATGATCGATCCGATGATCAGGATCGGATACGCGAACAGCAGCCACAGGATTGCCCAGCGGAAGATGCGAATCAGACGCTCTCGAACGCCGAACAGCCGGAGTGCGTCGGTGATCCGTCGTCGCGTGTAGATGCCGCCCGCGACGAGGAGCGCGAGGCCGACGAGCACGAAGACGAACCACACGGCCGCGGCAGTATACGAGTGCTGCGCGCCACGGCACCGCGGCCCTAGCAACCTTGTTCACCTGGTCGCGGGAAGCCGTGATGTTGGCTGACTCCTTCCCGACCTCTGGACCGACCTCGAGCTCGACCCTGCCAGCAGCGGAACCGCTTACGCCAGCGTCGCTACACGATCACCGAACAGTCGCTCCAGCTTCGTCAACAACTCCTCCGTCGGCGCCAGATCCCACGCCTCGGGCAACGTCACGACGGTCTCCGATCGCATCGGGAGCTTCAGCTTGATCACGGCGGTGCAGTTCCCGCGCGTCGCGTTCGCCAGGATCGTCTTGAGCTCGTCGATGTCATCGTGGGTCATCTGATCGGCGTTCAGGTTGATGTCGATGCGCGTGGTCTTCTGCTGCCTCAGGTCCGACAGCGGCTGCGCTGCCTCGAGGAACATCTTCCACTCCGACGCCTCGGCGTTACCCTCGTTCTTGACCGCGCCGTTGCACAGGATCGGCTCGTCGGAGACGAGGACGTGGCGCACCTTCTCGAAGGTCTTGGGGAACGCGATCACCTCGAGCGTTCCTTCGGTGTCCTCGAGCATGAAGCGCGCCATCTTGTCGCCCTTCTTCGTGATCATCTCGCGGTACTGGCTGACGATGCCGCCGATCGCGTGGTCGCCGGCATTGCGACGACCTGCCGAGAAGTCGGCGTTGGTGGCGGAGGCGTAGCGCTGGAGATCCCCGCGATAGCGATCGAGTGGATGTCCCGAGATGTAGAAGCCGAGCGCTTCCTTCTCGAAGGCGAGGAGCTGCTTGGGACCCCACATCTCGATCTCGGGGTAGGTGTCGCCGTGCATCGTGGGTGCGGAGCTCGCCGCCGCGGGTGCCGGTGCGGAGAACATCGAGAACAGCGAGGTCTGGCCGGAGCGACGATCGCGTTGCTCGGAAGCGCCGCGTTCGAGGGCGGAGTCCAGGGCACCGAGGAGCTGCGCGCGATGCCTGTTTCCCTCGAGCCCGTCGAGCGCACCGGCCTTGACCAGCTGCTCGAGCACCTTGCGGTTGCACTTCTGCGTGTCGACGCGACGGCAGATCTCGAACAGCGAATCGAACCTTCCTTCGCCGGCGCGTGCCTCGATGATCGCGGTCACCGCGGTCTCGCCGACGCCCTTCACCGCACCCATGCCGAATCGGATCACCTTGCCGCGGTGCGCATCTTCCCGCGGCGTGACCGTGAAGTCGTTCGCCGATTCGTTGACGTCGGGCCGCTCGACGATCAGCCCCATCGATCGCGCCTCGGCGATGAACTTGACGACGTTGTCGATGTTGTCGGAGTCGCACGACATCAGGCCCGCCATGAACTCGTGCGGGAAGTGATGCTTGAGGTATGCGGTCTGGTAGGTGATCCAACCGTACGCCGCGGAGTGCGATCGGTTGAAGCCGTACCCGGCGAAGAACGCCATCAGCTCGAAGACCTGATCGGCGATCTTCGAGTCGACGTTGAGCTTCTTCGCGCCGTCGAGAAATAGCTCCTTCTGCTTCGCCATCTCCTCGGGCTTCTTCTTGCCCATCGCGCGCCGCAGGAGATCGGCGCCGCCGAGCGAGTATCCGCCCAGCACCTGCGCGATCTGCATGACCTGCTCCTGATAGACGATCACGCCGTACGTATCGGCGAGCACACCAGCGAGCAACGGGTGTGGATACTCGACCTTCTTGCGACCGTGCTTGCGGTCGATGAAGTCGTCGACCATGCCGCCTTCGAGCGGACCCGGTCGATAGAGCGCGACGGCCGCGACGATGTCTTCGAGGCAGTCCGGCTTGAGCTTCTTGAGGATCTCGCGGAAGCCGCTCGATTCGAGCTGGAACACACCAGTGGTGTCACCGCGCGAGACCATCTTGAAGACATCCGCATCGTCCTTGCGGATCGTGTCGATGTCGAGCTCTTCTTCGCCCCGCGCGGCTTTCTGCTCGTTGATCAGCCGCAGCGCGGTCTGGATCACCGTCAGCGTCTTGAGCCCGAGGAAGTCGAACTTGACGAGGCCGGCCTTCTCGACCTCCTTCATCGCGAACTGCGTGACGATCTCGTCGTTCTGCCCGCGGAAGCACGGCACGTACTCCCACAACGGCCTCTCGGCGATCACGATCCCGGCGGCGTGCATGCCGGCGTTGCGGTTGAGGCCCTCGAGCGAGGCCGCGAGATCGAG
>JBBQJJ010000689.1:0-3329 GCA_038325805.1 Haliangiales bacterium
CACGGCATCGTGATGATCGCCGACGAGGTGCAGACGTTCGGTCGCACCGGGACCCTGTTCGCGTGCGAGCAGCTCGGCGTCGAGCCGGATCTCGTCACCGTCGCGAAGGCGCTCGGTGCCGGCCTGCCGATCGCCGCGACGATCGGGCGCGCCGAGATCATGGATGCACCCCACCTCGGCGGGGTCGGCGGAACCTATGGCGGCTCGCCGCTGGCATGTGTCGCGGCGATCGAGGCGGTCAAGCAGCTCCGCTCTCCGGCGTTCCTCGCGCAGGCGACACACGTCGGTCATTTGCTCTGCAGCGAGCTGATGACGATGCAGGGGACCAGCAAGCTGATCGGTGACGTCCGCGGGCTCGGCCCGATGCTCTTGATCGAGCTCGTCCTCGATCGCGAGACCAAGGTGCCGGCACCGGCGCATGCGATCGCCGTGATCAAGCGCTGCGTCGCCAACGGCCTGGTGTTGATCCGCGCCGGCCTGTACTCGAACTGCATCCGCTTCATGCCGCCGCTCGTGATCACCGACGACCAGCTCCGCGAGGCGCTCGCCGTCGTCGCAGAAGCAATCCAGCACGTCGAAGCCAACGGACCGTAAACGGGGACAGACGAAGATGAAGACGCAGCAGTTTATCGACGGCAAGTGGTGCGATGCCAGCAACGGCGGTCGCTGGGACGTGATCGATCCGGCGACCGAAGAGGTCGTCGCGAACGTGCCGTATGGCAACGGCGATGACTGCAAACGCGCGATCGAGGTGGCGCACGAAGCGATGCCGGCGTGGCGCGCGAAGACCGCGTACGAGCGCGGCGCGATCCTCGTGAAGGCCGCGCAGCTCATGCGCGACAAGAATCAGGTACTCGCCGAGATCACGACACGCGAGTCGGGCAAGCCGATCGTGGAGGCGCAACGCGAGTGGCCGGTCGCCGCGGACCTGTTCGAGTACTACGCCGAGCAGGGCAAGCGCGCCTACGGCTACACCGTGCCGTCGCGGCTCGCGACGAAGCGGATGATGGTGCTCAAGGAGCCGATCGGCGTCGTCGGCGTGATCACCGCGTGGAACTTCCCCGCGTACAACCCGGCCCGCGCGATCGCCGCTGCGCTCGCGGCAGGCTGCACCGTGGTCGTCCGCCCGGCGGAGCTGACGCCCCTCTCGGCGATCGCGATCGTGGAGATCCTCGAGGAGGCCGGCGTACCACCCGGCGTCTGCAATCTGGTCTCCGGCGAACCGCATCCGGTCGGTCAGGCGATGCTCGATCACCCCGAGCTCCGCAAGCTGTCGTTCACCGGCTCGGTCGGCGTTGGCAAGCTGCTGATGGACGGCGCGTCGCGCACGATGACGCGGCTGTCACTCGAGCTCGGCGGCAACGCCCCTGTGCTCGTGTTGCCCGATGTCGACATCGAGTCGGTCGCGAAGGGCGCCGTCGCCGCGAAGTTCCGCAACGCCGGTCAGGTCTGCGTGTCGCCGCAGCGGTTCTTCATCCCTCGCGCGCAGCTCAAGGCGTTCGAGGAGATCATCATCGAGGAGACGCGCAAGCTCCCCGTCGGTCCCGGCATGGAGGCCACCACGCGGATCGGGCCGATGATCAGCGGCCGACATCGCGATCGCGTCGAGCACCTGATCGCGGGCGCCACGGCTGGCGGCGCTTCCATCCGCACCGGAGGCAAGCGGCTCCACCGCGCCGGCTACTTCATCGAGCCCACCGTGCTCGGCGATCTCGATCGCGCGCTGCCCGTGTTCGCCGAAGAAGTCTTCGGTCCGGTGTTCACGATGACTGCCTTCGACCAGCTCGACGACGCACTCGCCGCGGCGAACAGCACGCGCTACGGCCTCGCCGCCTACGTGTTCGGTCGCGATCAGGCCGCGCTGACCCGCGCCTACGAGAAGCTCGACTTCGGCATGATCGGCGTCAACGAGTGGATCCCCCAGGCGATCGAGGCACCGTTCGCCGGTCGCAAGGACAGCGGCGTCGGCCACGAGTGCGGCCCCGAGGGCTTGCTCGACAACCTCGAAACCAAGCTGGTCTCCATCGGTTCCCTGAAGTGACCGAGCGCGTCTTCGACGACAACACGTCGGTCTGGCTGGAGGGTGCGCCACCCGATACCCCCGCACCGGCACTCGCCCGTGATCTCGAGGTCGACATCGCGATCATCGGCGGCGGCTTCACCGGCGTGTCGGCGGCCTACTACCTGAGCAAGCAGAACCCGAAGGCGTCGATCGCGCTCCTCGAGGCGAGGACGCTCGCCAACGGCGCATCCGGTCGCAACGGCGGGCTCGTGCTCAACGGCCTCACGGTGCTGGATCCGAGCCTCGATCTGGTCGTTCGCGAGCACGCGATCACCAATGCCGCGATCGACGATCTCGAGGCGCTGATCCGCGAGCACTCGCTGTCCGTTCGCTTCCAGCGCACCGGCTGCTTCAACGTCGCGACCACCGCGAAGTCCGCCGATGCTGCCCAGCGCGAGTGCGAGGAGCTGCGCGAGCGCGGCCTGGTGCTCGAGTGGGTGTCGCGCGAGGCCCTGCCCGCGAGGCTCGCCGTTCGTCATGCGTACGGCGCGGTGTTCGATCCGCGCGAGGGTGTGCTCGCCGGTGTCGATCTACTCCGCGCGATGCGTCCCGTCCTGACCTCGCAAGGCGTCCAGATCTTCGAGCACACGCCTGTCACCAAGATCCGTGAGGGCACGACCGTCGAGCTGGCCACCCAGGACCACACCGTGCGCGCGAAGGCGATCGTCCTCGCGACGAGCGGGTACACGCCGCATCTGGGCTACTTCAAGGCCGGCCTACTCCCCGTGATCTCGCACGTGATCGCGACCGCCCCCGTTCCTGCCGAGCTCCTCGCGAAGCTTGGCCTGGACAAGGTGAGCGGCTTCTTCGATGACTCGCCTCGCCTCGCCTACTGCAGCGTGTTGCCGGATCGCCGGCTGGTGTTCGGCGGCGGCAGCACCGAGGCGTATGGCTACCAGTTCGGTAACGCCACCGCCTATGACGCTCGGCCCGGGGACCTCGGCGCACGCGCGACCCACGCGACGCTGCTGCGCTATCTCCCCGAGCTCGCCGACATCCCGATCACGCATCGCTGGAGCGGCCCGCTGGATCTCACGCTGATTCGCCACTGCGCGATCGGCGTGCGCGGCTCCAATATCTACTACGGCGTCGGGTATAGCGGTCACGGCATCACGCTCGCGAACCTCGCGGGCCGCGTGATCGCGGATCTCTACGCGGGTGATCACGCACGCTGGAAGGACGTCGCGTTCTATCAACGCCGACCCACCGGCATCCCGCCCGAGCCGTTTCGCTGGCTCGGCTACAACCTGATCTCCCGGCTCACCGG
>JBBQJJ010000690.1:0-3322 GCA_038325805.1 Haliangiales bacterium
TAGCCACGCAGGAACGGCGCGATCACGCGGTGCGTGCGGGTCAGCTGCTCGAGGAAGGGCAGCGCGGTGGGTGGATGATCCGGAAAGCCGTGCAGCCAGATCAGCGGCGGTGCCGTTCGAGGCCCCAGCTCGATCACCTCGAACACACCACGCCCTCCAAGCTCGACTGCGGTCACCGCGCGCGAGGGTATGCCACCTCGTCGGGCCTCGCCAACGCGAGCGGCCATCAGATCCGGCTACAATAGGAGCATGCGCCTCGTCGGGTTCGTGCTGCTCGCAGCGTGTGGCGCGACTCCCCCACCACGTCCCGAACCGCGACCTCCTGCTCCCGAGCCAAGCATCGCGCGCAAGCCCGAAACGCGTCGCGATATCACGGTCGAGATCTCGCCGATGAGCGTGCTGTCGACAGGGCGCACGCTGGTATGGACCGATCAAGCCGGCGCCGTGTGGACGATGCCGATCCGCGGTGGCGCGCCCGAGCAGCTGTCGGACCAGAAGCACCCCGACTTCGCCTTCTCGCTGTTCGCGGCAGGTACACAGATCTTCGCAACCGGCCGCCACGGCATCTTGAAGATCGATCTCGAGGCCCGCGCGGTGACGACGCTCCCCGTCACCGGCCTGCCCGATCAAGCCGAGGACGCGGTCGCCGATCGCGACTTCCTCTACGTCACGATCTTCAAGCGCGACGACGTGCTGCGGATCCCCGTCGCGGGCGGCAAGGCCGAGAAGATCGCGAGCGTGTCGCGCGGCGTGCTCGGCATCCACGACAGCACGGTCTACATCGCGAGCTATTCGGCCGGCACGCTCTCCGTCCTCACCGGCATCCCGAAGCTGATCGCGAAGGGGTTGCCAAGACCGACCGCGGTCACCGCCGATGCCACGCACGCGTTCGTGTACTGCGAACGCGATCGCGTGCTTCGCAAGATCGACCTCGCCACCGGCGTGGAGACGCGCCTCGCCGGCGAGTTGATCAACAGCGACGACGTGCTCGTCGACGGGGACTGGGTCTATACGCGCTCGTGGGGTGCGAAGGGCACGTTGCTGCGCGTGCCGAAAGCCGGCGGTGCGATGCAGACGCTCGCAGATGACCTCAAGTCCCCATATCGGATCGCGAGCGATGCCGACGCGATCTACGTGACCAGTCGCGACGATCGCCGGATCGTACGCATCCCGAAATCGACGCTGGCCCCGTGAGCGAGCCCCCCGATCGGGCGAACGACGCGACCGTTCCGGACAGGCCGAACGCGGTGGTACGCGAGCGTCCGTCGCTGTCGACCCCTCGCTATGTCGCCGGCGACGAGATCGCGCGGGGCGGGATGGGGCGCGTCGCCCTCGCGACCGACACGCTGCTCGAGCGCACCGTCGCGGTGAAGCAGGCGCTGACGCTCGATCCCGAGATGCTGCGGCGGTTCACGCGTGAGACCAAGATCACCGCACGCCTCGAGCATCCCTCGATCGTGCCGGTCTACGACGCCGGCACCGACGGTGACGTGCCGTTCTACGTCATGCGCCGGGTCTCGGGGCGGCCGCTCTCGGAGCTGATCTTGGCCGCGGCGGAAGGTGCGCGCCTCGCGCTGGTGCCGAACCTGCTGGCCGCCGCTCAGGCCGTCGCGCATGCGCACTCGCGCGGTATCGTCCATCGCGACATCAAGCCCGCGAACATTCTCGTCGGCACGCTCGGCGAGACGGTCGTGATCGACTGGGGTCTGGCCAAGGTCGTCGACGAGCCAGAGGACGACCACGATGCGGGGATGCTCGCCGCCGGAGACTCGCTGCGCACGCGCGCCGGCACGGTGTTCGGAACGCCGGGCTTCATGTCACCCGGGCAGCTGCGAGGCGAGGTGGTGGGCTACGCAGGGGATGTCTACGCGCTCGGTGCGTCGCTCTACTTCCTGCTCTCGGGGCGCCCGCCGCATCACGCGCCCACCGGCGACGCGATGATGATGCTCGCCGCGGGTGGGCCGCCGACGCCGCTCGCGACCCTGGTGCCCGGCGTGCCGCGCGAGCTCGTGGCGATCGTGGACACCGCGCTCGCGTACGGCGATCGCGCGTACGACGACGCGAGCGCGTTCGCAGAGGATCTGCGACGGTTCTCGACGGGACAGCTCGTCGCCGCCCATCACTACTCGTCGCGCGAGCGCGTGGGGCGCTTCATCCGCACGCATCGGGCGGCAGTCGCGATCGCGGTGAGCGCGATCGCGGTGCTCGCGGTGGGTGCGACGTTGTCATTTCAGCGCGTGATCGAGGAGCGCGATCGCGCGGACGCCGAGGCTGGGGAGGCGGTCGCTGCGCGGGAGCAGGAGCGCGAACGCGCGGATCAGTTGACGTTGATCCGTGCGCGCATGCTCGTCGACACCAACCCGACCGAGGCCATCGCGCTGCTCAAGGACATCGATCCCACCTCGCGACGGCTGTCGGAGGCGCATGGCCTGGCGAGTGCCGCGATGATGCGCGGCGTGCCGTGGGGCATGCCGCCGCCGAGCGCCACCATCGCGATCGTGGAGATCTCGCCGAACGGCGAGCGGATGTTGCAGGTCACGATCGCGGGCGAGCTGTATGTGTGGGACCTGATCCAGCGCACGCAACTGCGGCGGCGAAACTTCGGCGACGGCTTTGGCGTGCGCGCGAGCTGGCTCGGCACCAAGATCCTGGTCCACGGCAGAGTGGCACCTGCACTCCTCGATCCCGAGACCGATGTGCTCGTCCCGGTCGATCTGCCGAAGCTGCGGCAGGTGATCGTGTCAGACGATCAGACGGTCAACGTCGGACTCCTCGAGGGCGAGTCGACAGCGGTGGTGTTCGATCGCGAGGGCAAGGTCACGGGTCGGCCGTGGCCCGGGCATGCCATCGAGTGGGCGACGGTGACCGGCAACGGAGCGTGGATCGTGCTCTCCAACCGGCGCGAGATGGTCGTGCTGGCGCGCGACGGCAAGGAGGTCGTGACACGCGCCGGGAAGCTGGGGCTGATCTGCGCGTCGAAGACCAATCGTGTGGCAGTCCACGACGAGCTCGACGTCTGGGAGCTCGAGCTCGAGCCCCTCCCGAAGTGGACCAAGCTCGACACGTCGATGTTCCACAAGTACGTGATGGCGCTCGCGTACCGTGGTGACGAGCTCCTCGTCACGATGGCCTCGGGCCACATCCTCGCGCTGCGTGACGGCCGGCTGTTCGAGCTCGAGCGATCGACGACCGGGACGGCCTTTCTCGGCGAGGCAGGGCAGCAGGACTTCTTGTACCTCCTCGGGCAGACCGAGCTGCTCTACATCTACGACAAGGGGCACCGTCGGATCCCGCTGCCTCAGCTGATGTTGAATCCGAGGCT
>JBBQJJ010000691.1:0-3319 GCA_038325805.1 Haliangiales bacterium
GATGCGGCGGCCCGCGCGTTCGGTCGCCGGGTCGGTCGCCGCGCCGTCGGCCTGGCCGGCATGCTGATCAACACGTTGCTGCTCGCCCTCGTGGCGCTGACGTCCGAGAAGGAGATCGCGATCGGCGCGTTGACGCTCGTCGGCATCACGAGCGGCGTGTTCCAGGCCAACGCGTTCGCGACCTGCATCGACATCGGCGGTCGACACGTCGGCACGGTCGCCGGGGTGATGAACACGGCGGGGCAGCTGGGTGGTGCGGCCTCCGCGATCGCGTTTGGTTACCTGGTCAAGCTCGGAGACAGCTACGACCTGCCGGTGTTCGTGATGTCCGCGGTGACGCTCGTCGGCGCGTTCGGCTGGTTCCTGATCGATGCCGGGACGCCGCTGGTCGCCGACGAGGATGGGTGACTACTTCTTCGCGAACATCGACTTGAACTGGCCGTAGCCCTGCTTCTCGAGGTCGGCCACCGGCACGAAGCGCAGCGACGCAGAGTTGATGCAGTAGCGCAGCCCGGTCGGCTTCGGACCGTCGTCGAACACGTGGCCGAGGTGAGCGTCGCCGATCTTCGAGCGAACCTCGACGCGCTCCATGCCGTGGCCCTTGTCGGTGATGTCCACGGTGACGCCCTTCGCGATCGGCTGGTAGAAGCTCGGCCACCCGGTGCCCGACTCGAACTTGTGGGTCGAGCTGAACAGTGCCTGACCGGTGGTGATGTCGACGTAGATGCCCGCCGCGTGGTTGTCCCAGTACTCGTTCTGAAACGGCCGCTCGGTATCGCTGCGTTGGGTGACCGAGAACTGCAGCGGCGTCAGCTCCTTCTTGAGCACGTCGGCCGAGGGCTTGGCCGTCCGCATCACGATCGGCTTCTTGATCATCGAATCGGCGTTCGAGTCACCCGTGGCCGAGCAAGCAGCGAGGGCGAAGGCAAGCACTCCAAGCAATCGGCGCGTCATCGTCTTCATATACGAGCCTACGGCCTCGCCGGCCCGAGGTTACCGGGGCAACTACAGGAAACCACGTAGGGGGGTTTGGGGCCCTGGCCCAGGAGAGATAACCTCGGAGGCGTGACCGGGGACGGCGTTCGGGGCCCGAGCCCTGACAACGAAGCGCGGGGCTACCTCCAGGAGCGCCTCGAGGTCCTTTCGGGCCTGATGTTCTGGGCGTTTGTCGTGCTGCTCGGCTTCACGTTCCTGATGTATTTCGGCTACCCGGAGATCGAGCCCGAGGACGAGTGGATCATCAACTGGGGCGCGCTCGCAGGCGTGATCTCGCTCGCCGTGATCTGGCGGCTCTACCTCGTGCGGCGAACGCTGACGATGGAGCAGCTGCACCGGATCGATGCGATCTACGCGATCAGCACCGGGCTCGCCTTCGGCCTGTCGGCGTGGTTCGCGCGCGAGCTCCGACCCAGCGCGTACGGCTGCCTGCTGTACGCGAGCTTCATGGTGCTGCTGCGCGCGATCGTAGTGCCGTCGACCGGCACGCGCACGCTGGCCACCGGGATCCTGACGTTCTTGCCGATGACGATCGTCGCGATCAAGGTCAGCGGTCATCAGGAGCTGCCGGCATGGGCGTTCGTGATCGCCGACCTCGTGGTCTCGACCATCATCATCACCCTCGCGACGATCGGGTCGCAGATCACGTACGGCCTGCGCAAGCAGGTGAGCGTCGCGATGCAGCTCGGGCAGTACACGCTCGAGCGCAAGATCGGCGAGGGCGGGATGGGCGAGGTCTATCGCGCGCACCACGCGCTACTGCGCCGGCCCACCGCGATCAAGCTGCTGATCCCGAGCCGGATCGGCGGTGCCACCGTCGAGCGGTTCGAGCGCGAGGTCCAGCACATGAGCAAGCTGACCCACCCGAACACGGTCGCGGTGTTCGACTACGGTCGCAACCCCGAGGGCATCTTCTACTACGCGATGGAGTACCTCGATGGCATCGACCTCGAGCGGCTCGTCGTCGAGTACGGGCCGCAGCCGGTCGATCGCGTGATCGCGATCCTCGTCCAGGTCTGCGGCGCGCTGCACGAGGCGCACGCCAGCGGCCTCGTCCACCGCGACATCAAGCCGGCGAACATCATCCTGTGCGAGCGCGGCGCGATACCCGATGTCGCGAAGGTGGTCGACTTCGGCTTGGTCAAGGAGGTCAGCGAGGACGCCGGACACTCGTCGCGCCTGATCCTCGGCACGCCGCACTACATCGCCCCGGAGGCGGTCAGCGAGCCCGAGACCGTCGGCCCGCCGAGCGACATCTACGCGCTCGGCGCGGTCGGCTACTTCTTGCTGTCGGGGAGGCCGCTGTTCGAGGGCGGGAGCTCCGTCGAGATCTGCATCGCGCATGTCACTGAAACCCCGTTGCAACTGTCCGACGCCTGCAAGCATCCGATTCCTTCGTTGCTCGCGTCCGCGATCATGCAGTGCCTCGAGAAGACGCCGGCAAAGCGACCCGATGCCCGTGCGTTCGCGGCCCGTCTCCGTGCGATCGCATCGACCGACAGCTGGCATGAAACGGCCGCGACAGCGTGGTGGACGGAGTTCCGCACCCGGGAGCAAAACTCGACCGTGCTCGGTCACGAGCCGACTGTCACGATGACGATCGACCTGGGTGGTCGGGAGCTCTAGATGGAGATCTTGTTCGAGATCCTGTTCCAGTTCTTCGGCGAGCTGCTGCTGCAATTGATCTTCAACGGGCTCGGTGTGGTCGGCGAGCACGCGGTGCAGCCGTACCGCAAGTCCGAGCCGCGCTCGCCGACGGCATCGATCATCAGTCACCTGTTGATCGGTGCTGCGCTCGGCGGCGTGTCGCTGCTGTTCCTCCGCCACTCGCTCGTTGACAGCGAGCTCGGTCGCATCGCGACACTGTTCGGCGCACCGCTGGTGGCGGGGGCGATCAGTGCCGGGCTCGGTGCGCTACTCAAGCGCAACGGCAAGGACATCGTGCCTCTCGAGCGGTTCGGCTACGCGTACCTGTTCGCGTTCAGCATCAGCGCGGTTCGGTTCCTCGCCACGATGTAGTGTCCGATATTCGGACAGGTGGCAACAGCCATCCTGCAACCTCCTGCGCATGATGCGCAGCACACCTCTCCGGGGGTGAGGGGAAATGCACGTAAGTGCGGATGGTTGCGCAACGCGAGATGTCCGGGGGCCGGACAAGCGAGATTGCGATTTCGTTTGTCCGCCGAGCCGGACAGGCCGAAAACGAAAAACGCGCCGGAGGGTGAGCTCCGACGCGTCAGCAGTCACCGGTGCTGGTCAGGCGCGCGAGCGCTCGACGGTCACGTCCTGATCGGCGTGCTTGGTGCCGTTGACGGCCGTGATG
>JBBQJJ010000692.1:0-3292 GCA_038325805.1 Haliangiales bacterium
ACGATCAGCGCCTCGAGCTGGGCGCGGGTCAGGCGCTTCCCGGCGGTCTCGAACCAGATCACGAACCGGCAGCCCTCGCGCCAGCGATCGCACCCCCACCCACGCTGGCCATCGATCAGCATGCCCTGCTTGCAGCGCGGACACGGCAGTGGCCCCGTGACGGGCTTCGCAGCGCGGCGCTTTGGCGTGGGCTGCGTTCGTCGAGGCTTCGGGGATGGTTCCGCACGGCGGGGCGTCGCCGGAGGCGGCGGGCGAACCTCGTCGCATCGACCGTGGAGGTCGTCCGCGTTGTCGCGCCCCGCGGCGAGTGCGACGGAAGCGAACGCGTCGCCATCGAACGAGCCGATCGTGACCGCGGGTCGTGCTCTCGAGGCCGGGCTCGATGGACGTGGCGAGCTCGACGACGGCGGGCTTGACGGTGGACGCGGGCTCGACGGCGGAGGCCGCGGACTCGACGGAGCACCACGCAGCCCATCGATCACCGACGTGACGTACGTGGCGATGTCGGCCATGAACGCCGACCGTGAATCTTGGCCACGCGCGATCCGTGCGAGCCGTGCTTCCCAGCTGCCCGTGAGCTCGGGCGATGCGAGGGACGACACCCGCGCCGCGGCGAGCGCTGCGATCAACCCCATCCCCGCATCCGTGGGCACCAGGTGCTGCCGCTCGCGCTGGATGTACTCGCGCCGTAGCAGGGTCTCGATGATCGCGGCACGTGTGGCCGGCGTGCCGAGCCCGACATCCTTCATCGCCTCGCGCAGGGCTTCGTCATCGATCGACTTGCCTGCGGACTCCATCGCCGCGAGCAGCGTGGCTTCACTATGCCGGGGGGGCGGCGTGGTGTGCTTGGCCTGCGCGGCGTAGGTACCGGCGAGCACCTGCCCCTTCGCCAGGATCGGCAGACTCCCGGCGGGATCGTCCTCGCGATCGTCGCGCTTCTTCTCCTCGATCCCTGCGACCTCCTGCCACCCCGCGACCAAGCGGACGCGGCCGCGCGCCAGATAGTGATCCGGCGGCGGTGGCAACTCCTCGACGAACGTCTCGCGGTCCGCGGCCTCGAACGCCGGTGGCTTGTCGTCGCCTGCCCCGGCGCGGATCCACGCCTCGGTCACCGCGATCTCCGCATCGGGGAAGAACGCGCCGAGGAACCGCCGCACGATCAGATCGAACAGCCGTGCCTCGTCGCGATCGAGCGACCGGCCAGGTTGAGGTCCAACCAGGTTGGACCGGATCGAACCCGTGGGGATGATCGCGTGGTGATCGCTGACCTTCGCGTCGTCGACGATCCGCCGGTTAGGCGTCGGCGGTTGCTCCACCAGGCGCTGCGCGAAGCCGCCGAGCCCCGGTAGTGCGACCAGTGCGCCGAACAACGCCGGCAACTCCGCCGCGACGTCCTGCGAGAGGTGCCGCGAATCGGTGCGTGGATACGTGATCACCTTGCGCTGCTCGTACAGCGCTTGCGCGAGCTCCAAGGTCCGCGCCGCCGACCAGCCGAACCGCCGGTTCGCGGTGCGCTGCAGCGATGTCAGATCGAACAGCTGGGGTGGTGCTTCGCGGACCGTCTTCGCGCGCAACTCCACCACCTGCGCCTCGCGGGGACACCGCTCCACGATCGCGGCGGCGAGCTCGCCTCGCGCGAGCCGCGGCTGCTTGCCGTGCCTCCACGACGCGTCGAACTGCGCGCCGTCCGCGGTACGAAACGCGCCGTGAACCTCCCAGTAGTCCCGCGGAACGAACTCGCGAAGCTCCCGCTCGCGGGCAACCAGCAGCGCGAGCGTGGGCGTTTGCACGCGCCCGATCGACGACACCCCTTCCTGCCGCGGGCTGCGCAGCGTCATCGCGCGCGTGGCGTTCATCCCGACCAACCAATCAGCCTCCGATCGAGACCGCGCCGCATCCGCCAGCGGCTCGTACTCGCGCCCCGACCGCAGCCCGCCGAACCCGCGGCGGATCGCCTCGTCGGTCAGCGACGAGATCCACAGGCGGCGCACCGGCAGCTTGCTGCGCGCGTACTGGTAGACGTACCGAAAGATCAGCTCGCCCTCGCGCCCCGCATCGCAGGCGTTGACCACGCCGGCGAAGCGCTTGTCCTTTAACAGCTGCGCCACGATCCGGAGCTGCGCCTTCGCATGCTTCGCCGGCGTCAGCTTGAACTGGTCCGGCAGCATCGGCAGGACGTCGAACCGCCACGACTTCCACGCCGCGTCATACGCCGCCGGCTGCTCGAGCTCGACGAGGTGCCCGATGCACCAGGTGATCGCCAGCCGATCATGCTCGAACCACTCACCGCGCCGTGGCACGCCGAGCACCCGCGCGAGATCGCGGGCGACCGACGGCTTCTCGGCGATGACGAGGTCCACTCCCGAAGTCTAGGGGTGCCCTCTGACGGTCAGGAAACACGGTGATCGAGGCTTCGTCGTCGAGACGAGCGTCCGTCGCCGGCAGCCTGCCGGGATCGTCCAGGTGCGATCACCCTGCGGGGCGCGATCGGGGGCACCTCGGTGTAGGCGTCGTGGTCGGGTGCCGAGCCAGAGCGCACGGTGTGCGTCACATAGGATCGTGGGGGACTCGCGCTACGCTGCACCATGCACCGCTTGATCGTCCTTGTCGTGATCGCGGCATGCAGCGGTGCCCCACCCCGATTCTCAGGTGGTGCCCTCGCGCCTCTCGAGATCCGCGGCGAGCGACTCCTGGTCACCGCGAAGATCGACGGCCAGTCGCGCGTGATGGTGCTCGACACCGGCGCGAGCATCACCTCGATCTCGACGATCGCCGCGCGCGAGCTTGGCATCAAGAGCGAAGGCGTCGCGCGGATCAACAATCACATCGACGCCGGGCTCGGCGTGATCAAGAAGCTCTCGATCGGGCTCGCCGACCACGCGAACGTGCAGGTCGCGATCGTCGACATGCCGAACGCTCGCGACAGCGCGATCAAGTTCGACGGCATCCTCGGACTCGACGTCCTCGGCGGCCACGATCTCGTGATCGACTTTCGCAGCAGCACCGTCGCGCTCTATCCGTCGGGCGCGATCCTCGAGCACGCGCTGATGCCCCAGATGGCGCGGATCGCGCTGTCCCGCAATGCGGATGGCCTGATGATGCTCGACGTCAAGATCGGAGATCACCCTCCGATCCTGGCGATGCTCGATCTCGGCGCACCGATCACCGTGGTCAACCCGGCCGCCGCGAAGCTGCTCGGCGTGACGCGGCCGCTGTTCCGGGTGCCGTCGATGACCGTCGGCAACGTCCAGCTCGCGCGGCGCACGATGCTGGTCAAGGACCTGCCGGCCTT
>JBBQJJ010000693.1:0-3274 GCA_038325805.1 Haliangiales bacterium
GCCGCCGAGCTCGCGCGGATCCTCCGGATCGATGCCGCGCTCGACCAACCGCTCGAACAGCTGCTCGACCTGACGGATCGTCTGATCGATCAGCGGCTGCGCGCGCGCGTAGAGCTCGCCCACCTCGATCGCGACCGAGTCTCCTTCGGCGTCCTCGAGCAGCAACTTCTTCGAGGTCGGGCGCAGGCTCTCCTTCGCTTCGCGCGCACGCTCGAGCGCCTGCGGCGTGGGCACGATGCCGGCGAGGTCGCAGATCAACGCGTCGAAGTCGTCGCCGCCGAGGGCCATCAGACCTTCGCTCGCGATCAGCTCGAAGCGCTGGCCCTCGAGAGACACGGCCGAGCAATCGAACGTGCCGCCGCCGAGGTCGTAGACCACGACGTACTTCTTCGGGCTGCGCCGTTTGCCGGCGGAGGGGGTTCCGAGACCGAGCCCCGAGAAGGAGAGATGCAGATGTGCGAGCTCGATCGCCGCGGCGGTGGGCTCGTTGACCAGGCCGATCGGCTGGAAGCCCGAGCGCCGGAATGCCTCGAGCGTCAACCAGCGCTGCCGCGACGGCGCGCTCGCGGGGACCGCGACCATGGTCTCGAACAGCTCGTTCGGATCGAGCTCCAGATTCGATCGCTCGACCAGCACGCGGCGCAGATCGCGGAGGAATAGTGTGGCGAGCTCGAGGGCGGTGACACTCGGCAGCTCGGGCACCGGCTGATCCGGCGCGAGCGAGCTGATCACGCGCTTGATCGATCGGATCGCGTGCTCGGCGCTGCCGTCCGCGATCGCGCGCGCCGCATCCCAGCCGACGATCAGCTGCCCGTCGACGACGGCCGCGACGCCTGGGACGTGCTCCTTGTACTCACCATCCTCGTCGTACGACGCGACGGGATGTCTCCCGTCTCGAACCGCCGCCACCACGGTACGCGTCGTACCGAAATCGATCCCGAGCCGCATGATGTGCGCAGCATAGTGCTTTCAGCGGCGCAGTTGCAGCCGGGGCTTGCCGGCAGATCTCCTGGACCGCTTCGCGGCCTCGCAGCTGTAGCGGAGCGTCTCGGAGGCCAGGAGCTGGAGCGTGTGAGGCGCCTCCTCGCTGCCCGAGAAGTAGGTCACCGACGACAGCGCGTCGCCGTTCCACGCGTAGACATCCTCCGAGTCGATGATCTCCGGGTGACTGCCCGTCCACGTCTCGGCCAGCGCGCGGCCTTCCGCGTCGTAGGTCAGCGTGCCGACGACCGCGCCGTTACCGGTGTCGATCGTGATCACACCCGCCGCATCGTCGTAGCTGTACGTCGTCGGATCGCCGGCATCGGGCGTCGCGGCGACCAAGCGCTCGAAGCCGTCGTAGGCGAGCTGATACGTCACCACCGGTGTGCCCTGCTGCGAGATCACTTCGCTCGCGGGCAACGCGCCGGTGAAGTCGCCGAACGTGTAGGACCACTGCTCGGAGGTCTCACCGTCGTCGTACGACCACGCGTAGTCGATCAGGTTGGCGCCGTCGTAGCTCGCCGAGATCTCCGAGCTCGCGCCATAGCTCGACGTCGACAGGATCCTCGTCAGGTTGTCACCGACCCACGTGTACTCCGACGTCTCCGTGGATCCATCCGCGAGCCACACACCGTCGGCGCGCAGGAAGTTGTCGCCGTCGTACGCGAAGCTGTAGCGGAGGTCGGGGTCGGGATTGCCGTAGTACGCGATGTCCTCGCCGCACGCGATGTCACTCGCGGCGCGCTCTAAATGTGGTGTGTTGGAGACGCCCGGCAGGAGGGTTTCGGAGGGAGACGCCGCGCAGGCGGGGATCAACAGCGCGAGTCCGAATCGATGCATCGTGTTCTTCATGTGCGAGTTGGGAACGCGACACCGCGATCGCGGCAGCCTCGATCACGAACGCGCGATCACCGAGCGCGGCGCGCGCGTCTCAGCGGTCGCAGTCGTACAGATACGTCTCGATCTGGACGTCGTCGCCGGCGCGATAGGTCGTGCGGTCCAGACGATCGCCGGTCCACGTGAAGATCCGCTCGGTCTCCTCCGCCATCGGATCACTACCGCTCCAGTGCTCCGCGAGCTGGTGATCGTCACCGTCGTACTCGATCACGCCGACGAACGCGCCGTCGTCGGTGTCGATCGTGATCGTCCGCGCGTCGTCGTCGTAGGTGTATACGGTGGTCGGTCCATCGTCGGAGGTCGCGAGCACGAGGCGCCCGACGGCGTCGTAGTGCAGCGCGTACACGGCCGAGGCCTGGCTGATCTTGCCCTCGCCGAGGTCGATCTTCTCGACGCCCGGGTGGCCACTCGGATCGACGTCGTCGTAAGTGTGCCGCTCGAGCTGACCTGCGCGACGCGCCGTGTACTCGACGAGATCGCCGAGCGTCGAGTACAGCGCCTGGACCTCCGCGACGCTGCCATCCCAGCTGCTGCGCTCGATGATCGCGGCCACCTGATCGAGGTTGTCCCAGCGGTACTCGATGGTGTCTTCGTACGGCGTCCCGACGAACGAGCCGCGCGCGAACGACAGCCGTCCGAACGCGTCGTAGAGATAGCGATAGCGCGCGTCGACCGCGCCGGTCTCCGAGAACGCGATGTCCGTCCCACAGGCGGCGACCGGCAACGTGTTGCGCAGCTGCGGCGCGAGCGAGGCGCCGGGCAGCGGTCGGATCGCGTGGTCGTCGCACGCCGCGAGCGCGATCAGCAACAGCGTGCACTTCATCGCAGCACGCCGATCCCGAACATCGCGGTGGCGCCCAGCGAGGTCTCCCAGCGCATCGGCTCGCGCTGCAGCGTGTAGCTATCGAGCTCCGCGGCGAACTTCGCGACCACGTTGCGCGTCACCGCGACGCCGACGCCGACGCTCGCCCCGAACACCACGACGCCGGTGGTGCGTGACGGCGCGAGGCCCATCGTCGAGAACTGCTGTCGCAACGCCGCACCGCCGAGCTGGACGCCCGCCGATAGCGACAGCGGGCCGAGCGACCACGCGTGCGAGATCCGCGCGTCGAGCGTGAGCCCGTCGGTGGTCGATGCGAGGAACGCGTTTGCAGCGCGTTCCCGGCATGCCGCCACCCGCGGCGTGATCGTCACCCAGCCGAGATCGAGCGCGTAGCCCGCGATCGCACCCGTGCACACTTCGCCACCGTCGACGAGCGGCGAGCGCACGATCAGCCCGGCCTCGATCGCATCGCGCCGCGGTCGCTCGATCCGCGCGATCACGCCCTTGCCCGCCACGCGCACGTACGCGATCCGGGTCAGCGCCGCTTCGTCGACGGCGCGCTCCTCTCCCGCC
>JBBQJJ010000694.1:0-3265 GCA_038325805.1 Haliangiales bacterium
GGGCGCGGGTGGCGTGTGCTTCTCGACGTCGGCCTCGGTCGCCGGCGCGTCCGGCGCTTCGTCCTCGGCGTCCGACTCCTTCGGCGCCAGGTTCTCGGCGGTCACCGGATCGGGCTCCATCTCGATCTCGATGTTGGATCCCGAGCCCGCGTTGGCATCTGGCTCGGGTGGCGCATCGGGCGCATCTGGAGGCACGACCTCGGCCACGTCGGCGGGCGGGACCACCTTTACAGTCGCCGCGTCGGGCGCAACAACCACCTGCCCCGCATCGATCACGGGCTTGTCGTCGCCACCCCGCGTGACGCGCCACGCGACGAACGCGCCAGCGGCGAGCACCGCGATCGCGATCCCGATCCCGATCCCGGTGGTGTTCGAACGCGGAGGTAGCTGCCTCACCGCCTTCGACGTCTTCTCGACGATCGTCGACGTGACCGCCGCTTCGGTATCGCCCCGCGCGATGCTGGAGCCGCTGTTCGGCGTCGCCGCCTTCTTGCGATGGACGACCTCACCCGACGGATCGGGCAGCGTCCGGGCCCCGGTCTCTTCGTCGATCGCCTCGGCGAGCTCGATCGCGGTCTGGTAGCGATCGTCGGGCGACTTCGCCATGGCTTTCTCGAGGATCCCCTGGAGGCCCTTCGGGACGACGATCGTGCGATCGAGGCGATCGGCGAGCTTGGGGATCGGCGCGGCGCGATGCATGCCGAGGAGCGCGAGCGTGTCCTCGGCCTGGAACGGACGCTCGCCGGCGATCATCTCGAACAGCACGACGCCGACGGCGTAGACGTCGGTGCGCGCGTCGATCGTGCCGCCACCGACGGTCTGCTCGGGCGCCATGTAGTTCGGCGTGCCGACGACCATGTTGTGCTGCGTGGCATCGCGGCCGACTTGATTGCGCAGGCGCGCGAGCCCGAAATCGAGGATCCGCGCGTGCTCGCCGGCCCCGATCTCGTCGGTGATCATGATGTTCGCGGGCTTGATGTCGCGGTGGACGATCCCCTGCGCGTGGGCGTGCGCGAGTCCCGACGCGATCTGGCGAATCAGGTTGAGGGCGCGCATCGGCCCGAGCGGTTCGTCGTCGAGCACGGTCCGCAGGGTCCGGCCGGCGACGTAGTCCATCACGAGATAGGGCGCGCCTTCGTAGACGCCGAAATCGACGACCGAGACGCAGTTCGGATGAGCGAGCTTGCTCATCACGCCGATCTCGCGCTCGAACCTGGTGAGGAACTCGGAGTCGTTGGCGAAGGCCGCGTGGAGGAACTTGATCGCGACCAGCTTGCCGACGGGAATCCGCTCGGCCTTGTAGACCGCGCCCATCGATCCCGAGGCCATGCCGTCGAGGATCTTGTAGCGATCGTCGATGAGGCGTCCGACTAGCTGGGAGGCGTCCATCGAATCGCGCGACGCCATGAGAGCGCCGATCGTAGCACGCTCAGTGCGTCCACTTGTCTTCGCGGCGGTGCTCGGTGTCCTCGTATTCGTGCGCCATCACGAAGTGGTACGCGACCTCGCGCGCCTTCTCGTTCTCGACCACACACTCGAACAGCCACTCCCCTTCCCCTTCGCCGGGCTCGACCTGCACGTAGGCGACCTCGGCCGGGAACACGAGCAACTCGCCGACCAGATCCTTCGCGCGGGCGAGCTGGACGACCAGCGTGCGATCGTCCTCGGTGATCAGGGTCCAGTGAAAGTCCTCGTGATCGAGCAGCACGACCTCGGGGGTACCTGCGCGGAGAATGCAGTTCGCGTGGCCTCCCAACCAGGTCCAGAACTTGTCGAAGCTGACCGTCGTCGCCACTGCCGCGAGCCCGCGCTTACCCGGAGTACCCATAAGTGGGCGGAGGATAGCCAGGAGCCAAAGATGTGCAAGGACTCGCGCCGCTGCGCTACTGGCAGCCGCGCGTGTCGTGCGCGGGACACTGCTTGAGGAACTGCACGCTGATCGTCGCCGCGCGGCCGATCAACACCGCGGCGTCGCGCACACCATCTCCATCGAAGTCGCCGACGACGAACTGGAGCCCGGTGCCATCCACGGTGGTGGCGGGCTTGGGCTCACGGGTTCCATCGGCGTCGATCCGGAACACACCCGAGCGCCGCGGGACCTCGGTCTCGCACAGGGCGATGAGCTGACCGCCGACGTTCGCGACATCGGCGCAGCCGTCGAGCGCGGTCGACAGGATCTCGTCCTGGAGCTCGCAGCTGCCGGTAGCGATCGGAAACACTTGCACGTGGCGACCGCCTGGGGTGGACACGATCACCTCGTCGACGCCGTCCTCACCGACCAGATCCGTCGCGCGAATGGTCAGCTGCAGGCCATCGAACGAGCGCATGCAGATCTGGTCATCGATCCCGACCAGGGCGATCGTCGGGCCCTGCGCCGATTTTCCAAACGCGCCGACCATTCCACCCGACGTCGTGCGTACGAGGGTTGGTGCTCGTAGCGTATCGACCTCGAACCCAGGGACGGCGACGTCGTCCGTCCACACGTTGGCGACGATGTCGTTGGTCGAGATCAGGCTGTCGAGCGCTGGCGACTCGAGATCGGGGCGAAGCGTGGCCGCGAGGATCGCCGGGGTCGCTGCGAACGTCCCGACGGTGACAACCCCGATCGAGGGTGCTTTCGCACCAGCCGCCTGCGCATCGGGCAATCGCGGCACGGTCATGATCCGCGCCGGATCCCCGATCAGAATGCCGGCGGTCGGCTCGCCCTCGAACACGCGCGCGATCACCAGGTCGTCGACGCCATCGGTTCCGTGGTTGGTGCCGCTCCAGGTCGCGCGACCGAGCCGAGCCGCGAGCAGCGTGCCTTCGAACTTGCTGGTCACCACCGGCGCACCGACAACGCCGTCGCGGACACCGTACAAGATCGAGATCCGCTGGTTCGCATTCACGCTGGTCTCGATCAGGGCGACGTCGCCCACGCGATCACCGTCGAAGTCGCCCGCCGAGATGGCGGTGACGGCCGTCGAGGTATCGGCGCGATAGACGTTCGGAACCGGTCCGCCGCGAACGATGTCGACATCGTCCTGGGCCTTGCGACCTGCCACCACGTCGAGCTGGCCGTCGCCGTTGAGATCGACGACCGCCGCGGCGGTCCACGGGTTGCTGTCCGAGGTCGGGCCGATCACCTGTTGGAGGAAGCCATTGTCGTCGACCTGATAGACACCCGAGTCGAGGACGAGCTCGTCGCGCTCGGTGCCGGCAGCGCGCGGCACGATCGATCCGGCGGTGAGCAGGACGTCGGTCTCGGTGAGGTCGGCGAGGGTGA
>JBBQJJ010000695.1:0-3255 GCA_038325805.1 Haliangiales bacterium
GTGGCGTGCTGATGATGCCCGGTGAATTCCTCGTCGAGGATCACGTGCACACCAACAGCATCCGGATGTCGACCTGGTACAACGGTCGCAGCGGTGCTGCGCAGCTGCGGATCTCGACCGACAAGGTCTACGACCGCACGCCGCGCAGTGGGATCACGCTGTTGAGCTACGGCGATAGCGCGTTCGGGTCGATCTTCTCGCCGAACGGCAAGCAGTTCGAGTTCCGCTCCGAGGCGCCGATGGAGCAGGCTCCGCCACCGTAGCGCTCAGAACCGTTGGAGCAGCACCGCGCCGCCGAACACGGCGATCGCGAGCGCGAGCGCATACGCCCCTTTGACGCCGTCGAGAACTCCGAACACCACTACGAGGACGCTCACCTCGCGCATGGCATCGATCAGCAAGCTGCGTGTGTCTCTCATGGGACCTCACAGCGCGCGGTCCTCGATCGCCGACACGGATCGGAAAGAATTCTGCCGATCCCGACCGAACCGCGGACTTACAGGCTCAATCCAACGCGGCGGCGCGCCGTCAGGCAGTGCGCGCTACCGAGCGTGAACTCGCGGCACGTCTTGGGACGATCGTCGTAGATCACGCAGTGGAAGCGGGTCTGCTTGCCGAGCTCGACGAGCCCGCCGTGCAGCGCCGCGCAGCGATCGCCGTCGCGCTTGAGCTCGAGGTAGTGCCCGCGATCGACGATGTAGTCGGGCTGGGCCTTGACCGCCGGATCGCGCGGCTGAACCTCGACCGAGTGATACGCGGCACGGCAGCACGCACCGCAGGTCTGGCAATCGAGCGCGCGTTCGTAGCGTTCGCACGCGCGCCAGCTGTCCTCGATCTTCGCTCCGATCGTGGACGGGGCTCCCGGCTTCGTCACCCCCTCTGCCTGCCGGCACCGCGCGCCGCGTGATTCGAATCGCCACGCGCACGAGCCACAGGTCGCGTCGCTCGCGCCTGCGGGCAACCCGGTGGGGTGGGCGACCGGCGCACCGGCGACCTGCAGCCACAGCACGGGGGTGTCGCGATCCGGTGCGGCGAACGAACCGGCGGCGGCGGCGATCCGCGCGGTCGCTGCGAGGGCTTCTGACAGCGCGGGTGCCCACGGCGGCTTGTCGGCGCGACGGACGGCAGCGATCGCGGCCTGAACAGATGGATCGGTGCGATCTGCGAGCACGTCACCCGACAACGTGTTCCAGAACATCCGGAAGTCGGTGGTGGGCGCGAACACCGCGCGCAAGCCGTGACGACCTGCGAGCACCCACTGCGTCCGCAGGCAGGCGTGCTCTCTCCAGTCGTGATCGGGCCCGGTGTTGTCCATGCCCCAATCCGCGCGATCGAACGAGTCCTCGCCCTCGACGAGCGAGTGGCACAGCTCGTGGAAGATCATCTGCGCGAGGCTGTCGTCGGCGTCCAGCGTCTCGGCCGAGCCGATCGAGAGCGTGCCGCGACCATCGGTGGCTGCATATGCATGTGGAGTGCGCTCGACCCGAAGGCCGATGCGGCGTGCGGCTCCCAGCCAGACCTGCGAGAGCGGGTCGATGTAGCGATGGGTCACCTCGCGCGGCACGGGCTCGGACTTAGCAACAAAACTTGCCTCCGTCACTACGCGCATTGAAGGTGGACACATGAAGGGCGACATCGCGCTTGCCGGGTTCGTGCTGACCCACGAAGAATGGCAGGAGCTCGATGCACAATCGCGAGCTCAGCTGCTGACCGCCGCGTTCCAGCACGAGCCGCGATGGGCGACCGGGACGAATCCTGGCATCGAGCTGCCGAAGATCGACGACGAGACCCCGTAGATCTCGAAGTTGCTGCCACGTCCGGAAACGGCCAGTGGAGCAGGAAGTCGCGTGGTACCTCGTCATCCATGGATGCCGACGCTCGCTACGCCGCGCTGGTCACGCGCGACCGTCGCTACGACGGCGTGTTCTTCGTGGGCGTCTCGACAACCGGCATCTACTGCCGCCCGATCTGCCCGGCGAGGACGCCAGGACGCACACGCTGCTCGTTCCACGAGACCGCCGCGCAGGCCGAGGCCGCCGGGTTTCGTGCGTGCTTTCGTTGCCGGCCGGAGCTCGCGCCCAGGTCCTTACAATGGAACGGGCGCAGGGTTGGCGGGCAAGCCAACCCTGGGCCCAGGTCCTTACAATGGAACGGGCGCAGGGTTGGCGGGCAAGCCAACCCTGGGCCCGGGTGTTCTGAGGTCGATGCGGTCGACACGCTGGTCGCCACCGCCGCGGCGCGGATCGACGAGGGCGCTCTCAACGAGGCCTCGGTCGATGATCTCGCGACGGAGCTCGGCGTCTCGGCCCGCCACCTCCGGCGCGCGATGGAGGCGCGACTCGGTGTCTCGCCGATCGATCTCGCGCAGACGCGCCGGCTCGCCCTCGCGAAGCAGCTGCTGCAAGACACCGGACTGTCGCTCACGGAGGTTGCATTCGCCGCTGGCTTTCAGAGCCTCCGGCGCTTCAACGCGGTGTTCGCAGAAGTGATGGGCAGCGCACCCGGAGCGCTGCGTCGCACGCACGCGGACCCGGTCGGCGAGACGCTCGCGCTGCGGCTCGACTACCGTCCACCGTACGACTTCGATCAGCTCCTGACGTTCCTCGCGGCGCGCGCGATTCCCGGCGTCGAGCGGGTGGAGCGGGGTAGGTATCGTCGCGTCGTTCACCTCGACGGGAAGCTCGGCACGATCGAGGTGCGTCGCGATGATCGTCGCGAGGCGCTCGTCCTCGCGATCTCTCCATCGCTGACCTCGGTCCTGATGCGGCTGGTCGCGCGGGTCAGATCGATGTTCGATCTCGATGCGCGCCCTGACGTGATCGACGGTGTGCTCGGCAGAGATCCTGTCCTCGCGAAGCTCGTCGCGAAGCGGCCGGGCCTGCGCGTACCCGGGGCGATCGATGGCTTCGAGGCCGCGGTGCGTGCGCTGCTCGGGCAACAAGTCTCGGTCGCGGCGGCGACCACGCTCGCGGGCCGCTTCGCGGATCGGTTCGGTACGCCGTACGACGGCGGCGACGGGCTCACCCATCGGTTTCCGACGGCGAAGGAGATCGTGACGGCCGGCGTCGACCGGATCGCGAAGGTCGGGTTGCCGGGTGCGCGGGCAGCGGCGGTGCATGGGTTTGCCGTGGCGATCGAAGCGAAGCAGATCGAGCTCGAGGGGCGTGAGCTCGAGCCGTTCGTGACCACCGCGGTCGCACTGCGAGGGATCGGCCCGTGGACCGCGCACTACCTCGCGATGCGGGCGCTGCATCT